>NZ_SELI01000016.1:0-323727 GCF_007845595.1 Apibacter muscae
GAGAAAGCACGCGCGAGTAAAGGAGGATGAAGGCGAAAGTAAAAAAATGGAGCAGAGACGGGATTATACTATTACGGGGCTAGGTACTACAATCCAAGGGAATCCGTGTGGTTGAGTGTGGATGCACCATTAATTAATGGATATTATTTAGATGGAAATCACGATGGAGGGGTGCAGAATTCCTTCAATTTAGCAGCCTATTCATTTAGCAGACAAAATCCTGTAATTTATATAGATCCTGATGGGAATCAATTTAAAAGAGTAGATGGAGGTTTTTGGTTGATATCATCCATACCTAAAGGTAATTATGGAAGTAACTGGGGATTGAATACATGGACATTTGCCAATAACTCTGCCATAAATATATGGAATGGATTCATAGGAATGGCAAATACATTAAGTTATTATGGGCAATCAGCTTATAGAGGTCAATTTGGTAATATTTTGGATGTTGAAATGGCAGGGATGAGAAATTTATGGGAAATGACCTATAATACTTTTAATACTCCTATTAATGACCAGTTTAGTTCTTTAGTATCTAAGATGGGTACTGCAGAGTATTGGGAGAGTGTGACTGCTACTAGTGCATTATTGTTTGCAGGGCAATTTAAAGTAACAGGGGCTGTTAAAACAACAGGTATTGGTATTATTGCTTCTAGTGAAGAGTCAATATTAAATATGGCTCAAAAAAATGGAATTTATAGTACTCAAAAAGGAATTAATCCTAGTATAGTTGATAAATATTATAATCAAATGAAAAATGGATCTTATAAAGAAGTTGGTGCTGGTGGATATAAGTTTGATGGTAAATATTACTTAAATGAAGACAATCATAAAATGAATGCAGCATTAAAATATGGATTAGAATCAGGGGATTTTAAATATGTAGATTCACTTATTAATAAAGGTAATTGGACTCCTAGAAATCCTAGAATTGATAATCTTAAAACTTATGATCTTCCAACCAAATAATTTATTAAAAAGTGGTAATAAAAGCATTAAATGGAGATTTTAACATTAAATTAAATAGAGAATATGTTTTATTCTATCCCGAATATTCTTTACTTGAAAAATTAAATAATGATATCCAAAAATATATTAATACGGGATTATTTCATAGAGATATAAAAATTGGAGATGTTAATATTGAAGAAAAGGTATACGAAAATTTATTAGTTAAATATGAAATAGATGATATAAAAAATAGCAAAATAGAAGATTTTTTCAATAAACTGGTTTATATTATTCTTAAAGAAACACAAGTTAATGATATTATGGTAGTAGGGCTTAAGGAAATTTCATATGAATCAATAAAGTTAATTATTAAAAATTTTTATAATGTAGCTATTAAATTTAATAAGACAATAATTTTTATAGATTATACAAAGATAGGTATCAGACTAGAGGAGATAACAATAGAGCATTTAATGAATTTTGATAATTGGTATGAATATAGAGAGAAAGAGAATTTCAATTTTAAAAACAATTAAAAAAACCCCCGCTAATAAGCGGGTTTTTTTGTTTTAATCCATTTTATTTAACTTATCCAGCAGTTCCCATTCGCTATGCGGGATGAGAGTGCGTAAAAGCTGTAAGATATTGTAAATATCCTAATGTTTATGTGGGGTAGGAGTTATCCATAATAAGAGCTGTTTGGATTCCTTTACAGAGGAATTTGAGAGTAAAACCTAACTCTTGGTAAGAGCCTAAAAAAGGTAGGTTTTCGAGAAAAGAGAATAAGTCTTTTGGGGGTGAATTTTTGTTTCGGTTAATATTTAGTTTATTATTTAATTATTTGAAAATTAATAATTATTTTTAAAATGAATTTTAAGTGTTATAAAATACCTGAATAACTTCTAAATTCAATAAAATTATGCGTCATTATTTATATTTAATATTATTTTTATTAGTTACAATATCTTGTAAAAGAGAAAAGGGAAGTGAGTTTATTCATGGTGTTAAAAAAAATGAATATGCGCAAAATTTCCATATAAATTCAGAAGCTGAAGAAATACTGATTCATTCTGCAAATAAAATTACCCATTTTCCTAAAGGATTCAAAATTAATAGATGTATTATTACCAATACTTCCTCATCTGCTTATATAGATATTTTAGGTGAGTTCAATACTATAGTTGGAGTTTCATCTCCCAATTATTTTTATAATTCTAAAATTTCTGAAGGAATAAAGTCTGGGAGTATTCTGGATATAGGCAATGATGCTAATTTAAATTATGAAAAAATCATCAAACTAAAACCTGACATCATTATAACTTCGCAAAATGCTAATCATGAAAAAATCCTAAATCAATTGGCTAAACAGGGAATTAAAGTTCTTTACGTTGAAGAGTTTAATGAGCAACATCCTTTAGGGAAAATGGAGTATTTAAAACTGTTTGGATATTTATTTAATCAAAATGCTAGGGCTGATAGTATTTATAATAATATTAAAAAAAATTATTATGAATTAAAAAACAAAACGCAAAATATTAGTTACAGACCAACAGTCTTTACTAATATTATGTACGGAGATTCTTGGTATATGGCAGGCGGTAAAAGTTTTATTGCTCAAATTTTTAGAGATGCAGGTGGTAAATACTTGTGGGAAGATGTTGCTAAGACAGGAACAATTCCGCTAAGTTTTGAAGAAGTATTTATAAAAGCTAAAAATGCTAATTACTGGATAGGAGCTAGTAATTTTAAAGATAAAAGAGAGATTGAAAACTCCAATTTATATTATAAGCAATTTAAAGCATACAAAAACAATGATGTTTATGCTTTTAATAATAAAGAAAATTCAAATTTAGCCAATGATTACTACGAAATGGGTAACATCTTTGCAGATAAAATTTTAGCAGATGTAATCAAAGTTTTACATCCCGAATTATTGCCAAATTACAGTCTTACCTATTTAAAAAAAATAGAGTAATAAATTATAATAAAATTTCTTTTAAAAATAGAGATGCAATTGAAAAATATATAATTAAGCCTGTAACATCAACCAATGTAGCCACAAATGGAGCTGAGGAGGTTGCTGGATCAAGTTTAAATAATCTTAAAATAAACGGCACCATAGAGCCAGACAAAGTGCCCCAAAGAACAATACCTAAGAGAGAACATGCAACAGTGCTACCAATTAAAATCCAGTGTGGTCCGTAATCGTAAAAGTTTAACCCTTGCCAAATTACAATTCTTGTAAATCCAATTATACCTAAGGTAAGCCCTAGCAATAAGCCTGAAAAAATTTCTTTCTTCATAACATACCACCAATCCTTAAGACCTATTTCCTTTAGTGCCATGGCACGGATAATTAGCGTTGCCGCTTGAGATCCTGAATTTCCTCCACTTGAGATTATAAGAGGCACAAAAAGTGCTAACACAACTGCCTTTTCTAATTCATCTTCAAAATGAACCATAGCACTAGCCGTCAGCATTTCTCCTAAAAATAAAATGATTAACCAACCGGCTCTTTTTTGAAAAAGAGTTAGCAAAGGGGTATCTCTATAAGGAATATCTAGGGCTTCAACACCCCCAAATTTTTGAATATCTTCCGTATCTCTTTCTTTAACAATATCCAAAATATCATCAACCGTTACAATTCCAACAAGAATACCTGTGTCTGAAATTACGGGAAGCGCAGTTCTATCATAGTCTTCAAAGATATGAATGGCCTCCTCTTGGTTCATCATGCTTTTAAGAGCAATAAAATTATCGTCACAAAGTTCTTCAATTTTTGTATCACTATCTGCGAGTAATAACTTTCCAATTTTTATATCATCTAGCAATTTATCATGTTCATCAACAATATATATAAAATTTAAAGTTTCCGCTTTTCTTCCAAATCTTTTTATATGTTGTAATGTATATTCTACCGTCCAATTTTTTTTAGCCTGTATATAATTAGGAGTCATTAAACGACCTACACTATCTTCAGGGTATCCTAGTAATTGTAGTGCAGTTTTACGCTCCTTTTCATCTAATAAATTAATAGTGCTTTTAATAAGATCATCCGGCAAATCAATAAAAAATTCAGTTCTATCATCTGGCGCCATACCATTCAAAAGATCTGCTATATCTTTTTTACCTAAACCTTCCAATAACTCTTGTTGAACTTTAGGATCCAGATAAGTAAATACTTCTGTTTTTTGGGTGCGAGGGAGAAGAAAAAAGTTTAAAATTCGGTCTTTTTCAGATAATTCTTCAAGTTGATCTGCAATATCATTAGGGTGAAGATCTTCTATAAGATTTCCTTCAAAGATATTTTTTTCCATAAACCTAAAATTTTTAAAGGGTTAGTATACCGAAGAGTTTACAAATATAAGTTTAATTGTATTAGCAGACAACACAATTATCTTCACAAAACTAAGTAGTATTTTGGTATATCATGAAGATTTAATCCATTATAATTTAAACACTCTAGTTGTTGGGAGCAATATTAAAGAAGGTTATGATTTTCTAACCTTCAAAATCTATTTCTTCATTGGTATCTAGTTCAAGAGCCTTTATTTTTTGAATTGCATTTCCAGCAATCCCCTTTATAGAACCATACATAGCAATTGTATTTTCAATTACTTTATTTATCTGCTTTTCTCTTTTTGTCCAAATGTTCATCATAGCTCTCTTTTCCTTAGCAAGATCCTCTTGCATTTGACTGAAACCTTCAACAATTCCTTCAATCCGAAGTCTAAAATCTGTACCAGTTAAGAAATCATAAAGCATTTCCATTTTGTCTCCTTTATTTTCTTGAGAATGTCTTAAAATACTAAATTGAACTATAGAATGTCTTAATACAGCACTAAGCCCCTTAAATTCATCATAAGTACAAATCCAGATTCCCTCTTTCATGCCCATGCGTTCCATGTCTGAAGGCATAACTTCAGTAACTAAAACACCAATATCTGCTTTTTTTTCTCTTATGTCATTTTTGAACTTTTCAATCCAATTGTTTTGGAATTCCTTCGTACGTTTACTTTCGTAATAAATTGATCCACAGTTTTGTAGTTCTCGGGTGTTAACTATTTGTAAGCAATCTGCTCCGCGAACACCTTTTTTTATTTCATCAATAGTATCTAATGGGAAATTGAAAGACAACCATTCCTCCATAGCAAGTTCTTGAACTTCCCCTTGCAGTTGCATGGAACCTTGTTCTTGTTTACGCTTCATCTCCTCAGTTAATTTCTTTTGATCTTCCAGCTGTTTTTGTAGCTCTTTTATACGAAGCTCATTTTTTTCAGTTTCTTGCTTCCTTATTTTTTCTCTTTCAACAGAAATTTCTTCATTCAATTTTTTTTGAGCTTCTGCTTCAATCATTACCTTCATTTCTTCCTTTTCACGAGTAAGTTTAGAAATTTCAGCTTCCATTTTGTAAAGCCCTTGTAGTTTTTCTGAGTTTTCTTTTAGTTGTTTCTCGTAGAGAGAGATCCGTTCCTGATTTTCAATTTCAAGTTTTTGTTTAAGATGGGTTTCAATTTCTAAACTTTTTTCTTTAGTAATTTTACTAAGTCTTTCTTGGAAAAGTTCGTTTTCTTTTTTCTTTTTTGCTTCAAATTCCTCCTTTTCTTTTTCTAATAAAAGATTTTTCTTTTGAATTTCCTTTTGAAAAATTGATAGTTTTTCTTTATAATCCTGTTTTATTGATTCTTCCAGTTGATGTTTCAACAAATCATTTACATTAATTTCAGTGGAACAATTGGGACATTTTATTTGTGTTTGTGAATCCATAAATCAGACAAAGTTTTTAAAATTTAAATAGGTTTAATTTTCCAGTTCAGAAATAACATCTGTTTTTTCTGGATTTAATAAGTATTCATCTGCATTACATTCGATAGTGATAGTTGTATTTTTTAAGAAAAAATTATTATCGTTTGGCTTATCTGTAGATTTAATTATAGAAAAATTATAAGTAAAATTTTTAAAGAAATATTTATATATTGAAAAGTTATATTATAAAATAAATTATTTAAACAGTTCTTTTTTAGCTTTTATCCATTCATGGATACCTCCCTCTAAAACATAAATAATAGAAAAACCTTTCTTTTCAAGAATTTTTGCAGCTTTCAACTCATCCATTTCAGATCTACCATAAAGTGCTACAGGACTGGTTTTATCTAAATTTTGAATTAGATGAACAAAGCTTGAACTGTTAATGTCTATATTTATGGCATCAAAGATATGGCCAGATTTATATTCTTGCAAACTTCTTATGTCAACAATTTGAGTTAGTCGAATTCCAGCTTCCCAAGAAAATTTTGAAATATCTAATATTTGAATAGTAGAATTTTTATTTTTTTCATTGTTTTTTTGAATATCTGATGAATCATTAGAAGTGCTTATATCAACAGCTTCAATTCCAGCAATAGTTTCAATACCTATACTTTCATGATTATTGCTTGAAATTTCATTAATAACATTTTCATTTTCTCGCTTATTATTTTCAATTGTATCTTTATCTTTTTTCTTATTTTTCTTAGGAGAATTTTTACCCTTAGAGTTCTTAATTTCAAAGGAATATATATTGTTGGTAGGCAATGATTTGCTTTCGTTTGAAATGGTTGTCTTTGTCTTTGATAGGTTTGAAAGAGGACTATGATTAATCTCCTTTATATTTTCATGATTAATTATAGTGTCAGAATCAGAAGTAAATGTATTTGAATAAATGCTTCTGCTCCTAGGTAAATCTGTAACTAACTCTCCTACAGTAGTGGTATATGCCGTATTATTTACAACCGGTTCTTTAGTTTTACACGAAAGTAAACAGATCACAAACAATAACAAAAGTAAATTTTTCATGTAAAAGATATAATTAAACTAAATCCAAAAATAACTATTTTTGTGACAATATGAAAAGATTTATTAAATGCATATTGTGTGGGCTTTTGTTAGCCTTATCTTGGCCCACTTATGGGTTCCCATTTCTTTTGTTTGTAGCATTTGTGCCGCTATTATTATTGGAACATGAAATTACATTAAAAAAAGAAAAACATACATATTTAAAAATATTCTTATTTTCCTATATTTCGTTTTTAATATGGAATTATGGTGCTACACAATGGCTTCATTATGCCAAGAATCCAGACGGTTCAAATTCATGGGTAGCCTTTCTAATTCCTTTGTTTTCAAATAGTTTATTAATGTCCATAACATTTTTGCTCTTCCATTTTGTAAAGAAGGTTGCAGGGACTTGGTATGGAATGTTTTTTTTTCCAGTGATATGGATAGGGTTTGAAAAATTTCATTTAAGCTGGGAAATGTCTTGGCCATGGCTAAATTTAGGAAATGCATTTGCAAACTTTTCTCAAGCCATACAATGGTATGAATATACCGGTACCTTCGGAGGAACCTTATGGGTTTTAATTGTTAATTTAATCATATTTTATTACATAAGAGCTTACCAAGTTACTCATCAAAAAGTATATCTTTGGAAGCCCTTGTTTTATTCTATTTTGTTAATTGGGGTTCCTCTAGCAATTTCATTTTTAATTTATCAATCCTATAAAGAAAAATCAGAAGACAGAACAGAAGTTATTTTAGTTCAACCCGATTTAGATCCTTACGAGGAAAAATATGAACTTAATGGAGAAGTTATATTAAACGATATACTAAACTTAGCAGACAAACAAATTACTACAAACACTCGATTTGTAATTGCACCTGAGACTGCTTTTCCAGGAAGAGGTTCAATTCTAATTAATGAATTTAAAGATGATCCTTATATAAATAGAATTAAAATTTGGCTGAATAAACATCCGCAAATAAATTTTATTTCTGGAGTATCCTTAGCTGAATATTACAACCAACAACAAACTACATCATCACGGTATGTGGAAAAATACAATCAATGGATTGATTTTTATAATTCAGCCATACAAATTAACCAAGAGCCAGAAATACAACATTATAATAAATCTAAATTAGTAGTAGGAGTAGAGTTGTTTCCTTATGCAAATTATTTAAAACCTATTCTAGGAAATTATATGCTGAATTTTGGGGGGAGTATGGAAAGTTTAGGCATTCAAGATCATCCTGAAGTATTTAAAAATAGTGGATTAAAAATTGCTCCAATTATATGCTATGAAAGTATTTATGGAGAATATGTTTCTGAATTTGTAAAAAATGGAGCTAATGCAATTTTTGTAATGACGAATGATTCTTGGTGGGGGGATTCTGAAGGGCATAGACAACTCCTTGCTTATGCACGTTTGAGAGCAATTGAAACTAGAAGAGACATTGCAAGATCAGCCAATAGTGGTATTTCTGCTTTTATAAACCAAAGAGGAGATATCGTTAAAGATCTGGCATATTTAAAAAAAGGTTCTTTAAAAGGAGACGTTAATTTTAATTCAGAATTAACCTTTTATGTGAAATATGGAGATTTAATTTCTAGAATATCTTATTTAATTGCAGGTATCTTATTAGCCTACACCGTTGCTAAACTTTTTTTAGAAAAGATTAATTTAAAGAGAAGAGGAAAAATTAAATAGTTTAGTTTTAACTGTATATAAAAAATAAAAAGAAAAGTTGTAAGACTAAGAAATTATTTGTTAATTTGCAGTCCAAATAAAAATCGAAAATATCTTAGAATATAAATTATAATGGCTAGAATTTGTCAAATAACTGGAAAGCGTGCAATGGTTGGTAATAATGTGTCGCACGCGAATAACAAAACTAAAAGACGTTTTGAAATTAATTTGATGGAAAAAAAATTCTACATACCGTCAGAAGATGCTTGGGTTATTCTAAAAGTATCTGCACATGGTTTAAGAATTATTGATAAAATAGGAATTGAAGAAGCCGTGGCGAGAGCTAGAAAAGAAGGTTTAATCAAAGACTAAAAAATATAAAAAATGGCAAAGAAAGGAAATAGAGTACAGGTTATTTTAGAGTGTACAGAGCATAAAGAAAGTGGTATGCCAGGGGTTTCTCGTTATATTACTACTAAAAATAAAAAAAACACTCCTGAGAGAATTGAATTAAAAAAATTCAATCCAGTATTAAAAAAGTATACGATACATAAAGAAATAAAATAAAATTCTAAGATATGGCTAAGAAGGTTGTAGCTACGTTACGAACTGAATCTAAAAAGATGACTAAAGTTATCAAAATGACTAAGTCTCCAAAATCAGGAGCGTACGTTTTTGAAGAAAAAATAGTTAATGCAGATAATATTGATGCATTTCTAAAACAAAAATAGTTTTTATAACATAGGTTTTTAAGGTTTTAAAATCATCCACATTAGTTATAATGTGGATGATTTTTTTTATTTTTGTTTACTTACACATAATAACAATAAATGAGTTGGTTTAAAAAAATTTTTGGAAAAGAAACTAAAGAAACTTTAGATAAAGGATTAGAAAAATCCAATCGTTCTTTTTTTGATAAGATAGGTAGAGCGGTAGCTGGGAAAAGCAAGGTTGATGACGAGGTTTTGGACGAATTGGAAGAAATTTTGATATCTTCAGATGTGGGAGTTGAAACTACGGTAAAAATCATTAAAATGATTGAAGATAGAGTAGCCAAAGATAAATTTATGAGTACCTCAGAGCTTGATCAAATTTTAAGAGAAGAAATTATGAAGCTTTTGGCAGAAAATAAAAGTTCTGATTCTACTTTTGAAATTCCAGAAAGTGATAAGCCTTATGTTATTATGGTAGTTGGTGTGAATGGAGTTGGTAAAACTACAACCATTGGAAAATTGGCTCATCAGTTTAAACAACAAGGGAAGAAAGTGGTTTTAGGTGCTGCAGATACCTTTAGAGCAGCTGCGGTTGATCAATTAGTCATCTGGTCTGAAAGAGTAGGAGTTCCTATAGTAAAACAAGGAATGGGAGCTGATCCTGCTTCTGTAGCTTTTGATTCAGTACAATCAGCCAAAGCACAAAATGCGGATATTGTTTTGATTGATACTGCCGGTAGATTGCATAACAAAGTGAATTTAATGAATGAACTTTCCAAAATTAAAAGAGTTATGCAGAAAGTAATTCCAGAAGCGCCACATGAGATTTTATTAGTTTTAGATGGCTCTACAGGTCAGAATGCTTTTGAGCAAGCCAAGCAATTTACAGCAGCGACTGAAGTAACTTCCTTAGCGATTACAAAATTAGATGGTACAGCTAAAGGAGGTGTTGTGATTGGTATTTCTGATCAATTTAAAATTCCTGTGAAATATATTGGAGTAGGTGAGGGTATGAATGATCTTCAGCCTTTTGATAAATATGAATTTGTAGATAGTTTCTTTAAAAAAGATGAGTAAATAAAAAAACTCCCATTCATATGCATGAATGGGAGTTTTTTTATTATTATATTTTTTTCTAAATATATTTTTAAAATAACTTGTATAAAATACGAAGACTGAAAATAATTACTAAAAAAGCTACAGCAATTATGGCTGTTCTTTGTGGTAATTTCCCTGCAAGACGAGCAGCTATAGGTGCGGCAATGGTTCCGCCAATGATTAATCCAGCAACTATATACCAATGTTTAACGCCTAAATAAGCAAAGAAAGTAATAGAAGCAGAAAGTGTAATAAAAAACTCTGCCAAGCTAACGGTTCCCACTACATATTTAGATCTTCTACCTTTAGATAAAAGAGTTGAGGTTACAATAGGTCCCCAACCTCCACCTCCAAAAGCATCAAAAAATCCACCTGCGAATCCTAGGATTCCTGTATGTTTAATTTTTTTCTTTAGTATTTTTTTTTGCAAGGCTATAAAGATTAATCTAATTCCAATAATCATGGTATAAATAGCGAGTACACCGTATGCAATGGACTCATATTCATTGCCTAAATAAATAAGTAAAATGGCGCCACTAATAGCTCCAATACATCCTGGAACAGCTAGCCATAATAGCAGTTTTTTATTAACGTTTCCAAACTTATAATGTGAAAATCCGCTAATACCACTGGAAAACATTTCAGCAATATGAATGCTACCACTTATGGTTGGCAGACTTACCCCAAATAACATCATACTAGTGGTACAGGTAATTCCGTAACCTAAACCAACTGCTCCATCAACCATTTGTGCAAAAAAGCCAACGGCAAGCATTATAAAGAAAATGGTAGGAATATCTTGCAAATAAGATTTAGCTTCTTCAATCGTTATAAATGAAGATAAGCCATAGCCTATAAATGTAGCCATAAATATAAAAGTTATATCAAAAGCAAACCGTTTATAATTAACTCTTGATTTTGGCTTCTCTTTATTATCGTTGCTTAATAAAGAAGTAGCTTTGTTTAAGGCTTCCAACTTAGATTTTAAATCTCCTTGTTGTTGATTCCGATAAGTATTTAAATTTTCAATGGTTTCATGAACGTTTTTAGGGATTGATTTTTCTAAATATTCTCTTAACCTTCTAGCTAAAACTGGAGATTTTCCATTGGTGGATATAGCAATTTTTAAATATCCTTTATTAACAATTGAACCTAAATAAAAATCACACAGGGCAGGTTGGTCAGCCGCATTAACTAAAATCCCTTTTTCATTGGCTAAATGTTTTAGTTCTTGATTGAATTTTGTATCGTCGGTAGCAGCGATAACAAAATTAATATTTTGTAGGTCTTCTTTTTCAAATGCTCTTTCTTCCCATTCTATATGTGGATTTTTACTTAAAATTTTATGTAGTTTTTCAGAAATTTCAATTGCTATAATTTTAATATTCATAGCCGGATTTTGTCTTAAAAGGGTTTCCGTTTTTTCAAGACCAACATAACCTCCTCCTACTATAAGAAAGCGGAATGTTTCCGTTTTTAAGAATATTGGAAATAAAGTATTATCCATGCAGATTAAATTTTAATAGCAGTGTATGATATAATTATGAAGTATAAAACTTTTTATATATATAATCCCCAAATGTATCTTCTTCTTTTTCTTTTACGTATTGTCCTAATAAAGTATCAAGCTCCAAAAGAATTTCGGATTCGTTAAGGTGTTCTTTGTAAGGTAGGTTTAATCTTTCGCCTAAGCGATCTCCCCCTAGTCTTAAGTTGTATTGACCTAGGGCAGTTCCTACTAAGCCTATTTCAGCAATATATGGGCGAGCACACCCGTTTGGACATCCGGTCATGCGTATGCTGATAGCATCATTTTTTATATTATGTTTTTTTAGAATAGATTCAATCTTAGTTACCAAATGAGGTAGATAGCGTTGACTTTCAGCCAAGGCTAAAGAGCAGGTTGGAAGAGCAACACAAGCCATTGAGTTTTTGCGTAAATTACTATCTTGTTCTTCGACTTTATATTTTTGAATTAACTGCTCAATCCTTGTTTTGTTTTCTTTAGAAATTGAGCCTAAAATTAAATTTTGGTTGCAGGTAAATCTATAATCGCAAATATTTAGTAAAGCTACTTCATGGAGAAAACTTTTTTGATAAGGCTTAATAACTCCATGTTCAACAAATAGGGTATAAAACCATTCATTTTTATCATTTTCTAGCCAACCAAATCTATCGGTTCGTTCAGTAAATTTGAATTCTTCTGCAGGAAGTAGAGGAAACCCTGTTCTTTTTTCAAGTTCTTTTATGAAATTATCAACTCCCATACGATCTAAGGTATATTTTAATCTAGATAACTTTCGATCGCTTCTATTGCCAAAATCTCTTTGGATAGTGACTATTTCATAAGCGGCTTTCATAATTTTTTCTTCAGTGTCCAGAAATCCTATAATAGTCCCTAATCTAGGATAAGTATCAGCATTTCCATGAGTGGCACCCATGCCACCACCAATGGATAGATTAAATCCTTTAAGTACTCCATCTTTAACAATTGCTATTAAACCTAAATCGTTGGCAAATACATCAATGTCATTAGTTGGAGGTATAGCAATAGCGACCTTAAATTTTCGAGGTAAATAGGTTTTTTTATATAGTGGGTCTTCCTCCGCAGATCTTTCATAAACCTTGTCGCCATCTATCCATATTTCATAATAGGCTTGAGTTTTAGGAAGAAGCAAGGTAGATATTTTATCAGCATACGCATGAATTTCTTTAAAAAGCGGAGAAACTTGAGGGTGAGCACTACAAATGACATTTCTATTTACATCTCCACAGGCCGCAATTGAATCTAATTTAGATATTAGAAATTCTTGAATGGTAGTTCTAAGTTCATTTTTTAATAAACCATGCAGCTGAATGGTTTGGCGCGTAGTAATTTTTAAAACTCCTGTTCCGTGTTCTTCTGAAATATCATGAATAGCTTTCCACTGGCTGGAGGAAATTAAACCACCTGGAATTCTAAGACGAATCATAAATGAAAATAGCCTTTCTAGTTTTTTTGCAGCCCTTTCTTCCCTACGGTCTCGATCGTCTTGAGCGTACATTCCATGAAATTTAATTAATGCTTCATCGTCCGGGCGTATAGTACCTGTATAGTTATCTGCAAGGCTTTCTTTTAAAGTTCCTCTTAAGCCGTCACTTTTTTCTTTGATTATTTCAATCGGTGATAATTTTTCTTGACTCATAATTCTTAATATTTTTAGGCTAGGGAGTATTAATAAACATCTTTTTGGTATCGGCCATTTAATTCTAAATCATCTAGATATGCAATAGCATCTTCTTTACTTATATTGGCTTCCTTTTCAATAATTTCGATTAAAGTTTTATCAACATCTAAACTCATAGGGTCTTTTTGCCCGCAGATATAAAGATAAGCTCCATTTGAAATCCAATCATATATTTCTTTGGAATGTTCCTTTAATCGATCTTGAACATATATTTTATTTTTTTGATCTCTGGAGAAGGCGGTATCTAAGTGAGTTAATACTCCCGTAGATAACCATTCTTGTATTTCTGTTTGATAGTAAAAATCTTTTACAAAATGTTGCTCACCAAAGAATAACCAATTGCGTCCTTCTGCCCCAGTGGCATCTCTGTGAGCAATAAAACTTCTAAAAGGAGCTATACCAGTACCTGGACCAATCATAATGATATCTTTATCATCTGCAGGTAACCGGAAATTATTATTTTTATGTATATAGAAAGGTAAGGTTTCGTTTAGAGTATAGTTTGCTAAAAATTGAGAGCATAGACCGGTTTTGACTAGTCCATCAACCTTAAATTTGTCTAAAGAAACAGCAATATGTAACTCTCCGTCGTGTGCTTCCGGTGAAGAGGCAATGGAATATAAGCGTGGAGATATGGGGTTTAATAAACTCAATACATCATTAATATCAACTGAATTGCTTGGATATTTTTTTAATAAGTCTATTAAATCAATTTTAGATTCTTTAATCTCAATTTTAAAAAGATTCGAAAATTTTTCTAAAGATTTTCCGGATAATCCTCGGATATTTTTAGTCAAAAATTCAGTTGATCTACCTTCCTCATTTAAAAGTTTGGCTATTTCAATGGTTTCATTCTCATTGTTTTTTGGGTAAAATCCTATGGCATCTCCAGGTTGAAAATCAACTTCTTCTTCCGGTTCTATTTCTATATGATAGGTTTCTTTATTAGAACCTATGTCATTAAGAATTACCTTATGTTTAACAATTCCCGTATAAGATTTTTTTTGATTTGATGTAGCAATCTTAGTGGTCTCTATTTGGATTGATAAGCTTGGGCTTGCTGAATTTTGAATAAAATTAAGGATTTGATTGAACCAACTTTTAGCTACTGGCATAAAGTCAACATCGGAAGGCGTAAAGTTTATAATACGCTGTCCTCCTAACTTTTCTAAATTTTTATCTATATCTTCTCCAGCTTTGCAAAATAGGGGATAAGAACTATCTCCCAAACCTAAAACACAAAATTGCGTATTTCTTAAGTTTGCATTTGATTGCTCTAAAGATTGATAAAAATTCGTAGCACTTACAGGAGGCTCTCCTTCTCCTTGCGTACTCATAATGATTAGAAGGAACTTTTCTTTTTCAAGTTTGTCTAATGGATATTGAGAAGCATCATAGGTTTTTGACTGAATTTTATTTTGCTTTAGTAATTTTTGTAATTGTAAAGCAACCTTTTTAGAATTTCCAGTCTCAGTACCATAGATTATGGTTGGCTTAATCAAAGGAGCAGGTGTTGAATTTAAATTTGTGCTTGGAGTAGCTTCCAAAGAGGTTGGATTTCCACCTCCTTCTAAAATTCCGCTTAAGTATCCATTGATCCAAAGAAGCTCGTCTCTAGAAAATTTTTTAATTAGTTCTTTAAATTCTAAAATATGATTAGTTTGCATGTTGCAGAGTTGTTATATGGTTGTCAAAATAAGATTCGGTCTTTGTAATTTCTTGAATCCATGCAAATGATTTATGTAAATGCACTACTTTGCCTATAATAATAAGTGTAGGAACATATTCAAATTCTGGTAATTTATTTGTTTTTAGCTCGCCAAATGAAAATGTCTGGGTTTGTTGATAGGGGGTGGTTGCTTGTTGTATAATCGCTAGCCCCTTAGAGTCCTCTATTTGATGGGAGATTAAGTAGTTGGTCAGTTGGTTTAATTTTTTTCCACTCATGTAAAAAACCAATGTATCTTCTGTTTTTGCCCAATCTTTCCATTGTTCTATGGTAATAGAATCTAAATCAAATAAAGTAAGAAAACGTACAGCTCTGGAGTATTCCCTTGCCGTTAATGGTATTGCTGAATAAGCCGCAGCACCAAATGCAGCAGAAATACCGGGGATGATTTCATAAGGAATATTGTGGGCTACTAATTCATCTAATTCATCTAAAATATTTGAAAAAAGAGAAGCATCACCTCCTTTTAGCCGTAGAACTAATTTTTCTTGCTTAGCGTATTTAACTAAAAGATGATTAATATCTTTTTGTGGAGTATGAATTCCTTTGGAACATTGTTTACCCACGTAAATAATCAATGCATCCTTACGAGCATGGTCTTGAATTAGCTGTGGAGAAACTAAGCGATCCGTTAAGATAACATCAGCCATATTTAGATATTTTAATGCTTTCACACTAATGAGTTCTGGATCTCCGGGGCCAGCTCCCGCTAAAATTACTTTACCTTTTTTTTCTGAAATCATATTTATTAGGCGGATCAAACTTAATTTATATTCTCAATGGATAAAAATTCTATTACAGTAGTAGGTTAATAATTTATAAAAACATTAATGCTCCAACTGTATTAAAAGTAGTTTCATCAATTAAAATTGCGTTTCCACTTTTCGGATTTTCTTTAAAGGAATCGTAAAAAATGGGTTGATTGGTTCGTAGGGAAATTTGTCCGATATCGTTTAATTTTATTTCATCAGCATCACTAAATTTCCAATCGTTAACTTCCCATTTGCGATCTATGGATTGTATTTTAACTCGAACAGATTTAAAACGGTGTTGAAGAATATAAGTTTTGCCTGTTTGAAGAGAGTTTTGATCTAACCAGCATATCCAACTTTTTAATTCATTGGAAGCTGTAGGTAATTTATCTACCTTAACAATGGAATCTCCTCTGCTAATATCTATATTGTCAGAGAGATGTAATACTGTACTATCTCCAGCCCAAACTTGTTCAACTTCCTCTTGTAATTTTTCAATCCTTGTAATAGTAGTTTCTATTTCTGAGGGAAGTATTTTCACCCTGTCACCAACTTTATAATTACCACTTAGTACAGGACCTGAGTAACCACGATAATCATGATATTTATCGTCTTTAGGCCGTATAACCCATTGCACTTGGAAACGAGCATCATTCAATTTTTGTGTAGGAATTTCTATACTTTCTAAAATATTTAGTAAGGTTTCTCCTGCGTACCAAGGAGTATTTTTAGACTTCTCTACGATATTATCACCGTTTAATGCGCTGATGGGTATATAAATAATCTCATCGAAATCTAAATGATCTTTAATAGTTTCAAAATCATTTTTAATATTATTGAAAACTTCCTCCGAGTAATTTTCTAAATCAATTTTATTTACGGTAACTATGGCTTTTTTTATTCCCATTAAAGAACCTATACTTGCATGTCTTTTGGTTTGGGTAGTTATTCCTTTTCTTGCATCTACTAAAAGTATGATAAGATCTGAATTGGATGCACCGGTAACCATGTTGCGGGTATATTGTTCGTGACCAGGAGCATCTGCAATAATAAATTTTCTTTTATGGGTAGAAAAATATTTATAAGCAACATCAATGGTGATTCCTTGCTCTCTTTCAGCTCTTAATCCATCAGTGATTAAAGATAGATCAACTTCTACACCTTCTTGTTTGGTTTGTTGTTTTAAAACTCCAAGTTGATCGGTATGAATACTTCCGGAATCGTATAATAATCTTCCGATAAGGGTACTTTTTCCATCATCAACATTTCCTGCAGTTATAAATTTTAGTGTGTTCATTTAATTTCCTTTTTCTTTTTAATACTTGAGTTGATTATTGGTGCAATTGTTCTTAAAAATAACCTTGTTTTTTTCTATCTTCCATGGCAGCTTCTGATAATTGGTCATCTAATCGTGTTTGCCCTCTTTCACTAATTCTTGTACTTATAATATCATCTATAATATCTTGAATAGTAGATGCGTTAGACGGAACTGCCGCTGTACAGGTCATATCTCCCACGGTTCTGTATCGAACTTTTTCTATAACAACTTTATCTTCCGGTAGAGGTTGTATAAATTTTGAAGTAGCAACAAGTTTATCTTGGTGTACGATACATTCACGATCATGGGCAAAATATAGACTAGGCAGTTCTATATTATTTTCTAAAATATAGTTCCAAACGTCTAGTTCTGTCCAGTTACTGATAGGAAATACCCGAACGTTATGATCCTTTTGAATTTTACCATTCAAAATATCCCATAATTCCGGTCGTTGCAACTTAGGATCCCATTGTCCAAAATCGTCTCTAACAGAAAAGATCCTTTCTTTTGCACGTGCTTTTTCCTCATCTCTTCTAGCTCCTCCAATGCAAGCATCAAAACTGTTTTCTTGTATAGTGTCTAGCAAAGAATAAGTTTGTAGAGAATTACGAGAAGGGAAACGGCCTTGGGTTTCTTTTAAATTATATTTTTTTATACTTTCCTCAACAGAACCCACAATTAGTTTCTCCCCAATTTTATTAACTAAATAATCTCTAAATTCTATGGCTTCTGGAAAGTTATGACCAGTGTCTATGTGTACCAAGGGGAATGGGAATTTTCCAGGGCGAAAAGCTTTAAGGGCTAGGTGTACTAAAACGATGGAGTCTTTGCCTCCTGAAAATAATAATGCAGGTTTCTCAAATTGAGCTGCTGTTTCTCTGAGTATATAAATAGCTTCGTCTTCTAGTTGATTTAAGTATTTTTTTGAGTTACTCATGGTATATTTTTTACAATTTGATTATGTTTTATATTACATTAATTTTGATTATGAACTATGCAGGCCGCATTCTTTTTTAGAGGCATCTTCCCACCACCATCTACCAGCTCGGAAATCCTCGCCTTTTTGTATGGCACGTGTGCAAGGAGCGCATCCTATACTTACAAAGCCTTGATCGTATAAAAGATTATAAGGGACCTTGTTTTGTTTTACGTAATCTTCAACCTCCTGTGTGTTCCAATGCAAGATAGGATTGTACTTATAAAGTTGGTAATGTTCGTCCCATTCTACTATATTTAAATTATTACGCGTAGCAGAATGCTCTGCTCTTAATCCGGTAATCCATACCGTAGCATCTTTAAGTGCTCTTTGTAAAGGTTCTACTTTACGTATATGACAACATTGTTTTCTTAATTCAATACTTTCATAAAATGGATTAATTCCTTTTTCTAATACAAATTTTTCAATACTTTCTGTATTTGGATAATAGGGTTTAATCGGATATTTGTATTTTAATAAAGTTTTACTCCATACAGAATAAGTTTCTTGGAAAAATCTACCAGTATCAAGTGTAAATACTTCAATATTATTTAAATTTTGAGAAAAAATAGCATCGGTAATTAATTGATCTTCCATACTAAAACTACTAGAAAATACAATTTTACCTTCTACCTTGTCATTCAGAAACTTTAAGTTTTCTTTAATGCTCTTGGGTTGATTTAGTATATCAATAATGCTTTGATCCATTTATTTTAGTTTTAATTCCTAGTATTCAACTAGGAAATGTTGTTTTTTAAATTTGTTACATAAAAAACTCCTCAAACTTTAATCTGAGGAGTTTTTTTATTATTTAGATGTTTTACCACATCAAGTAATAGTAAAATTACCCCTTTATAAGGAGCAACACATACAAAACTTGAAATATAAGACATACTGACTCATTCTTTTTGAACTTTATACAAAGTTATTTTTTTATTTTAAATATACAATAGATTTTACTTAAAAAATAAGAATGAATAATTTTTTAGACTAAAAAGATAAAATATAAGCATTAAGAGAATTATAAAAACTTTAATTAATAAAAATTATGTATACAATAACTATTTATTATGATTTTTTACCTTAATTTTAATTGATAAAATTTTTATAGAATTATATAAAATTTATTTAAATGCTTATGATTATAGTATTTGATAAGAGGGTACAGAGTTTATTTATTCGCTATTTGCATTTTCTTTCCATTGTTTCCATTCTTCTAGGAAATAATCAATAATAAAAGGATTATCCAAAGAATTAATTTTTGTTTTCTGCAAAGGAATATCTTTAGGGAAGTGGAAGGAACTTTGTACTAAACTAGCATCCAGATAAGATAAGTTTTCAGCTAATTCTATATTTTTAGGCATTTCTAAAGGATAATCAGCTGCTAGTGTAAACCCCCAATTTCCAAAAGAAGGTACAAAAGTTTGATAAGGTTTGGTAGATTGAAAAACATTTCCCAATGTATTAACAATACAGTTAAAAGTTTTATTGGTAAAATAAACGTCGCAAGATTGTGTAACAAATACTCCCTCTTTTTTTAAATTTTTTTTGACTAATAAATAAAATTGTTTACTATACAAACGAGCTAAAATATCATTGGAAGGATCGGGGAGATCGGCAATAATTAAATCAAAAGATTCTTTAGAGTTTTTTAAAAATAAAAAAGCATCCTCAGCGATTAAATGTACTTTTGGATTGAAGGCCGCTTTTTGATTAATCTTACTAATTTCAGCATTATTTTTAGATACATCAAACATAGCATTATCAATATCTACCACATCAATCTGTTTAATATTAGGGTGTTTTAAAAGTTCTCGGGTAGCTAAATTTTCTCCACCGCCTAATACTAAAACTTTTTCAGCTTTCGGAACCCAAAGTAAAGGAATATGAACCAGCATTTCATGGTACCTATATTCGTCTTTTGAGCTAAATTGTAATTGTCGGTTAAGAAATAATTTTACATCTTTTTCATTATTTTCAGTAAGTACAATTTTTTGATAAGGTGATTGTTTATTAAGTATAATAGGATTTTTATAAATCTTTTCTTCCCAGTTTTTTAATAAATGATTAGAAAACGATAATAAGATGGCTAAAAATAAAATGGATATTAGCCCTGCCAGAGAAATAAAATTCAATTTTTTACTAATGCAAAAGCAAACCCATATTCCTAAAGCAATATTTATTATACCAAATATTAATGAAGATTCAAATAAACCGAGAAAAGGCAAAAGAACAAAAGGGAATAAGAGAGTGGCTATTAATCCACCAATATAATCTAAAGAAAGAATGTTGGATAAAAAATTTTTATAGTTGTTTGAATCAAAAGCAAAAGTTAATAATGGAACTTCCATGCCGGTAAGCAGTCCTATCGTAAGCATAACGGTGTAACAGCTCCATTGCAAAACCGAAATGGGGAAAGTTACAAAAATAAAGTAAAGAATAGGAATGGATAATCCTCCTATAATTCCTAAAAGAAGTTCTGTGTAAATAAAATAATGGATAGGTTTATTTTTGAAATATTTAGATAGGTAGGCCCCTATTCCCATGGAAAATAAATATATCCCAATAAGGATGGAAAACTGAGTGATGCTATCTCCGATAAAGTAGCTAGCGGTAGCACTTATTAATAATTCATAAACAATAGAACATAATCCAGCAATAAAGACAGCCAGAGACAGAGAATATTTTACTTTCATTTAAATTTGTTAATTTTGCTTATCTAACTAAGGATTCACAAATATGAAAAAAAATATTTTAACTCTTAATAAGTTATCCAAAATAGCTTTGGGAGGTATTTTTATTGCAAGTACGTTTATGTTGAGCGCTTGCAAGGGAAATTCCAATGAGGAAGAAACGATAAGTGTAGAAGAAGTAAAGCCTACGAAAGGAGTGATAACGGAAATTGAAGAAGGGAAAGATGGGGAATTCAAAATTATAAGTGAGAAAACTATAGCAAATCCGGATGAATCTAAAGCTATTGTCCATTATGCAGATGGTAAGGTGGATACTTTAAATTCTACGCAGGTCAAAAATGAGATTGAAAAAGCTCCTTCAAGCCATGCAGGAACAGGTTTTCTTTCTGGAATTTTAATGTATTCTTTGATGTCTCGATTTATGGGGGGAGGAATGAATTCTAATTTTGTACCCAATCCTAATGCATATAAAACACCAGAAGCTTATAATCAAGCGAATCAAACCAATAACGAAGTAAACAGAACGGCTACCCGAACAGTTAGGACTATCAAAAATCCTAAATCTGGATTTGGATCTAAAAGCAGTAGTACTTCACGTTCAGGATTTAGATCCACCCGTTCTTATGGAGGATAGTAGATTTAAAAGAGTAAAGAGTTTTAAAAAAGCTCAGCTTCCTCCTGTCTTGCAATGGTTGGCAGGACAAGAATATTTTGTAGATGAAATGATTGGGATTTACTCGCAAGAAATGGAATCTTTTAAAAAACTTACGAATGAAACCTTTGATCTTTTCGTAAAAGCTACCGATCATCTAATTCAAAATAATCATTTAGACTATCTAGGAATTCCAAAATCCTTCCAGTCAGCGATCATTCATTCTTGGGAGAATAGAGCAGATTTTCCATTTTTTGCTGGGAGATTTGACTTCAATGGTGGAGTAGATGGTTTAGGATTGAGGGTTATTGAGTTTAATGCAGACACATTTAGTACACTTCCAGAAACTATTCTATGGCAAAAAATGCAAAATAGAGAGGCACAATCAACAGCTTTTAATTTCTTGGAAGATCATTTAATCACTCAATTTAAACAGCTAAAGCAATTTTTTAATTTTGAGGAGATACAAATGGTTGCTAGTTCGCTGGGGCATCCCGAAGATTTAGCCAACTGTAATACTATGCTTATGCAAGCTCATCAGGCAGGATTGCAGGTGTTGTATAAGGACTTAACCGACATAATTTTTTCAGAAGAAGAAGGATTATTTTATGAGTTAGGAAATGGAGAGTTTCAACCTATAGATATTTGGTTTAAAATGATTCCGTGGGATTGGATGTTTGAGTTTGAACCTGAATTGGCGCACACTTTGATAAAAATTTCACAAGATAGAAAAGTGATTGTATTAAATCCATTGTATACAACCCTTTGGCAAAATAAAAAATTTCTATCTTATATTACTGAAAAATTTCCAAACTCTCTAGTGGCAGAGACCTATAATAATTCAAATTTTTTACAAGAATATGTAAAAAAGCCCATGTATGGCAGAATTGGAGAAAATATAGAGGTTAAAACTGATAGTGTTGAAAAAACGGATGGAGATTACGAGAATCAACCTTGTGTATACCAAAAATATTATCCTTTGCCTAAAGATGAGGAGGAATATTCCTATCAATTTGGAATGTTTTATTCTGATCAGCCCTTAGCCTTTAATGTAAGGCATCAAGATTCTAAAATTATAAACGATGAGTGCGAATTTATTTCACACTTTTTAATCTAAGAAATGGTTGGTAAACATTTTATTTTAGACGTATTTGAGTGCGATGAACGATCTATTTCTTTTGTGAAGTCCATTCAAGAATTATGTAACAATTTGGTTAAGGTTTTAGAATTAAAAAAGGTTGAAGAAGCCTACAAGCAATTTCAACCCGTAGGAGTAACCGGGATTCTTCTTTTAGAAGAAAGTCATTTAAGTATTCATACATGGCCGGAAAAAAGGTATGCTGCTCTGGATGTTTTCTCTTGTCGACCTTTTGATGTAACTAAAGTTGAGGGTTTAGTTATTAAATGTTTTAAAACAAAAATCCTAAAGCCTACTTTAATTGATAGAGGTTAAACTAATATTTAGATAATTTATTTAAACAAGCTCTTAAATTCAATGGTGAAATTTAAGGGCTTAATTTTTTAAATATTAAATTTTAATTTTCGTTGTATAAAATATAAAATTCAATTATTTTAATCTTGATTCATAAATACTAACCTTATTCAAAAATGCTACATTTGTATCGTAATATTATATAATGTATCAAGATACCATTTGCGCATTAGCTACTCCTCAAGGAATTGGAGCTTTAGGGATTATTCGAGTTTCAGGTGAGAAATCCGTTGAAATTGTAAATTCTATATTCAAAGGTAAAAATTTAAGGGCTGTGCATAGCCATACCTTAAATTATGGTTATATTGTAAAAGAGGGAGAAATTATTGATGAGGTAATAGTTTCTGTTTTCTTAGCTCCTCGAACGTTTACCGCTGAAAATTTGGTGGAAATTTCCTGCCACGGTTCCTCTTATATATTACAGGAAATTCTAAATTTATTGGTAAAAAAAGGGTGTCGTTTGGCGTTAGCTGGTGAATTTACCCAGAGGGCTTTTCTAAATGGAAGAATAGATCTAAGTCAGGCAGAAGCTGTAGCCGATTTAATAGCTTCTGAAAATAAAGCTAGTCATGATTTAGCAATATCTCAAATGCGTGGTGGATTTTCCTCTTTGTTAAAAGAATTGAGAATAGAATTGTTAGATTTAGCTTCTCTATTGGAATTGGAATTGGATTTTTCTGAAGAAGATGTAGAATTTGCGGATCGTTCTCAGCTTTTACAATTACTCAATCAAATCCTGCAAGAAATTAATCCCTTAATTGAATCCTTTACTTATGGAAACGCTATTAAAAATGGTGTACCTGTAGCTATCATTGGGAAACCCAATGCTGGTAAGTCAACCCTTCTTAATGTATTATTAAATGAAGATCGGGCAATTGTTAGCGATATTGCAGGAACTACTCGAGACACCATTGAAGAGTCTATTAATATTAATGGAATTCAATTCCGATTTATTGATACCGCTGGGTTGAGAGAAACTCAGGATGCTATTGAAGCCATAGGGGTAGCTAAAGCATTAGAAAAAGCTAATACCGCTGCAATTATTCTTTATTTAGTTGATATTGAGACCTTAAGTTGGAAAGAAGTAGAAGTAGATTTAAATAGGCTTAAAAGAGAAAATGTATTTATAATTGTCTGTTTAAACAAGAAAGATAAAAATACTGATACCGAAAATACCGAACTTTCAAAAAGTACTGAAAATAAATATCCGGTTATTAAAATTTCTGCAAAAGAAAATATTAATTTAGAGCTATTAAAAGAAGAAATGTATTTGTATATAGAGAAACAAAAAGCATCTTCTCAAACCATTGTAAATAATACACGCCATCTAAATGCCTTATTAAAAGCCCAAGAATCCCTAGAATTATGTAAAGAAGGTTTGCAATCCGGATTAAGCAGCGAATTAGTAGCCATAGATCTACGTAGAGCCTTAGAAGCCTTGGGTGAGATTATTGGACAGGTTTCAAATGATGAATTACTCGGAAATATCTTTGGTAAGTTTTGTATCGGGAAGTAGTTATCTTTCTTTTGTTTGTTAACTATCTATAAATGTTATATTTAAGAGCAACTATGTTGCTCTTTTTTGTTGCCTAATTGCTTTATTTTGATTAAATTTGATGCACAGTTGTCGCCCAAGCATCAAGTTTGTTGCCCAAAGCACATCAAAAATATAGTATAGAGAAATGATGCACCAACTAGCTACATCAAGCTACTTTGTGCTAAAATTAGCAACATTATGAGTTCGAATATCAAAATACCAAAATTCTGTCAATTCTGTGGACAAGCCTTTGTTGCCCAAACCACCACTACTCGCTATTGTAGCCACAAGTGCAATTCTAGACACTATAAGCAAATCAAGAAAGAAGAAAAAATAAGAGCCACATTAAGTGAGCAAATTCAAAATGTAAGTTCTGCAAATCCAGAAACCTTGCAAAGTTTGCAAACCCTACAAAAACTCCCAATCCAAACCACCAACTTTATCAATCTTCGTGATAAAGAATTCCTAAGCGTACAAGAAACCGCTATTCTTTTAGGTGCTAGTCGTTGGACAATTCAAAGAATGATTAATCGTAACGAATTAAAAGCTTCTAAAATTGGGAGAAGAACAATAATAAAACGTACCGAAATCGATAATCTTTTTAAATGATGAATTATGAAAGTATCTTTAAGACAACGCAAAAAAGGCAACAAAATAACCTTGTACCTTGACTATTACGACAAAGGCAAACGTGAATACGAATATTTAGGTTTGTACTTAACACCTGAACCAGAAAAAGGAAGTTTGACAAAAGCTCAAAAAGATGAAAACAAAAAAATCTTAGAGCTAGCAGAAAGTATCAGAAGCAAAAGGCACTTGGAAGCACAAAATCAAATTTATGGTTTTAGAGATAAGGAGAAACAAAAAGGAAATTTCTTAACATTTTTTGAAGCACTAACAGAAAAGAAGAAAGCCAGCGTAGGTAATTATGGCAATTGGGATAGTACCAAAAAACATTTACAAGCGTATGATCCAAAAGGTATTTCATTTGAGCGTTTAGACAAAGATTGGTTAGAAGGTTTCAAAGACTATTTAGATAATGTTGCTATTACTAAAACAGGCGAACCCATATCTTTAAATACTAAATACTCTTATTTCAATAAAGTAATAGCAGCTTTAAAACAAGCATTAAAAGAAGGATTGCTAACATATAATCCAGCCGAACAAGTACAACCATTTCCACAAGACGAAGTTCAGAGAGAATTTTTATCTTTAGAGGAAGTTCAAACCTTAGTGCATACACCTTGTAAGAATGAAACACTAAAACGTATGTTTTTATTCTCGTGCCTTACAGGATTGCGTTGGTCAGATATTGAAAAGCTAAAATGGTCAGAAGTGCAATATTCAGAAAAGTTAGGTAATTTCTTACGTTTCAAACAACAGAAAACCAACGGAGCTGAAATGCAACCAATATCCGAAGATGCTCGAACATTTTTAGGCGAAGAAGGTAACCCAAAAGATAACGTGTTTACAGGGTTTAAATATGGCAATTGGAACAAAACCTTATTAAAAGATTGGATGACCAATGCAGGTATCAAAAAGCGTATTACATTCCATTGTGCGAGACATACTTATGCTATATTACAGTTAACGCTGGGGACTGATATTTACACCGTATCGAAGTTGTTAGGACATAAAAACCTATCCACTACCGAAATATACACTAAGGTTATTAATGAGAAAAAAATTGAAGCCGCTAACAAAATAAAACTGAACCTATAACTATGGGATTTATCAAAGAAACAGAAAGAGAAGTATTCTTAGTTGAAGAGTTAGAATTACGTATCATAATGGAAGCTGATATGTATAAACGTAATTGTGATGACTTATGGGAGCAATATAAATTTGATCCAGAGTATTTCAATAGTTTTATGTAAGGTCCTTTATTAAGTGAATATATACAAACTATATATACGAGGTCGCAACCTTTAAATAATAATGAAATCAATAAATGGCTAACAATTTCACTTAGCCAATTCAAAACGCATACACCAAAAGTAAGATATGAGTATATGAAGGAACAATTTTGGAAACAATACTGGTATCTAAATTTTGAACCCAAACCATATACAGAAATGGGCGAAATGTTTACTAGATATTTTGACCACGTTTTCAAATGGTACGAAAAGCATTTTCATATTTTTCAAGAAGCTACACAACAAGCTTTAGAAGATTTCAAGAAAGGTTATTTTGGCTCATTTGCTGATTTTAATAGAGCCATTAATCAACAAGAAGAAAAACCTAAGAACAAATTAAAAACCAATTTAAACGTAAAAGAAATAGCTTATTTATTCAGAGTATTATTTGATGAAGGTATTATAGATGCGAAACATAAAACAGATGTATTCAATTTTATCAGTGAAAGTTTCTCATCCAAAAAAGCAGACGATGTAAGTCCTAATTCCATCAAAAATGCTTTTGATACACCAGACTATAATGCAATGGATTTTTGGCATACAAAATTCATTCATTTTGCTCAAAAAGTAAAAAAAGACAAAGAAAAATAAACCATACAATCCCAATAAAATCAAGGGTTTAAGCTAGGGTTGCACAACCCTATGCAACTACTTTAGGGTTCATCTACTGCATTACTTTGCTTCATAATCACTAAATAATTTGATTTATGGAAGTACAAGTAATCTTAGAAAAGCTTGCTCAATTAGAAGGTAAAATTGAGGAGCAAAATTTATTGCAAAAAGAAGTATTAACGTTTAACGATGTGTGTAAGTATTTAGATATAAGTGCTTCACACCTTTACAAACTAACTTCTCAAAAGCAAATCCCACATTTTTGTCCACAAGGGAAAAAACTCTATTTCAATCGCACAGAAATAGACCAATGGTTAATGCGTAACAGGCAAGAAACTACGGAAGACATCGAAACAGCTGCAGCTAATTATTTAATCAAAAACAAACGTAAATAATTATGAGCTTTTATAGATTTTCCGAAGAAGAGGTTCAAGAGATTATGGATCGTTTAGATCAATTATCTATCGAGGTTAAGAAGAAACAACGTACCGAACCCGACCAAGTCTTTTACGATAATCAGGAGTTTCTCCAAATTATGAATATTAGCAAACGTACTGCCGCTTATTGGCGTACCGAAAACATTATTACCTATTCACAAGTAGGCAATAAAATCTACTACACTTTAGCCGACATCTTAGAGCTATTGCAACGTAGTAAAATTCCAGCTAACAATTCCATTAACCTTAAATCTATTAACAATGACTAGAGTATCAATTTTCCAAAACTTCAATAATCCTGTACAAATCATTACTTTACAGGATTTAATCTCAAATATCAAAACAGGTACTTATCAAGATGATGTAAATACTATTCGTATGGCTATTGGAATGGGGAAACCCGAAAGAACCGATGAATTAAAAAAGAATCTTTTAGCTTTTACTCCATCAGCAACATATTCTGGTGGTAGAAAGAAAGAGTTTATTCAAGAGTACAATCAAATCATTCACTTAGATTTTGATAAAATTGACGAAGTAGATTTACTTCAAATCACTACACAAACGGCATCTATTCTTTATACGCTAGCTTATTTCAAAAGCCCAAGTGGTAATGGCTTAAAAGTATTCATTCAAGTAGATAGCTTAGTACAACACCACGACTTAGCATACAAACAAGTACAAGAATATTACGAAAAGCAATTAGGTGTTAATGCCGATCCTAAATGTAAAGATGTAACTAGATTGTGTTTTGTATCGTTTGATGAAAATGCGTATTACAATCCATTAGCTACAATATTTGCTGTCAATACAAAAGTTGAAGAAAAAGTAGTAAACCATCCTGAATAAATTACGAGTAGTAATACAGATGATGTATTTCAATATTGCGTAGATTTTACCAATAAGATTACCCAGTTCGAAAAAGGTAATCGCAACAACTATGTATATCAGTTAGCGTGTAATTTAAACCGTAAAGGTGTAAATCAGTTAGATGCAGAACAATTCATTTTGCAAAACTTTCATCACGAAAATCAAAAAGAATTCATCAAGTCTATTGAAAGTGCATACAGAAATCAAGCACACGAGTTTGGTACATTTGCAAAGACTGCAAACTTTGTAAACTTGCAAAAAGACAGTCCACCTGATAAAGAACCAGTATATGATGAGGTAGATTATCTAAAAACCACACCTGCAATTCCTGCACATATCGTCAATTATTTACCCGAATTATTGATTGAGGGTTGCGAAGCGTTTAATGATAACGAACGCAAACGTGATGTATTTCTTACAGCTGGTTTAACAATTCTAAGTGGTTGTTTACCCAATGTTACAGGTATTTACCACCAAGAAAGAGTGTACCCGCATCTGTTCTCATTCATTATTGCTCCTGCAGCAAGTGGAAAAGGTGTGCTTAAAAATGCCAAACGTTTGGGCGATAAAATACACGAGCGTTTTGTAAAACTTTCAGAGGAAGCAAAGAAACAATTCGAGAAGGAAAACATCGACTACAAAGCCTTAATTTCAAAACGAAAAAACAACGAAGAACCATTACCCGAAAAACCTGTTGAACCAAAATTCAATTTATTGTTTCTACCTGCCGATACCAGCCAAGCAATGATGATGAAAATGCTTCAAGACAACGATGGCAAAGGTATCATTTGCGAAACAGAAGCCGATGCAATGAGTGGTGCAAACAAACAAGATTGGGGGAATTACTCGCATATTATGAGAGCCGCATTTCATCACGAAAAAATTTCAGCCGCTCGTAAAACCAATAATGAATTATTAGAAATTCCTAATCCACAATTAGCCGTTTCATTATCAGGTACACCAGCACAAGTACCCAAATTAATTCAATCAGCAGAAGATGGTTTATTTAGTCGATTTATGTTCTATGCGTTCAAAAATGAAATTATATGGCAAGACCCATCACCTAAAAAAGGTGGAATTATTTTCAACGATCATTTCGAAAAGTTATCTAACGATGTATTACAGGTATATGATTTTCTAGAACAGCACCCGACCGAAGTACAATTAACGCCCAATCAATGGGAACAATTAAATATAGTTTTCAGTAAATTATTAACCAATACCGTATTATTCAATAGCGATGATACGTCAAGTATTGTATTTCGTTTAGGATTAGTATTGTACCGTTTCTGTATGATTTTTACAGCTTTACGCAAAGTGGAAAATGGCGATTGTTCAGAAGTGGTAGTATGTACAGATGAAGATTTTTTAGCAGCATTAGAATTGATAAATGTATATCTAAATCATAGTATCTTAATGTTCAATAATCTAGCAAGTCAGTCAGAACCTATTACCTACAAAATGGGCAATAACAAAAAAGCTTTTTACGAGGCTTTACCACAATCATTCCAACGTAAAGAAGCAATAGAATTGTGTGCAAAGTACAATCTATCAGAACGTTCGGTAGATAATTTCCTTAGTAATTCTGTACCCGAATTATTATCTAAACCTAAAACAGGATGGTATGAAAAAGTGTAGGTTAATCATCCTTTAATTAATATATTTGAGCAATCAAAGATTTGTCGTATAATCTAAAATAAATGGATAAAATAGAATGCAAGAATTCAATTTCAACCAACATATAACTCAATTACTTAAAGCAGATAATCGCTTAGTAGATGAAGAAAACGATATACAAATTAATGTATTAAGAGACCTAGTAAATAACCTTGATAGTCAATTAGTAGAGCTTTTAATCGCGGATGACAAGGTTAGAGAAAAGTTTTTTATCCAAGTAAAAGATGTTTATGTGTTCAAACAAAACGACTTTATATTTTACTTAGACAGCAAAGTATTAGATGGTTCTTACACCCAATATGCCAATCGTATAGGGTTGGCTTCTGGGGGTAAGTTTCTAACGGATAGTACCGATTATGTATTAGACTTTCCGTATAAAGGCTGCGTATTAGAAGGTGGACAAAGTACAGAAGAAGGAAATGATGTTTATTTCGAATACAATGAAGAAGCTATCGACTATGTAGAAAAAACAGCAAAACGTAAAGAGATTTTCTATAATAACATTATTGCAAAAGACGAAATAGACCGTTTGTTAGAGCCTAAAGCTTTTCAGAAAGTAGTACGCTATGATGGGAATGGCGAAACTATTCCTTCTTCCTTTACAAGAGATGCAGAATTGAATAGACAACGTGGTTTACCCGAAGATACCATTACCGATAATCTAATCATTAAAGGCAACAACTTATTGGCTTTACATTCCTTAGAAAAAGAATTTAAAGGCAAAGTAAAACTAATCTATATCGATCCGCCTTATAATACTGAAAAAGACAGTTTTACATATAATGATAGATTTACACATTCTACTTGGCTAACATTTATGCGAAATCGTCTTTTAAAAGCATTTGATCTTCTTTCTGATGACGGTGGTATATTTGTTCAAGCAGATTGGAATGAAATACATTACCTTAAGGTTTTAATGGATGATGTATGTGGTAGAGATAATTTTAGAAATGAAATAATTTGGTTTTATGAAAATAAATTCAAATTCCAATTTACTAAAAACTTTAATAACGACACAGAAGGTATACTGTATTATTCAAAAAAATCAGGTTTTCAAAAATTCAAACACGTAAAAGTGGATGTAAAGAATAAAAGAAAACAAAATCAAGTCACTTGGGATAAGGAACTTAAAAAAATGGTTACTGTAAAGGACGAAAATGGTAATGTTGTTTACTATGAATCTAATGATAAAATTGTTGGGACATTATGGAATATCCCTCGAATAAATTCACAATCCAAAGAAAGATTAGATTTAGTAGGTCAAAAACCAGAACAATTAATTAGACGCATTTTAGAAGCTTGTACAGAGGAGAATGATATTGTTTTAGATTATCATCTAGGTACAGGAACTACTGCCGCTACATCACATAAAATGAATAGACAATACATAGGTGTTGAGCAGTTAGATTATATTGAATCATTTACAATAGCAAGATTAAATAAAGTTATTAATAATGAAGATCAATCTGGTATTTCAAAGGATGTTAATTGGCAAGGTGGTGGTTCATTTGTTTATGCAGAATTAGCGAAGAATAACGAAACAGCCAAAGAACGAATAGAGGCTTGTACTAATTTAGATGAATTGCTACAGCTATTTGAGGAATTAAACACACGCTATTTCTTAGATTATAATGTGCGTATCAAAGATTTTAAAGAAAATGTAGTCAAAGAAGAGGCTTTCATCAATCTTAGTTTAGCACGTCAAAAAGAGTTATTCAAACGTATGCTGGATAACAATCAATTGTATGTCAATCTTTCAGAAGTGGAAGATGCACGCTACAACCTTTCAGAAGATGCCATTCGTTTAACTAAAGATTTTTATCAAATCAAAAACTAAAACCCTATGAGCGATAATATACCCATATTACCTTCAGATGAATTATCTGAATTTATATTGTATACCGACCCATCGGGCAAGGTAAAGGTAGAAATTTTTGTAATGAATGATACGGTGTGGTTAACGCAACAACGTATAGCAGAACTATTTGATACATCAAAGCAAAATATTAGCTACCATCTTTCTAATATTTTTAAAGATAATGAGTTAGATGAAAATTCAGTTGTAAAGGAATTTTTGACAACTGCTGCCGATGGTAAAAATTATAAAACTAAATTTTACAATCTTGATGCCATTATTTCGGTAGGGTATCGTGTCAATTCTACCAAAGCCACTCAATTCCGTATATGGGCTACCAATACCTTGAAGGAGTTTATCATCAAAGGTTTTGTGTTGGATGATGATAGATTAAAAGATGGTAAAAAACTTTTTAGTAAAGACTATTTCAAAGAGTTATTGGAGCGTATACGCTCGATACGTGCCAACGAGCGTCGCATATACCAACAAATAACCGATATATTCCAAGAATGCAGTATCGACTATGATAAGAATTCAGAGATTACAAAGAATTTTTATGCTATGGTACAAAACAAATTTCATTACGCTATTACGGGGCATACAGCAGCAGAAATTATTTATCTCAATGCTGACAGTACAAAACCCAATATGGGTTTAAAAACGTGGAAAAATAGTCCTGATGGTCGCATTATTAAGTCAGATACCAATGTAGCGAAAAACTATCTCAACGAAGATGAAATAAAACAATTAGAACGTACGGTTTCTTCTTACTTCGATTATATAGAAGGATTGGTAGAGCGTCGTACTACGTTCACGATGGAAGCATTGGCAGAAAGTGTCAATAAGTTTTTAGAGTTTAACGAGTACAGAATATTAGACGGTAAAGGCACACGTAGTCAAAAACAAGCCGAAAACAAAGCCTTTGCAGAGTACGACGTATTTAATAAAACACAAAAGATTGAATCTGATTTTGACAAAATGGTAAAATCCATTCAAACTAAAAAGAAAAATTAATGACTTTATTTCAAGATAAATATCTTTTTGAAACACTAAGAGATAAAGCCTACGATTTAGGGATAACAAAACAGCTTATTCCTAATTATATTATAGATAATTTACGCTTCCCATTATTCAAATGGCAGGAAGATGCTATGCAAAATTTTCTATTAGCAGAAGCTATCAAGAATGTAGAAAATCCTGGTACAGCATCGCATTATATGTTCAATATGGCTACAGGTACAGGTAAAACGCTTGTACTAGCTTCTACCATATTATACTATTACAAACAAGGCTATCGTAATTTTATATTCTTTGTAGACCAAAACAATATTGTAGGTAAAACAGAAGATAACTTAACAGACGCTAATCATCACAAATACTTATATACAAACCCTATCGTAATTGATGACAAAACGGTTGAGGTGCGTAAAGTAGATAATTTTTCGCCTTATATTGATGGCACTACGTTAGATAATCCTGCTATAGATCATATCGAAATTATTTTTACATCTATACACAAATTGCATAACGCAATGTATGTAGTAAAAGAAAACGATATGTTTTTGGATGATCTACAAAAACGTGATTTAATTCTTTTAGCAGATGAAGCACATAGCTTTAATGCGGATACCAAAAAGAAAAAGCAATTAGATTTGGTAGAATTTAAGGAATTAAAAGATGGTGCAAAGGCAGAAGATGTAGAACGTAGTTGGGAAAATACAGTAACTGGGAAATTATTACAGAAAGAAGGTATCAAAACTTATGTCAATAATAATGTATTGTTAGAATTTACTGCAACTATCCCAAAAGATACCAACGTAGCAGATAAGTACAAAGATAAAATCATTATTAAATTTGATTTACCCGAATTCCTAAAAGCTGGTTATACCAAAGAAATCAATTTAGTATCATCTAATTTCGATAAAAAACAACGTATTCTACAAGCTTTGTTATTTAATTGGTATCGTAACCATTTAGCATTAGAATATGGTATTAAAAACTTTAAACCTGTTATACTTTTCAGAAGTAAATATTCTGATGAAAAGCTAGAAGGTAATGTACAGGAAGATTACACGTATTTCAGAGAGGTTATAGATAGCTTAACAACCGCAGATTTTAAATTCTTAGAATCTATTAATGTTGAACAAGCACAAAAAATCTATGAAATAGGTCAAAGTAGAATCGTTGATATCGTACGTATAGTGAATGACAAATTTAATGGAGATTATCAACCCATTATTTCGTATATTAAATCTACTTTCAAGGAGAATAATTGTATTGTTACCCATTCAAAAGAGAAGAATGCTACAGGTCGTAAGGGAGAAGAAAAAACAACGTATAATCAAGATAGATTATTAAATAGCTTAGAAGATAAAAACAATCCTATAACAGCAATTTTTACTTGTAAACGTTTAACACAAGGTTGGGATGTATTGAATCTATATGACATTGTACGTATGTACGAAGGTCGTGATGCAGGTAAAGATTCCAAAACAGGAAAATGTAAAGCAGGTACAAGTACAGTTTCAGAAGTTCAGTTGATAGGTCGTGGTGTACGTTACAATCCTTTTAAATTTGGCGATGACGAACCTAATAAACGTAAATTTGATAAGCAATTAGATCATCCGTTACGTGTGTTAGAAGAATTTTATTTTCATTCTGATAAAGACGAAAGATACATTGATGAGCTAAAGTTAGAGTTGAAAAATCAAAAGTTGTTTTCAGATGATAAGAAAGTGATTAAACATTTTGATATTAAAGAACATATTAAAAATGACAAAGACTCATTCTATCATCAACTAAAAATATTTGCTAACGATAAATTAGAAAATCCTAATCGTCGTAAAACAACATTAGAAGATATTGTTCAAGCTTTCAAGTTTGAATATACTATTCCATCTTATGACTATAAAGCCGAAAAGGTAATTTTAGAAGATGGGAAAAAAGATGAAGTTCGACATAGTCAAGGCAATGAAGATAAAAAGCAGATAAAGAAAAAATTAGCAGATATTTTAGTAAGCAATCAGAAGCATATATTTTTAAAAGCTTATAATGAAGTAGCTAAAAAAGAGAATTCATTATTTAGATTTGATAAACTACAACAAGAGTTACAAATTTCCTCAATAGATGATTTGTGGTCAGATGCTTTTCTAGGTAAATTATACATAACGTTATACTTGCCTAAACAATACGAAAGTTTGAGTGATGTAGAACCAAAACATTTAGTGAAAGCTTTTGTACGATTCTTCGAGCAATTTATAGCAGAATGGAAAAAAGAAATTCACCCACATATTGGTAGTGATTTTAAAGCAAAACCTTTTAAATATTACTTTGAAACTCCTAAACCAGTAGCTGTTGTAGAAGATCCAAAAAATACAGATTATGAAAATAAGCTTGTAACTAAGGATTGGTATGCATTAAATCATTTTCACGGTACATCCGAAGAACAATCTCTTGTAGATTTCATTATCAATACGATAGAGAATTTCAAAGAAAAATACGAAAATGTCTATCTGTTAAGAAATGAACAAGTATATAAAATATACGACTTCAAGGATGGAAAAGGTTTTGAACCAGATTTTCTATTGTTTTTAAAAGAGAAACAAGCAGATAGGTATTATCAAGTATTTATCGAACCTAAAGGTTCACAATTTAAAGATGCTACAGGTAAATTTGATAATAGTAAAGAATCTTGGAAAGAACAATTCCTAACTGAAATTACTAATAAATACGGTAAAGAAGATGTTTTAAAGGTAGAAAACCAAGACTATCGTTTAGTTGGATTACCGCTATACAATGCAACTGTGGCAATAGTTGATAAATTCAAACATTATATTTATGAAAATTTAGAGGTTGAATTATAATTTTAAAAAGGAGCAAATTTGCTCCTTTTTAAATATCTATTTCTCTACAAGTATAATTCTTAATATCATTTACTGGCAATCTTGAATTTTTTGACAATACATTAGCTATAAAATCATTGCATCTTTGTTCAGTATAAATGCCCTTACTTAAAGCATAGCATAAGAAATCCATAGTTGTTAAATATGTGATTTCAAAATCCTCACAGTATTGCTTTATGTCACTTAGATTACAGCTAGCTATTATATTATTGGTAAATCTCACAAATGACAAGCAAGCACTTTCTCCATCTCCTTTATTTAATTGCTTTTTAATACGGAAATATTCTCTTTTAACTTCTGAATTACTTTCGGGGAAAGGTATTACTTGTATAACTCCTTGTGATATAAGAATATCAATTTGTTGCTTCCAAGAAATATTATTTTTCAATTCATCATAGACTTTATCAAGTATCTTTAATTCATAATCAAAAATACTATTAATAGAATAAATTTCGCCTCCTTTAATAAAGTGTGAAATAACATCTGCATCAACTAATATTATTTTATTCTTTTTCTTCGCCATTCATAATAATTTGAAGTTCATTGTCTGTAAGACCTAAATCTTTTAACAGACTAAAATAATATGATTCAGATATTTTTTCTTTATTGTATAATTGATAAGCAAGTTCTCCATAATTACCAATTACAAGATTGTGGTTTCCTTCAGAATATAGTTCTGTGTTATAACCGTGTTGTATAGCATTAAATTTTATATAGGATCTAAAATTTTCAGAATAGGGTTTACTGATTAATTTTATTTCTTGTAATCTATATAACAGTGCCGCTCTTGAACAAGAATAATAATGTTCTAATTTCAAAATAGTTTTAATAGTTATTTTGTCTTTTGCTAATTCATTTTCTGGTATCAAGGATTTAATTCCACTTTCTGGTAACAATAAAACAGCAGCAAAATAGTCAGCATTAAATTCTTCTTTATCAGACTTATCAAATACTCCTGTTTTACAAACCATATAATTAAACTCTTGTTGTATAAACAAATGATATAGTTCGTGACATATTGTGAAATGCTGTTTTCCCAAAGAATGATTGCTATTTACAAGAATAAATCTATCTACTGATGTATCATTAGTAATTTTTAATGCCATACCTGAAAAATCATTACTAAGAGGCTTATATACAGTGATTAGATTTAAATTATTTAATAAACTTTTAAGTCGTATAGGATCATTAGCACCAATTCCATTACTAATTCGAAATTCGTTTGCTTTATTTTCAATTATAAAATTATTCATTTGCTAATGTCTTTTTCATTTTCAAATAATTCATTGCAAGTTTTTTAAAAGAAGCGATTATTTCCATATCAGATGACTGCAATTCATTAGCTCTGAAAGCAAATGCAACATTTAATTTTATATTATCCTCATCTTCTTCATAAAAATCATACTCATCAACTCCAAATAAATCTGCTAATTTGGTCATATGAATTGTAGGTACAGACGTAGTACCCTTCTCATATCTTGAAACTTGCATTTTATTTGACAAACCTAAATATTCAGCTAAATCCTCTTGAGATAATCCAATTTTATCTCTAAGTAATTTTATGTTTTTTCCGATTATTGCGTCCATATTTTTAAGTTTTTTATGTTACAAATTTAGTAAAAATATTTTACATAGCTGTTTTGTAACATACTTTTTATGAAATAAAACGGCTTTTAACTTACGGATAAATTGAAGTTTTGTCCATTCTAATCTATGGTACTGCCGCCATTTTATACTGTCATATTTTTTGCAATGTTCATTCGTCGGCTTTATTGCACATTGCTTAGTTTCGTACCTTACTAAGCAAAGAGCAAGCCTCCTCATTTCACAAGCAAAAAAACGCTACACTCCAACCACCACCACCGTTTCGCTTATGCCAGTACTAAAATTGGCGTAAGCTAAGTTACATAACGTGGCATTATAGTCCTAAAGGCTACGGGGACAAGCCCACTATAATGAACGTTATGTAAAATAGCCAGTACCATAGGCGTTTGTGCTAAATGGAACGTTTATGCCTTTAAGAAAAGCCGTTTTATTTCCACAACTCCCCGCCACCCTTATCAATGGTCAGAAAAAAATTAAACTATGATTTTTTGTGGTGTCGGCTTTTGTAGGATGCTATTCCATTTCATTACATAGCACCCACATCGCCTAAATGGTGCTGCAAGAGTAGTTCAGCCTTTCCATTCTTATTGCTTTATTTTTAGTGGTCGCAGGCAGATGCTCACACACAGTCTACAAATTACTATTGCTTGCTTTGCAAACTTCGCAATCTTTGTAAACTTGCAGTTCGCATTTTGCCTGCTCCTTTTTGAAATAGGTAAGCAATAATTCATTCTCAGGCATTCACTACACTTGCCACCGCACCATTTCCACTTTTGATTTTGGTATAGTTTATTTTTTTCTGGAGTTAATTGCCCCAAGAGTTGTGAGAGGTAGTACCAAGAACTCAAAGTTTACCAAAAGACGAAATGTTAGGAAATATCTTAATCAAATACTACCCAATTTCCCAACTCATTCGAATTAACAAGACGATATGTTAGAGAATAAGTGCTGAAAATATTATCCAATAAATCAACTATTAAATGGAAAAAGAAAACAGCTTCTACACATTTTTTCATCAGTCATTCTTTAGAAGTTGAGGTTATCACATCACATTTCAAAAAATAAAAAAGGAAAGCAAGTTAGGCTGGTTCGGTACTGCTAACGCACAAAGCCGTAAAGGTCACGCCCTACGGGTTTTGAATAAAAAATCTCCACCTATACAGGTTGTATTTTTTATCCAAAAACCTTGACTGCTTTGCCTCACCAGCCTTTTAAACGGCTTTCTTTTTCTTTTTTTTCCCGTTTTTTTTCTGTTTTCTTTTGAAAAAATGATGCGAAGCGTGAGCGAGCAATAAATTTTAAAGCTCGTATTATGCAAAAATTTGAATTAAAAACTTTCAGCCCAAAGAATCAAAAATCTAAATTTGAATTTTACATTCTGAATAAAGGTAAAAACAGCGGCAAACCGTTAGATGAACCTTGTGCAAATTGCTATGTATTACGTACAAATTCCGAAGAAGAAAAGCAATTTTTCAAAACCCTGTGCGATGGATTATTCAAATCAAAATCCTTTTACAACTATTTGAAAGGATCAGTGATTTTATTTGTAACTATTAACGATTGTAAATCCATCATCAAAAACGGATTAATACAAGCAAATGCCAATTTACCCCAGTTTAAAAAATCGGTAAAAGCTATTAAAGAATTAGAGCAAAAAGAAAGACAATATTTAGAAACATTACAGCTCATTTCCGAAACTAAAAGAATAATTCTATACCGATATATTAAAAGACGTTAAAACGCCTTTATTTCGTATTTAAACGATAGGTAATGAATACATATTTAATAGATGATTAATCATTATAGGAAAATTAATGCAAAAAGTAAAAGCCTACTCAAACGAGCAGGCTTTTCAATTTTCCGAAACCTCTAATCTCTAATGATGAATTAGAATATTTTTACAACCTTCATTGTGTTACCTTGAGCAAATAAATAATAATTTCCATTTACTTCTTGGTAAAACTCAACCGCTAAAATATTAATTACTGAAACATCCGCAGAAAGGGTTGGAGAACCTGGCAATGTCGTGGCAACAGAAATTGCAGAAGTCATTGCATTTACAGGTAAATAACCCGAATCAGCTGTAGCAGTCAATCCATTATTTACGTTATCTTTTGGTTCGTAAGTTTTAGTAATTGGATTATATGCAAAGTCAGATAAAACCGTAACAGCATTGATAATTCTAAAATGCGTAGCACCAGCAGGAATAAACATATTATCCAATGGATTGAATGGTGCAATTGCTAATGTTGACTCATCACGATCTACATTTGAAGTAATTGTGTAAGGAGCATTAAAAACACCATTTAAAGAAGAGAACTTATTGAATTCAAAACCTTCTAAATATTGAGGAGCAGCAGTAATTAAAATTGCTCTTTGACCTCTGGCTTCTGAACCATCTTCTAAATTAATTTTCTTCATAACCGCAGTAATACGACCTGTCACTTGACTATCAGCATTATTACGAATTAGATTTGCAATACTTGTTCTAAATGAACGACCAGTAGTAGCACTACCACCAAACTCATTCATATTTTCACGAGTACGAACGAAAGCAGGATCGCTTGCAATTTGTTGTGCAGTAGGTCCGCCTTTTAACCCAGCATAGAAACCTTTGTTTCCTTTAATCTTAAAATGTCTAACGTCTCCTAACGTTCCAACATACTTAATGTGTCCACTCTGTCTAGCCATAATATTAATTATTAAATAGTTACAAATTATTATCGTAAATTTACATATAAATAGTTGATAATCAGAATTTTAACAAGTTCAATATGAAGCAATTAAATGTAATCGGTCAGACTATTTCAAAAACGCATCTTAAAATTGAAAAATACAATGATGGGGATGGAATTTTTGTAAAAGATTTAATTACAAACGAAGTAATTGAAATTAGATTTTATGGTATTGATGCTCCAGAATTAACACCTTGTAAAAAACTAAAGCAAGACGAATTGGAAACATCTGTATCAGGAAGATTATTAATTGAATTAGGTTATAAATCATTAGAATTTTTAAAAACATTAGTTCAGACAAATGATCCAGTAACCTTAATTCAAGAACGTGATAATACGAAAGATAAATATGGTAGAACTTTAGGATATTTAATTTTAAAAGATGGAAGGATAATAAACGAAGAAATGATTAAATTTGGCTTTGCTAAAGCCTATAATAAAATACATTGTAATCAGTTACCATTGTATCAAGAATTGAATTTGAAAGCAAAATCAGAAGGGTTAGGGCTATATTCTTATGTTAAAAATTTCTAACTGAAAATCAGTTATTTTCCTTTGTTTTCTGTACAATTTCTATAGATTTGTTGCTGAAGATACTTAACTATCTGAATATCAATATTAATTACTTTTGTATCGGGAAGTAATTCCTAAATATATAATATAAATTATGCTTCAGAACCCTAGTATTATCCAAAATAAATATAAAAATTTTTTATCGAGAGTAATTCTAAAAGAAGTATTGTATGCATTAGAAAACCATAAAGGCTATGCAACCTCTTATTCAAATAAAGTTGAAGATGAAAATGGAGATCCCGTAGAAATGATTTGTTTTTGGTCAGATGAATCATTGGCTAAATCATGCATTGAAAAGGAATGGAGGGATTATCAGGTGTCACCCTTACTACTTAGTGAATTCTTAGAAAATTGGTGTGTTGGGATGTATAATGACGGTTTAATGGCAGGTATAGACTTCGACAAAAACTTATTTGACGATGAGATTGAGCCCTTAAATTTAATTCTTGATATTTTAAGTCTACTTATTGATCTAAATAAAAATATATCCTTTAAAAAATATAGAGATATAAGCGAATTATATAATCAGGCAAAGGAACTATTATAGGTTATATACAACTAAGAGGTACTAAAATATCCTAGAAATTATAAATCAATACATCTACCATCCAAATATCGAAGTAGATATTATAAATTTAATTCAACCATTCTTTTTTTATATGTCTAAATAAAATTTTCCTTACATCTTTATTATCTTGTTTTGTTTCAATGTAAGAGATCATTTCTTCTTTAGATGTAATTGGTATAGGGCAAAAACCAAACCCCTTATAAGCCCCTTTTTCTATAAGAACAATTCCTTTTTCAGATTCTGTTCTGCCTTGCAATTCAAATAAAAAATCCTTTTTTGGTAGTCTCGTAGTTCCTACAAATTTATTGACTCTAGCATTATAAGATTTAGGATCTTCTTTTTGTATGCAAGCCCCTTGACATTCTTTAATGCTGTATTGAAAACAGGAAGATTGAGTTTTATACAACCCGTTGATTTTCTGACATAGCTGATAAAATTCTGTAATCTTAAACAGATAATTTTTAGCTTCACGCAAGGAAGTAAAGGTTAAGATTTCCGGTAAAGCAGGATCTATTTTTTTTATTAAAAGCGAGTGATATCCCTGTTCATTAGTCTCTTTGTATAAAGCATAGTAGAAATTGATCTTTCTTTGCGCTCGATTAAAAATTGGTAAATGTTTTTTAATTAACTCAGATTCTCTTAACAATGCTATTAATTCGTTACCCGTATTTTCGTATTGTACAAAGTGAGACAAATTTTGCAGTTTTATTTCTTTTTTATCCGTAGATTTAAAATGTTGATTTAGTCTTTTTTTTATATTAATACTTTTGCCTATATAGATAATTTCATTTTTATCATTAAACAAATAATAAACTCCACATAAATTTTTCGGAATGCTATCTACTAAATTTTTTAACCTGTCATTCAGTGTCATAGCGCAAAATTAGTTATATCCTTTTAATGAATAAAATAATTTTTTAGCAGATTTTTTAGATTAAAAATTGGGTGAAATTTTATTAACTGCTGATGATGTATAAAAATTCTAAATCTTTAAAATTTAAGATTTGTAAAAATTTATGAAAATTTGAAAGATGGAAGAATCTATATGTTTATATTCTATTGAAATATTATTTTTATCACAAATGGATTTTACTATATTTAAACCCAACCCGGTAGAATTTTCTTTTTTACCATGAATCAGACGATTAAATAAATTTTCTGAAGTAGCAATTGGTAGACAAGTATTTTCAATTAGTAAAAAACCGTTTTCTTCTAATGTTATTTTTATTTTACCCCCAGTAGATAAATTATGAAAAATGGCATTGTTTAATAGATTAGAAATTAATTGATCAGCAAGAATAGGATCAATCTCAAAAGTAAAAGATTCTAATTGAACTTCAGTTATTATATCTTTACTTGTCATAAGTTCTTCCATTTCTGATAAATAATTGATAATAAGATATTTAAAATCAATTGATTCTTTGTTATGGAATTGATCATTGTTGATTTTTGTAAGTAAAGATAATGAACGGTTTAGTTTAGAAAGACGGGTAGTTGCTCTTAAAATAATTTGTATATTTTTGGTCTGCCATTCATCTTGGATGAGATTGCTTTGTAAAATAAGTTCGAGCCTTAATTTTATGATAGACAATGGAGTCTGCATTTCATGGGAAGCATCCTCAATAAAAATTCTTGAGTTTTCATAATCCGCATTAATTTTCCGTAACATTTTTCGAATTACTTTATTAAAATCGTTGAGTTCATGTACATTATAATCTACTAAAGATAATTCGGAATGAGCTTTCACATTATAGTTACGCAAAAGTCTTAAATTCTTATAAAATGGTATTCCTATGTCTTTTTTTAAGTAGTAAAGCACTAAATAGATAAAAAGAAGAAGCAAAAGCATAATAAGAAATAAAGACAGTATAATAAGGATAAGCAAATCCTTAGATTCGATGTAAGGCTGGTTTACTTTTATAAGATGCCAATGGTTTTTATAGTAAATGGTAAAACAAAGTTGACGGAAGGAACGATAGTCTTGAGTGACCTCATTATATAATAAAATATCTTTAACACTTTCTGGGTGATGAGAGGGATCTTTAATAATTTGTTCCTCAATTCTTGAAGGTTTTAGCATGGTAGAAGAGTATACTTGCAAAGTATCATGCAACTTCACATAATTTTCAATTCCCTTTTTATATTCGTAAAGAATCTTGTCGTTATATTTATAAGTAAAATACCTGAAAATAATAAAGTGAGATATACATCCCAACAACATAACTAGGCATATACCTTTAATTAAATTTTTACGAATAATTTGATCTAAATTCATGCTTCTGAAAACTTGTATCCAATACCATAAACCGTTTGCACATAGTCTTTACATCCTTTATCTATAAGTTTCTTTCTAAGGTTTTTAATATGAGTGTAAACAAAGTCCAGAGAATCAGCCATGGTGCTAACCTCATCTCCCCACAAATGCTCTACTATCATTTCTTTACTTAAAATTCTATTTTTATTCATAATAAAATATAGCAATAAATCGTATTCTTTTTTTGTAAGTATAAGTTCATTCCCATTTACAATGGCTTTTCGTCCCTCCAAAATAATCGTTATTTCATGAAATACATATTCATTCAAGCCCATAAGCCCTCTTCTTCTTATAATTGATTTAATGCGAGCGCTTAATTCCGAAAGATGAAAAGGTTTTGTTAAATAATCATCCGCTCCAATGTCTAATCCTTTAAGTTTATCATCCAAAGAATCACGAGCAGAAATAATAATTATTCCTGAATTGGATTCTTTTTCTTTAAGTTTTTTTATTAAGTCTAAGCCACTACCATTCCCAGGGAGAGTAAGGTCTACAATAATACATTCGTAATCATAAAGAAATATCTTCTCCTCTGCTGTAGGAAAATCAGAAGCAGTTTCAATAGAAAATCCCTCGGCACTAAGGGTTAATTCAATGGATTCTTGTAAATCCAATTCATCTTCAATTACTAGTAATTTCATAGGAGAGACAAAATTTCGTTACAAACAACAAACTTTTAAGGCTTTTTTCTAAGATAAACTATTTTTATATACAAATAGTATTATTATAAATAAATTTTCCTATAAAAAATAATAAGAGACAATAGAATCAAAGAAATATTTATATTTACTTATTCAGAATAAATTTTAATTCATAAATGTGCTTTTAATAAAATAGTTAACTGAGATCAGATGATAAGTATAAATAAAAAAAGCTTTCATAAATTGAAAGCTTTTTTTATGAGTATAATAATTAAAATTAACTATCAATATCCTCTTTAATTAAGATTCCTGAACCATTAAATTCCAATTCACCTTCCAAATGGTCTTTTTCAAGTTCCAATTCAATTTTAGAAGATTTTATTTTAACCTCTAGCAATTTCCAATCAGCATATTTAGACTTTACATAAGTATGTATATTGCCAGGCAATTTTGCTAGAATACCTACAGGGATGGCTTGATTGTTAGATTCAACTTTAATTATTGAGCCGTTTAATTTAAATTTAGCTCTATAGCCATCTTGGGTTTCAACTTCGTATTTATAATCATCAATAGTTGCCCTTGTAACTTTAGACATCCCTCCCAAATATTGGTTAATAGTCTCTTGAATATTAGCAGGTAGCTCAGAAGCAGGAATGATTTTATAGTATGGATTTTTTTGAAATTTTCCTTGTAAAGAAAAAACAGCTGGATTACTAATTCCTGCAAATATGAAAGAAGTAGAAGCGACTGCTGCTAGAACTATGATAATCTTTTTCATAACATATTTATTTTAAAATTTATATAGATCAAATGTAGTAAATAACTCTGTAGAGATTCTGTAGTTTATAAATTTTATAAAATCAATGGCAGATATTGTAAAAATTTCATTGATTAACCTTAATCTGAAAGGCATAAATTCGTGTAAATTGAGAAATAAAAATCCTTTTTTTGATATTTTAAACATAATATTTAAATATTATCTTAAAAGTAATCAGTATAAAATGTTACTTTTGTAACAAAAACTAATTTAAAACTAACCTTAAACATGAAAAAAAATCTATTTTTTTTATTGCTATTTTTTTTATTTTCTTTACTAAGCTATTCTCAAAAGTTAGCTTATGACAAAACTTATGGAGATAATGGCATTGTTCAGCTTCAACCTGATGAGCAAGACGACTATCCTTATAGCTATCAAACCTATGAAGATGGGAAAATATTAATTGCATCCAATAATGGAATCTTTAGATTAAATTCTGACTATACTCTAGATACTTCTTTTGCTACTAACGGAAGAATAAAAAACATAATAAATGCAAAGATTTTTCTATTAAAAGATAATAAAATATTAGCGATTACTACAGAAAATGATAACACTAGCTTTAAACTTCAAAGATTTTTGGCAGATGGTACTTCAGATAAAAATTATGGAACCAATGGAGAAGTAACCTATACAAATCTTGGTTATATCGGTAGTACTATTCAAAAGGACGATAAAGTATTAGTAACATGTACGGATAATCAAAATAAACTTAGGTATTTGCTTAGGATAGGACAGGATGGATATTTAGATTCTAGTTTTGGAGCACAAGGGAAAGCTCTTATTCCGAATATATTTACTAGGCTTTCTACTGATATAGTATCTAAAAGTTTAGGAGAAATAATAATCTCAGGATCAGATTTTTTTTCATCCAATTCCTTTCAAGCATTACAATTTACTTACAATGGGTCTATAGATAAAAGTTTTGGCACTGAGGACGGATTACTTTCTATAAATGATATTAATGATTCTAGTTTTAATGCGGCAACGAATATAAAGATTAAAACACTTAAAGACGGAAACCTTCTTTTTTTTGCGAATGTTGAGACAGTAGATGGTATTTTAAAAGTAATAGTTCAAAAGACCACTCCCGATGGAAAAAAAATACTATTTAATAAAGAGCATATCCAAATTGATAATTTTTTATTTCAAGATCTTAAAATAAATGAAATAACAGAGCTTAACAATGGGAATTTGATTTTTTCAGGAATTACAAATTATATGACATCCCATATATCCTATTTTTTATTAGACGCTAAGGGGGATTTAATAGAAAATTTTGGTGTAAAAGGTATTCTATCTTTTAATCACTCTTCTACAGGTTCTATGTTAAATGAATCAACCATCGGAACTATTGAAAAAAATAATGGTGATTTAATATCTATAGGTAATTATCAAACAGGAACTAAGCGAAAGTCACAACTAGCCTTGTATAAATTTAATGCTAAGGGGGAAATGGATTTATCGTTCGGAACTCAAGGTATTTTGATGTTCGGATCTAAAAAGCCTGTACAAAAATTAACAAGCATCATCTTACAGAAAGGGGATAAAATATTATTTTCAACCAATGATTCAAGAATCGTAAGAATAGACAATCAAGGAAAAATAGATGGGAGTTATTTTCAAATTGAGAATGAAAATGATAATTATGACTTAATTTCAAGTATTAGCAACGACGATAATATTATAGGTGAAATATTACCTGTAAGTTTTGTTACATCTCCTGTAGGTAAGTTAGGTTCCAATATAATTCTTGATGAAAATGGGAATAAAATTAATTATTATGGAATAAATGGACTCAATCAAACGACAACTATAATTGATATGATTAAACTTCCCAATGGGAGATATTTAACTAATTTACTATATAAAATTGGAAATGATACAGGGAGAAGATTGCTTATTTCTGATATAAATGGATCTAATGATAAAACAATTTTTAATACTTATAGCAATATAAACAACGAGAAAATTTATTCAGTGATCTTGCAAAATGAAGATAAATTTTTGTTTATTAAAAGCGGAGTATTGTCGTTTGGGCATGAATTTGATCCCGGAGCACTCAACCAAGGAATCTATCGTTGCAATTTTAACGGAGAAATGGATTCAACATTTCAACCAAAAATGAGTTTTCTACCAGATAATCTTTTAGTGCAGCCGGACTATAAAATCATTGGAATTAAAAATAATTTAATTTCACGTTGGTTACAGAATGGAGATATTGACGCTACTTTTGGAAATAATGGAACCTTAAATTTAAATGAATTACTATCGGAGGAGGTAAATGTATATAGATATACAATACGTACTGATAACAAATTAATTTTTGTAATAGAAAACTCCAAAGGAGCTTTAGAGGTGATACGCTTAAATACAGATGGTAGCTTAGACACCAGTTTTGCCAATCAGGGAAAATATACCGTTGATCATTCTAAACGTTTAATTAGTCTCAAGACTCAATCGGACGATAAATTACTTTTACTGTATTTACATACGGATGGATATTATGAAATGATACGTTTACATGCCGAGGGGCAGTTAGATACTACTTTTACCAATCAAGGCAAAATCTCTTTTGAAGAATCTTTAAATTTACAAGGTTTACTCTTACAATCCAACGATCAACCTTTAGTTTTTGGGACTCAAAAAATTGAAGAAGATGAATATATTACGTTTATAAGAATCTCTAATCAGCAGTTCATTGCTCCGAAGGGAGAAATTCTAGAAGATCAGGAAGTTCTTCGGCAGAATGAACCTATTACTTTTAGTTTACAAACCACAGGTGAACCCATTGATTATTTATGGAGATTTGAAGACGGAAGTAATTCAATTACTTCAACAGAATCCCATCCAGTAGTTACATTCAAATCCCTAGGCGTTCATAAAATTCACTTAACAGTAACTTATTCTGATTCTTACATTTCCGATATTGAAAAAAATATTTTAATTGAAGAAAATGAAAGTACAGAAATTATTCTGAATCCTAAACCTGAACCTGATACTTCAATCTCTTCGGAAACAAGAGTTTCTCCTAACCCAACGCATGGAGTATTAAATTTTAAAATGAAAGGAAATACAAAAAAGGTAGAGGTTCAAATTTTAGATCTATCAGGAAGACAGATCGCAGAATATTCTTTTGTAGGAGAGCAAGGCAACATTAATATTCAGCATTTAACTTCTGGAGTTTATTTTATAAAATTATCTTCCGAAGAATTTTCTAACGTGCAAAAAATTATAAAAAATTAATTCATAAATCAATACCACAAAAAAAGCGATCCCTTTTTTGGGATCGCTTTTTTATTTTATAATTAATTTTAATTATTTTCAGGTCTTAATTTTCTTACTACGGCGCCAGTTCTCCACATTTCACTTTCACGAAGAGCTTTTAATTCGTCTTCAAGTTTTTCTCTGTAGTCTGATTTAGAATTTGTGTCGATGGATCTTTGTGCTTCATTTCCACAAGCAACTTCAGAGTATAACTTAGCAAATACAGGTTTAGTTGCGTCGTGGAATGGTCCCATCCAATCTAAAGCACCTCTTTGTGCAGTAGTAGAGCAGTTGGCATACATCCAATCCATACCCTTTTCAGCAAATAAAGGCATTAAAGATTGAGTAAGTTCTTCCACTGTTTCATTGAAAGCTTCAGAAGGAGTATGTCCATTTTCACGTAACACTTCGTATTGAGCCAATAGAATACCTTGTATAGCACCCATTAAAGTTCCTCTTTCTCCAGTAAGGTCAGAATAAACTTCTCTTTTAAAGTCAGTTTCAAATAAGTATCCGGAACCTACACCAATTCCTAAAGCAATCGTTCTTTCTTTAGCTTTTCCAGTAGCATCTTGGAAGATTGCAAAGCTAGAGTTTAAACCTCTACCTTCTAAGAACATACGTCTTAAACTAGTTCCTGAGCCTTTAGGAGCTACTAAAATAACATCAATATCACTCGGAGGAACAATACCGGTTCTATCATTAAAAGTTATACCAAATCCGTGAGAGAAATAAAGAGCTTTACCAGCGGTTAAGTGCGGTTTTAATTTCGGCCATACTTCAATTTGTGCAGCATCAGACAATAAATATTGAATGATAGTGCCTTTAGCAGCCGCTTCTTCAATGTCAAAAAGAGTTTCGCCAGGAACCCAACCGTCAGCGATTGCTTTTTCCCATGTTTTTCCTCCTTTTCTTTGTCCGATAATAACATTAAATCCGTTGTCACGAAGATTTAATGCTTGTCCTGGACCTTGTACACCATAACCAATTACTGCAATGGTTTCATTTTTTAAAACTTCTCTAGCTTTTTCTAAAGGAAATTCTTCACGAGTAACTACATTTTCAACTACTCCGCCAAAATTCATTTCTGCCATATTATTATTTTTTAATTAATTTATTGTTTTTCATTTGATTCTTTGATTTTAAGCTCGGAAAGCATATCGCTTAGGCGTTCAATTTTTGAAGTATTAATTGCGATTCTTCCAGAGCGTATAAATTGTAAGACTTGAATGGAATTGCTTAGCTCTTTAAAAAGAGCTTGAGTGTCTTCATAATGTCCAGTTTTTTGTATAACCACACAAATTTCGTTAATTTCTAGAATTTGTGCATTATACTTACGGATTAAATTTTCTACAGATCCAATCTTTAAAAATTCAGAGGTTGAAAGTTTATATAAAGCAATTTCTTGATGAATTAATTCTTCATCTGTGTTATAGTAAGATTTTAGTACATCAACACCTTTATCAATTTGCTTTACGATTTTTTCTACTGTTTCTTTATTGCAGAAAGTAGTAATGGTAAATTTATGTATTCCTTCAATAGCTGAAGGTGAAACGGATAAGGTTTCAATGTTTAAAAATCTTCGAGTAAATACGCTGGTAACCTGACCTAAAATACCAACAGTATTTTCTGAAAAAATGGTGATGGTATATAAAGTATTATTATTTTTCTGTTCCATGGTTTCTTAATATAAGAATTAATTAAATTAAAGAATTTAATGACTTAGGCTTTTTCAGAATTTCCTAGTAAGATGTTAGTAACACATGTTCCTGCGGGCACCATGGGATAAACCATACCTTTTAATTCTACTTGTATATCTAATAGGTAAGACCCCTTGTGCTGAATCATTTCATGGATAGCAGCATCTAAATCTTCTCTTTTATTAATAGTTTTTGCTTCTATTCGATAGGCTTTGGCTATCGCTTCAAAATCAGGGTTATCCATAATAGTTTCTGAATATCTTTCGTCAAAAAAGAGTTCTTGCCATTGTCTTACCATTCCCAGAAAATGATTATTTAGAATGATGATTTTAACATCAATTCCATATTGCATAATAGTTCCGAGTTCTTGCAAAGTCATTTGAAATCCACCATCTCCAACAAAAAGACAAACGGTTCTATCAGGATTTCCAATTTTTGCACCAATAGCTGCCGGTAATCCAAAGCCCATAGTCCCTAAACCTCCGGAGGTAACAACACTTCGCGTTTCCTTGTATTTAAAGTAACGTACCCCCATCATTTGATGCTGCCCAACATCCGTAACAAGAATTCCTTCGTTATTAGTAGCTTCAGAAACTTTTCTTACTACTTCTCCCATTTTAATTCCTCCGTCTTGCGGATGAATTTCTTCTTCAATTACGAATTTTTCTTCTTTATCAATGAATACCTTAAAACTATTTTTCCATTCAGTATGCTTATTTTCACTAATGAATTTGGTAACTTCACTTAAAGTTTCTTTAGCATCACCTAAGACTTTGACTGTTGTTTTTACATTTTTATCTATTTCAGCAGGGTCAATATCAAAATGGATAACTTTGGCTTGCTTGGCATAAGTATTTAGATCTCCGGTAACTCGATCGTCAAAACGCATTCCAATAGCAATTAATACGTCACATTCATTGGTTTTCATATTTGGAGCTACATTCCCATGCATCCCTAGCATTCCCATGTTAAGCGGATGATTGGTGGGTAGAGCAGATAAGCCAAGGATCGTAGAAGCAGAGGGTATGTCTGCTTTTTCTAAAAATATTTTTAGTTCATTTTCAGCTTCTCCTAAAAGCACTCCCTGACCAATAAGAGCCAAAGGTTTTTTTGCTCCATTAATTAATTTTGCCGCTTCCTGTATATCATTAAGGTTAATGTCAGGAACCGGTTGGTAGCTACGTATGAAGTTCATGGGCTTATAGGAGTATTCAAGTAAGCCTTGTTGTGCATCTTTAGTTATATCAATAACTACCGGGCCTTTACGTCCAGTATTAGCTATATAGAAAGCTCTAGCAATAGCCCAAGCAATATCTTCAGCTTTTCTTACTTGGTAAGCCCATTTACAAATGGGTTTAGTTATACCTACTATGTCTGCTTCTTGAAATGCGTCGCTTCCAAGTAAGCTTGAGGATACTTGACCAGCAATTACTATTAAAGGTGTGCTATCAATCATAGCGTCAGCAATACCAGTGATTGTATTGGTAGCTCCGGGACCAGAGGTTACTAAAACAATTCCAGCCTTTCCGGTTACCCGTGCATAACCTTGGGCGGAGTGTGCGGCCGCCTGTTCATGTCTTACAAGGTAATGTTTAATTTTATCTTTATAATCATATAGGGTATCAAATACAGGCATGATAGCTCCTCCGGGGTAACCGAAAATAGTATCCGCTCCCTCAGCTATTAATGAACGGATTAGAGCTTCACTCCCGGAAATTTTATTGTTACTCATAGCTTTCTATGTTTATATTTTTATTTATTTAATAATTCTTACCGCTCCTAAATCTGCGGAACTAACCATGCTAGCATAAGCTTTTAAAGCCTTAGAAATTTTTCTATCTCTGTGGGGTTTAAATGCATTTTCACCTTTGGCTAATTCTTGCTCTCTTCTAAAAGCCAATTCTTGATCGGAGATTTTTACATTAATACTTCGGTTGGGTATATCAATTTCAATAATATCCCCATCTTTAACCAAACCAATATTTCCACCAGCCGCTGCCTCTGGTGAGACATGCCCAATGGAAAGCCCAGATGTTCCTCCAGAAAAACGTCCGTCAGTAATTAAGGCACATTCTTTACCTAAATGTCTTGATTTAATATAAGAGGTTGGATAAAGCATTTCTTGCATTCCCGGACCTCCCTTAGGTCCTTCATATGTAATTATTACTACGTCTCCAGACTGAACGCTTCCGTTAAGGATTCCCTCGCAAGCATCGTCTTGAGATTGGAAAATTTTAGCTTTTCCAGTAAATTTAAAAATACTTTCATCAACACCTGCGGTTTTTACCACACATCCGTTAAGTGCTATATTTCCTTTTAAAATGGCTAGTCCACCGTCTTGGGTATAAGCATGTTCTACATCTCTAATACAACCTTCACTTCGGTCCGTATCTAACTCTTCGTATTGAGAGTTTTGAGAACCCATGACTAGATTAAATTTATTTCCGGGTGCTGATTTATATAATTCAAGAACTTTTTCATCAACATTGTTTTTGCATAAGTTGTATTTTTCAATCGCTTGTCCTAAAGTGAGACCATCTACCCGTGGGGTAGAGGTATCAATTAAATGACCTTTGGCTAATTCATGCATGATGTTTAAAATTCCGCCTGCACGATTAACATCTTGTATGTGGTATTTCGTGCTATTTGGAGCAACTTTACATAAACAAGGAGTTTTTTTTGATAAAGCATCAATATCATCCATAGTAAAATCAACTTCAGCTTCATTAGCAATTGCAAGAAGATGAAGTATAGTGTTGGTAGAACCACCCATGGCTATATCGAGAGTCATAGCATTAAGAAAGGCTTGTTTGGTAGCAATGTTTCTTGGTAGTACAGATTCATCGCCGTCTCTATAATATTTATATGCATTATCAACTATATGGTGGGCAGCATCTATAAATAGTTTTTTTCTGTTTGCATGGGTAGCTACAATAGTACCATTTCCAGGGAGTGCAAGTCCAATAGCTTCATTTAAACAATTCATAGAGTTTGCGGTAAACATTCCGGAGCATGATCCGCAGGTGGGACAAGCTAACCTTTCAATAGCGTTTACCTCTTTATCGGAAACTGTGCTATCTGCAGATTTTATCATAGCATCAACCAAATCTAAGTGTTGATTGTTGTGATTTCCGGCTTCCATAGGTCCACCAGATACAAATATAGTTGGAATATTTAATCGCATGGCTGCCATTAGCATACCAGGCGTAATTTTATCGCAATTACTTATACAAATCATAGCATCCGCTTTATGGGCATTAACCATGTATTCAACGCTGTCAGCAATAAGGTCTCTGGATGGTAGAGAATAGAGCATACCGTCATGCCCCATAGCAATTCCATCATCAATAGCAATAGTATTAAATTCAGCAGCAAAACAGCCTAGTTTTTCAATTTCATCCTTAACATACTGTCCAATATGATGTAGATGCACGTGTCCAGGAACAAATTGAGTAAATGAATTTACTATGGCAATTAGAGGTTTACCCATTTGTTCTTCTTTCATACCATTGGCTCTCCATAATGCTCTGGCTCCAGCCATTCTTCTTCCTTGTGTGCTTGTATGACTTCGTAATTGTGTCTTCATTGTATGATATTTTTTATAAATAAAAAACCTTTCTCACTTCTAGAGAAAGGCTTTATATAAATTTTTTTTAATGGATGCATAATACCAATAACCTTTCTCTTCTTATAAGGAAATGACCAAAAGAATGAGAATGACTATATTATGGTTTGTATTGAACATCTTTAATTAAATAATTGTCTTTTTCGTAAATCTTAAACCAAATTTAGAATAGTTTTTTATTATACACAAATATTTTTTGATAAATTTAAGTATTTTATTGAGAATAATAGTGTGTTTATTTAAATACTGCATCTATAATAAGATAAAAAATAATTATTCGTTTTTAATTATTGATAGTAATATGGGGGATATGTTTTTAATTTTATTTTTTTTTGGCTGAATAAACGTTTATTATTATTGAATTAATAATAAATTAGGACAGTAATGTTTTTTGTTGAATTAGAAGTTTATTTAATAAATTCTTATCATTAACTTTTGCATAACATTTATAATTAAGGATTAGATAAAACACTGAAAGTTTTCCTTAATTTTGATTCTTAGTTTGTAACGAATTTAAACTTGGCACTAAATCTTTATTAATAGTTTGTAAAATCTTATTTAATTATGAGTATGTTTCGGCTTAAAATGATCAAACAGCAAAGAGTAGGAGTGTTACTACTTATAGTATTTATTATTGCTTTAGAAATATTTTTACATAAGGATAAGTTTATAAAAAAATCTTCAATAATAGTTAATGAATTGCCCCATTCCATAAAATCCCAGATTACAGAATTTGGCTCTTCATATCCTAAGGATTCATTGAAATTTTTTGATCCGAATCAATATACTTCTGAAGATTGGCAAAAGATAGGTTTTACCAAAAAGCAGTCAGATGTTATTTTGAAGTATAAAGAAATGTTGGGTGGAGTATTTACTTCAAAAGAACAAATTAGAAAATGTTTTGTAATATCAGAGGAAAAATACAAAGAGTTAGAATCATACATACAACTGCCCGAAAAGTTTCGTACCAATACAGCAAAACAAGAAATTCAAAATTTACAAAAAAATACTTATTCATTGACTTTATTTGATCCTAATGATTACACTTTATATGATTGGGTTAAAATTGGTTTCACCAAAAAGCAGGCAGAGGTTATACTTAAATATAAGGGGATCTTGGGTGGTAAGTTTACTTCTAAAGAACAAATTAAAAAGTGTTTTGTTGTATCTGATGATAAATATAAAGAACTCGAAGCTTATATTCGATTACCGGAAGGTGAGTCTTCAATTCGTAAACAACTGAAATCAACTTTGAAAAATAAAATAGATTTAAATAAAGCAACATACAATGATATTTATGCAATTTTGGGCGATGCTGTGCTAGCGAAACGTTTAATAAGTTTTCGTAATGGATTAGGGGGATTTGTATCCAAAAATCAGTTGGATGATGTTTATGGTATTACTAGTAGAAATAAAGATTCACTTTTAAATGCTTTTGTTGTAAAAGTTGAAAATATTAAAAAGATAAATTTAAATAAGGCTACAGAAGACGAACTACAAAGGAATATTTATTTGCGTAAGTATAAAAATAAAATAATTGAACTTAGGTTAAAAGGAGAAAATCCAATTAAAGCTATCTCATCTTCAGACAGCAAGTACCAATGGATTTTACAATATTTAGAATAAATTATTGATATCTTTTGTGTTCTGTGTTTTTATTGCCGTTGATCTTTTTTAAGAATTTTCTTAAAGGACCTAAGTAGTTATTAACATCAAAAAGGTCAGAATCTTTCATTGATTTTAATGTTAGAAAAATACCTAAAGGAAAAAAAACTAGGTTGGGTATCCATGAAGCCCAATAGGCGTTCATAATTTGATTTTTGGCTAAATTTTCCATATACAAGCCCAATACGTAAAAAATAATAAATATGATAACAGCGACAATAACAGGCATACCCACGCCACCTTTTCTAATTATAGACCCTAAAGGTGCCCCTATTAAAAAGAATACTATGCAAGTAAATGAAAAAGAAATTACATTTTTATGTTGCCATATAATCATTTTTGAGATATACTTACCGGTAGATTTTATTTCGGGAGTTCTAGCTTCTAATTCTGATTTAGCATACTTTACGTTATCAATGGCTGATTGAACTATTCTTACTTGAGTATTACTGTCTAACTTATTCCAATCAAAAGGGAGATTAGCTTTGTAGCTTGAGTAATCTACAGAGTCCAAGGGTTTACTATTACTTAACAAAAAAGATAAACTATAATTTGCGAATTGTTTATAATAAATTTGATTTGATTTTTGTATGGAATCTATATAAACATCAAGTTTAGAAAAGGATTTGTATCTGTAATTATCTCCGCCTGATTCTTGATCTAATGACTTTTTTATTAAATCAGAAATATCAAAGTATTGGGTTAATGTATCAAATTTTATAACACTACTTTCTTGTTTAGCCAAGGCTGCAGGACTTTTGCCTTTAATATCTTCTTGGTAGATGTAACCATCGTACAATTCTAATTTAAGAAAATAGTTATTTTTAGAAACAATATTACCTTTCTTTGAAATTATGGTTTGTTGATCTTCATTAGGGAAAGTATTTTTATAAATGAAAACATCCTCCCATATTTCTCCATTGTCTCCACTTTTTTTTCCAATTTTTATGCTAAAGGGATTCATTTCTTTTATAAATTTCCCTTCTTCAAAATTTAAGGCAGGTCTGGTTTTTATAATGTTAGTTAACATGGTTCTTGCCTTTCTTTGATTGTCTGGAAGTACTGTATTTGAAAAATAAAACAACCAAATAGACATGACGACTACAAAGCAGAAAAGAGGAAACATAACTCTAGCTAAAGAAATTCCAGCAGATTTCATGGCAGCTAATTCGTAACGCTCTCCAAATCCACCAAATGTCATTATAGAAGAAAGTAGTATGGTTAGTGGTAGTACTAATCGTATTACATCAAGTCCTAAATAATAAAGAAGTTTGGTAATGTCCCATAGTGTTAATCCTTTCCCTAGGAACTTATCCATTTGATTAAAAGCAAACTGTATAACAAAGATGAACATTAAAACACTAAAAATAAATAAAAAGGGTCCAAAAAATGTCCGTATAATGTACCAGTCTAGCTTTTTAACCATTCGTTCAGTTATAAAAAATGTTATAAGTTAGTAATTGTATAATCCGGGTATTTGCTTGAATCAAATGACAGCAAGGATTTATTAACAATGATATTTTCTTTAAAGTCAGTGATCGTTAAGATCAGTGAGCTACCATCGTTATAATTTTCCGAAACTCGTACAATTTTATTATTGGCAATGGCTAAAACAATGGATTTAGATTTGTTGTTGGTAGGAACCAATTTTATAAGAGAACATTTTACACCATTAACCGTAGAGCTTCCTTCGGAACTTATATTAAATCCTTTTTTATATAAATTTAAAATATTAATGGGCGAGATACCATCTCCATCTTCAGGATTAGAAATTGTAATTTCTTTATCATCCTTGGAAATTGTATAAATTTTTGATCCGTCTGAAATTTGAGTTATGCTAGGCAATATTAGGTGGTATTTATTACCAGCGGCATAAATTTGCCCGACCTCCGTGGTGCTTTTTTGTTCCGGGACAGTGTATAAGTAATTAAATTTAATATAAAATGTTGAGCTTTTACTTAGCTGAGCGCTGGCATTGTCTAATATAGTTTTAGCATTAGCATCTATTTTTTGCCCCCATAGTAAGAATGAAGACGTAAAGAGCATAAGAAATAATATTTTTTTCATATAAAATAAACTTTTATTTTTATAAATTTTCCAATAATTGTTCCAAACTATTTAAATCTGTAACTAAGACTTTTCTGGCTTTACTTCCTTCAAAAGGTCCTACAATACCAGCAGCTTCTAACTGATCCATAATTCGTCCCGCACGATTATAACCTAAGGATAATTTTCTTTGAATTAATGATGTTGAGCCTTGTTGAGCACTTACTAAAACGCGAGCAGCATCAGCAAAAAGGTCGTCTCTTTTTGTTTCTTCCGCTTCAGAATCAAACCCACTTGGTTTATCTTCATAGACTTCTGGTAACAAATAAGCATCTGGGTATCCTTGTTGAGAACCTATATATTCCGTAATTTGATCAACTTCAGGAGTATCGACAAAAGCACACTGCATACGTATAAGTTCATTTCCTGTGGTAAATAACATGTCTCCCTTACCAATTAATTGATCGGCTCCGTTTCCATCAAGGATAGTTCTTGAGTCAATTTTTGAAGTAACTCGGAAAGCTACTCTTGCGGGGAAATTGGCTTTAATCATCCCTGTTATCACATTTACGGAAGGTCTTTGTGTAGCGATTATTAAATGAATCCCAATGGCACGAGCCAATTGAGCCAAGCGAGCAATTGGTAGCTCTACTTCCTTACCCGCAGTCATAATCAAATCAGCAAATTCATCAACAACAAGAACAATGTAAGGTAAATATCTATGACCTTTTTCAGGGTTTAATCGTCTCTGTATAAATTTTTCGTTGTATTCTTTAATGTTTCTAACGTAGGCATCCTGCAATAATTTGTAGCGACTGTCCATTTCTTCGCAAAGCGAGTTTAGGGTATTTATTACCTTTTTAGTATCTGTGATGATTGATTCATCAGATCCTGGAAGCTTAGCTAAAAAATGTCTTTCAATTTTATTGTACAGAGTAAGTTCTACTTTTTTAGGATCAACAAAAACAAATTTTAATTCACTAGGGTGTTTTTTATAAAGCAATGAGGTAACAATTGCGTTTAAACCTACGGATTTCCCTTGTCCTGTTGCTCCAGCCATTAGCAAGTGAGGCATTTTAGTTAAATCAGTTACAAAAGTTTCATTTGAAATTGTTTTACCAAAAACAATTGGGAGTTCCATTTCAATTTTCTGAAATTTTTGAGAAGCTATAACGGAACGCATCGATACCATAGTAGGAGTACTATTGGGGACTTCTATTCCTATTGTACCTTTGCCTGGGATGGGAGCTATAATTCTTATTCCTAGCGCGGCTAAGCTTAATGCTATGTCATCTTCTAAATTCTTAATTTTAGAAATCCTTATGCCTGCCTCTGGGATAATTTCGTATAAAGTAACCGTAGGGCCAATAGTAGCTTTTATACTGGAAATTCCTATACCATAGTTTCCTAGGGTAGTAACAATTTTATTTTTATTTTCTTCTAATTCTTGATTATTAATGGTGATAGCATCGTTAGCTATATTATACGTTTTTAGTAATTCTAAGGGAGGGTATTTATACTTTCCTAATTCTAATTTTGGATCGTAGGGACCAGATTTATCTATGATATTTTTGGATAATTCTTCATCAGAAATAATTTCTTCAACCTCTGTATTTTCAATGGTTAAACTTACTTCTTCAATCGTCTCCTCTGCTTTTGGTATATCTATTTCAAAACTAGTTGAAATGTTTTCTTGTACAGAAATTTCAATATTTCTTTCTTCTATGTTTATATCAGGATCTGAATTTAAAATAATATTCTTATCATTAATATCATCTTTAGTAGTCGTTAATATAGATTCCGACTGTATGGTACTTGGATCTTCTATTTTTTCGTATATTTTTTCATCCGCAAAGGGCTCATTATTTATAGAATCATCTGTGGTCCTTTTTCTATTTTTGTGTTGTATAGAATTAAATTTTTCTTTAATGTGATCCATACTCAAATTAAATTCTAATATAAAATACACAGCTAGAGACAGAAGTAATAAAAATACAGTACCTACACTACCCAGTAAAGATTTTAAATAATCGTGAACTTCATAACCAATCAAACCAGAAAGTAAACATTTATAACTAAAAATCATGGCTAAAAAAACAGGTAGCCATATGATAAAGAATATTGCGTGGGAAAGAAGCTTCCATAGCTTAAGGATTTCTTTACCGATAAGAACTTTAATGGAAAGACAAAACAAATAGAAAGGTATAAAAAATGCTGTTATTCCAATTCCATTAAAAATAAAAAATTCTCCTAAAAAAGCACCAAATTTACCCATGGGATTTAGAGCTACCACATTTTTATCTAGAAACTTGGTTATTTGACTTTGATCTTCTTTCCAATAAAGAAAGAAATAAATGAACGAGAGAAATAATGCAATAGAAAATATAAATAAGCACAATCCAAAGATTGTTATTAGAACTCTTTTTTTTTGTTTTTTCTCTAGAATTTTAGAGGATTTCTCCATTATTAATTATAAATTAATTAAGCTACAAAAATAATAATTTAAGTCGGTTTAATGATAAGAATAATAATTATTACACTAAACTTTTCAAAGTACTTAATCTTGATGTTTATTGGTGATGAGGTATAGAGGCTATATTCTGAAAATAAATTATTTGATCAAATATTTAAATAAATGAAATTCGTAGTTTTAAGATAGAAGAGATGATTATTTAAATATTAATTGCAAAGTTTTTAAGGAAAAGATATTAATATCTTTGATTTATTTAATTCAAATATGTTAGTAAATATTTCTAATCTGAAATTGAGAGATAAGAATTCTTAAGAATGATTTCAATAATAAAAAAGCCCTAAATAATTAGGGCTTTTTTATTATTTAGGAAGGAGGAAATTATCTTCTATCTCCTAAAAATCTTAATAAGAATAGGAAAAGATTAATAAAATCTAAATATAAAGACAAAGCGCCCATAATAGCTCCTTTCGAATAATTTTCAGTGCCATTTTCTCCGATGGTAGCTCCAATTTCTTTTATTTTTTGAGTGTCATAAGCAATTAATCCAACAAAAACTAAAACTCCAACTATAGATATGATAAGATTTAAAGTACCATTGTGTAGAAAAATATTGACAATAGTTGCTAAAACGATTCCAATTAAAGCCATAAATAATATTTTACCCATTTTGGTAAGATCTGTTTTCGTAAAATATCCATAGGCACTCATAATCGCAAAGGTTCCAGCTGTAATAAAAAAGGTGGTAGCGATAGAGCTCATGGTATAAGCAATAAATATCATTGACAAAGTCATCCCATTCACTAGCGAGTAAAATAAAAATACTGCGGTAGCTAGACTTAGTGTCATTTTATTGATTGCTGCACTCAACCAAAAAACTAAAGCAAGTTCTCCAATAATTAATGCATAAAAAAGAAAAGTTGGTGCACCTGTAATGGGCTTAAACATTAAATTAAGTAAAGGTTCTGAAGTAGCCGTATAATAAGCGGCTAAACCAGTTATAGCCAAGGCTAAACTCATCCACATATAAACTTTAGCAATAAAAGTAGCTTGTTGTGATGCCACTGTTTGTTTTAAAGTGTAATTTTCAGCAGTATTTCTGTATTCGTTGTTTTCCATTTTTTAATAATACGTATTTATTTTTAAATATTAATTCACAAATTTTGTTCCAATATAAAATTGGGTTCACCATTTTGAGATTTTCTCAACTCTTGTTTCGTGTCTACCGCCTTCAAATTGGGTGCTTAAAAAAGTATCTACCAATTCTTGTGCTAGTTCTTTAGCAATAAACCTTGTAGGTATTGCCATAACATTGGCATTGTTGTGTTGTCGACTGAGTTTAGCTATGTCATTTTGCCAGCATAGTGCACAACGTATTCCTGCATGTTTATTTGCTGTAATAGAAACTCCTTCACCGCTTCCGCAAAATAAAAATCCAAAATCAAATTCTTTATTTTCGATGGCAGTTGCCAGAGGATGAACAAAATCAGGGTAATCAACGCTATCTTGGGAATAAGTTCCAAAATCATGAACTTGAAAACCTCGATCGGTAAGATATTTAAAAATTAGATTTTTATATTCAAACCCTGCATGATCTGCTGCTACGGCTATTTTCATATTTAATTTTTTATTACATTAATAAATTTTTGAATTCTTTGTAAGCTTTCTTCTTTACCCAAAATTTCCATAATCACAGGTATATCCGGACCGCTTAATGCACCTACAAGAGCTAAACGAATAGGTTGCATTACTTTTCCGAATCCCAATTCGGATTTTTCTACAAAGTTATGAATACAATCATGTATTTCTTTTTCATTAAAGTTAATTCCTTCTAATAGTTCTAGTATTTGAGAAAGAATAGAATCAGTATCTTCTTTTACTACTTTTTTATAATTTTTTTCGTTGTATTCCTTGGACTCAATCCAGAAAAAGGAACCTTCCTTCCATATTTCTTTTACAAAATTCACCCTTTCTTTCAATAAAGCTATAATCTTTGTGTCAAAAGTAGGATTAGGTGTAACTCCGTTTTCTTTTAAAACTTCTTCAAATAAAGGTAAAAGATTTTGTGCCGGGCTTTTTAAAATATATTCATGGTTAAACCATACAGCCTTTTCCTTACTAAAACGTGCTCCGGATTTATGCACCTTACCTAAATCAAATTCTTGGATCATCTCATCCAAAGACAATATTTCTTTATTATCTGCGGGAGACCAACCCAACAAAGCTAGCATATTGGTAAAAGCTTGAGGTAAGTAGCCTTCTTCTTTATATCCTATGGAAGAGGTTCCTTCTTTCTGGTCTTCCCAGGCAAGTGGAAAAACGGGAAATCCAAACTTATCCCCGTCTCTTTTGCTTAACTTACCCTTACCTTCTGGCTTTAAAATCAATGGAAGATGGGCAAACTGTGGAGGATTCCATCCAAAAGCTTCATAAAGAAGTATATGTAAAGGTAAAGAGGGTAACCATTCTTCTCCACGAATCACATGAGAGATTTTCATGGTATGATCATCAATAATATTGGCTAAATGATAAGTAGGTATACCATCTGCCTTTACTAGGACTTTGTCATCCAAAGTATTTGTTTCAATAGTAAACTTTCCACGTATCATATCACTTAAAACCAAAGTTATGTATGGAGGTGTTTTAAATCTTACAACGTAAGGAACACCTTCTTCAATTTTCTTTTGAACCTCTACATCGCTTAAGGTTAAACTATTGTTTAATTGATTTCTGATTTCAAAATTATAGGAAAAAACCTTTCCTTTCGCTTCATGTTCTGCGCGCAATTGTTCTAATTCTTCTTGTGTATCAAAAGCAATATAAGCGTAGTCTGTAGACAAAATTTGTTTGATGTACTGATCGTAAATTTCTTTTCTTTCAGATTGTTTGTAAGGTCCAAATGCACCGCCTTTCTCAACACTTTCATCAACCTCTATTCCACACCATTTTAAACTTTCATTTATATATGGTTCAGCACCTTCTACAAATCGATTTTGGTCTGTATCTTCAATACGAAGAATAAACTTACCCTTATTTTTTTTAGCAAATAAATAATTATAAAGTGCTGTTCTAACTCCCCCTATATGAAGGTAGCCGGTAGGGCTTGGAGCAAAACGTACCCGAACTTCTGACATTGTATTCTTTTAAATAGATTTAAATACAAAAATACAGAAGAAAAATAAATATTTGAGTTTTTAATTCGTATGTTGATCATTAAAGTAAATCACAAGCTTTACAAACTTTTTTTATTGAATAAATTTTACCCTTACTTTTCCTTTTCCAAAAACTTTTTCTAAATCGTAAGGATGAGTAATTTTTCCTATGAGTGAATATTCATAAGAGGTATTAAAGCTTTTGTAAAAGATTACCAGAGTATTCGATCCAAATAACATAACATCCCCTTTGTGTATGGTGTTTACTCTTAATGGATTTGTGGGAAGATTTTCCGAAAGATTACCATACTTCTCGTTTTCATTTAGATCGTTCATTTCAATTGTTAAAGGTAATTGCGATACGAAAGCTTTGGATGTATGATTGTTTTCTAAAGTAAGATTAATGGTTGTTGTACCGATGATTAGTTTTATTTCTTGTTGATTTTTAATATCCATTTGTTTAGAAGAATTTATTCGATTGTCTTTGCAACACGCGGATAAGATTGTTGAAAGAAATAAGGATAATGTTATGGATAAAGTATTCATCGATTTTAATTCTTTATCTCCCTGATCGGTTTAGCTGGATTGCCAGCAACGATGGTATTATCGGCAACATTTTTGGTTACAATAGATCCTGCCGCTACAATGGCATTCTCTCCAATGGTTATACCCGGTAATATTATGGCACCTGCACCTACCCAAGCATTTTGCTGGATGTAAATAGGCTTAGTATATACGTTATGACGAAGATGGGGTTCTTCGGCATGATTTTCGGTAATTAGGCTCACGTTCGGACCGATGAAAACTCCATCTTCAAGCGTAATTCCTCCACGGTCCATAAACATACATCCACTGTTGATAAATACTTTTTTTCCTAAGCGGATAAACTGTCCGAAGTCGGTTCGGAAGGGCGGAACTATCCAAGTAGTTTCGTCTAATTCTTGTCCCGTAAGTTCACTTATAATAGCGCGCGTTTGCTCCGGAGTATGATAGCTTGCATTGAGCTCTCCTGTAATGCGCATTCCTCTATGCAAAGCTTCAAGGAGTTGAGGGTATTCCGGGTCTGATTCTAAGATCAGATCCCCTCTTTTCATTCGATCCAATATATTCATGGTGTATTATTTCTTTAAACTGTTTGTGAAAAAGGCATCTAGTTTATCAAAGGGAATTATATCTACACGATCATATAAGTCTACGTGTACTCCGTTGGGTATAATTACCAATTCTTTAGGTTCAGCTGCGGCTTTGTAAGCATCTTCGCTAAAGTAACGAGAGTGAGCCTTTTCACCTGCAATAAGTAGAATAGGACGTGGCGAAATCTCGTTGATGTAGGTCATTATCGGCATATTCATCATGGTCGCCGGATTGGTAAACGACCATGATCCGGTTGAGTTGATGGAGTGTGGATGATAGCCTCTGGGTGTTTTATAATAGTCGAAATATTCTTTGACAAACAGAGGTTCATCGCCTTTAAGCGAGTCAGGCAGTCCTGTTTCTTTGAAAGTCAAAGTTTCATTGGCTGCATCGATCCAGCGTTGTTGGCTCATTTGCTCCAATAGTTGTGTGCGTTCTTCTTTAGTCATTGAGTCATTGTATCCTTTGGCATTTACTCTTGACATATCGTACATACTAGCAGTAGCTACAGCTTTGATGCGTTTATCTATGGCAGCGGCATTAAGGGCAAATCCACCAAATCCGCAAATACCGATGATACCTATTCGCTGACGATCTACGTCTCTGAGCAGTCCTAAATAATCAACAGCTGCACTAAAGTCTTCGGTGTTGATATCGGGGGATGATATGCGGCGAGGTTCACCACCACTTTCACCCGTATAGGAGGGGTCGAAGGCAAGGGTTATAAAACCGCGTTCTGCCATTTGGTTGGCATATAAGCCTGAGGATTGTTCTTTTACTGCACCAAAAGGTCCGGAAATTGCTATGGCTGCCATTTCTCCACTGTGATTTTTAGGGATGTAAAGATCTCCCATTAGTTCTATGCCGTATCTATTTTTAAATGTTACTTTTTCGCGTGTTACCTTATCGCTTAGTTTAAAGGTGTATGAATCTGAATTTATCATGTTTTTAAAATTTAGATTGTTACTGTTTTTATTTTGAGCCTGAATGTATCCGAATGATAAAAGAATGGAAGCTAATACAAGGGTTAAAAGTCTCATAGATTTTCTTAAAATTTTACTAGACAAAAGTAGACCAGAAAAAAGTTTAAAATTTTGTTTTAAAGCTCAAAAAAATTTGTTGAGAAGCTTAAGGGAACTCTAATGAACTTCCAATAGTTTAAATTTGCAGTTAAAATTTATGGATAGAGTGGATAACTTTTTTATGATTATTACTGAAGTGTTTAATGTTCCGGGGTGAGGAACTATTTTAACAGGTAGAATTGGTAAGGGTAATGTGAGTATTGAAGATACTCTTTGTCTTATAGATTCTTTCGGAAATATAATTTCTAAATCGATAACAATTAAAGGGTTAGATATTGGCTTTAGCCGAACAAGACCAAGTACAGCAGAAGAAGGAATGAATGTGGGTTTGTTAATTGGGGAAGTGGATATTGAAATAGTTCCAGGGTATATTGACCGAAATTTATAAACCCAACCAAGGAAAGCATTTTAGTTAATGGCAAAGAAATGTAAATGGTAAAAGTTTAAAAATAAGAGCTTCAAATAATGTTTAGCCTATAGATTGTACATACGTATAATTCCTTTTTTATAGATACAAAAATTTTTATGGTATAAATTATTCTGTAAGACAAGTTTAGTATGTTTTTTGAATTAAATACCTAAGAATGAAAATAATACATTAATCAAAGTCTTATAAAAAAATATTTTTTTATATAATATTTTTCAGATTATAGATTAATTTTTAAATCCCATATTTTAATACATAGTATGAAAGATGTAGTTTATGATAAATTAAAAATTTTGGCAGAATCTGCAAAGTATGACGTGTCTTGCTCATCCAGTGGAGTTGCTAGAAATAATAAATCGAGAGGTTTAGGCAATACGGCTGGGGGAATGGGTATTTGTCATAGTTATACCGAAGATGGAAGATGTGTATCCTTATTAAAAATTTTACTAACCAATGTATGTATTTTTGATTGTGCTTATTGCATCAATCGTAGAACCAATGATATTCAAAGAGCCTCTTTTAGTGTAAAAGAATTGGTAGAACTTACCATTGAGTTTTATCGCCGCAATTATATTGAAGGCTTATTTTTAAGTTCCGGAATCATCAAGAATGCGGATTATACCATGGAACGTATGCTAAGAGTAGTTAAAGATTTGCGTACCCTCCATAGATTTAACGGGTATATACATATGAAGAGTATTCCTGGAGCCAGTCAGGAACTAGTAAATCAGGCAGGTTTGTATGTAGATCGGATGAGTGTAAATTTAGAAATTCCCACAGAGAAGAATTTAAAGTTGCTAGCTCCTGAAAAGGATCATACCAGTGTTTTTCAACCCATGAAGTATATTCAACAAGGAGTATTGGAGAATATTGAGGATCGAAAAAGAATTCGTTCAGCCCCACGTTTTGTGCCTGCTGGGCAGAGTACACAGATGATTGTTGGTGCAACGAACGAAACAGATAAGGATATTTTACATATTTCTTCTCTTTTATATAAACGCCCCACCATGAGGCGCGTGTACTATTCAGGATTTATTCCGGTTAACAATTATGATACTCGCTTACCTTCCATTAAACAAGCGCCTTTAGTAAGGGAAAACCGATTGTATCAAGCCGATTGGTTGTTGAGGTTTTATGGTTTTAAGGCAGAAGAGATTGCTAATGATGCTTACCCGGACTTAGATTTAGAAGTTGATCCTAAATTGTCTTGGGCTTTGCGTCATCCGGAATTTTTTCCTGTGGATGTAAATCGTGCAGATTATGGAATGATTTTACGTGTACCCGGGATAGGAGTGAAGTCTGCTCGTTTAATAGTTATGTCTCGTAGGCATGGTAAGATCACAGCAACACAGCTAAGAAAGATGGGAATAGTTATGAAGAAAGCACAATATTTTATTACTTGTAATGAATTACCCAATTACACCATACATGAAGCCACTCCTAAATTATTAAGAAGTATTTTAACGGAGCCAAAAAAGAAAACTTTTGCCAGCGGTCAATTGCCAATTATTTTTCCAGTATAATTTATAAAATATGTTGGTTTATTTTTATGATAAAACGTTTGAAGGTTTATTAACGGTTGTATTCATTTCTTACAAGTATAAAAAATTCCCGGATCGATTAATGCAGGAAGGAGATATTGCGCCCTTGTTTACGGAACGTACTTTTACCATTATTACAAGTACGGAGAAAGCGGGTAGAGTGTGGAAGGCTTTAGAAAAAAAAATATCTAAGCGCGCTTGTAGAATGTTGATGCATGCATGGTTGTCTGAAATTGAAGGAAATGATGAAATTATTTTTCGTTACATACATAAAGCTATCGATAGCTCTACAAGAATGGAAACCAATTTTGGAGATAAAGATGTTTTAGAAATTGCGCAAATTGCTAAAAAAGTGACCCGAGAAAGGCATCATTTAGAACAATTTGTACGGTTTCAAAAAGCCTCAGATTCCATTTTTTTTGCACCCATTTCTCCCGCACACAATGCTTTACCTTTAGTGATTAATCATTTTAAGGATCGTTTTGCAGATCAACAGTGGGTAATCTATGATATCAAGCGTAAATATGGGTTTTATTACGATTTGAAAAGCGTTCAGGAAATTACGTTTAGTGAGGATCCTCAATGGATCAATGGTAAGCTGGAGGACCACCAAATAGCTGAAGATGAAAAACGTTTTCAAAAATTATGGAAAGGTTATTTTCAAGCTCTTACCATTAAAGAACGCATCAATCTTAAGCTTCAACGGCAGCAAATGCCTAAACGTTTCTGGAAATACTTAACAGAGAAGCAATACTAATTTTTTCTCGGTAGACTTTAAAAGGTTTATACCCTTTCTAGTACTATCCCTTCATAGAACCGGATTTATGAAAACTTGCCGGAGTAAAGCCATATTTTTTTTTAAAAGCGGTTTGAAAATGTGATAAATTTTTAAAACCGACTTCAGTGTATAAATCATTAACCATAATTTTACTAGACTTTAATGTTTCATAGGCAGCTTCTAATCGTTTATTAATTAGCCATTTTTGTGGAGGTAAATGACTAATTTTTGAAAAATCTCGTTTAAAGGTGGCTAAACTACGACCAGTATAGGAGGCTATTTCGCTGATCGATAGATCGTAAGTATAGTTTTCGTTTAAAAATTCAAGAATATCAATTTTCCAAGGTTCTGTAAAATCAAACAAAATGGGGTAGAAATTCATGTTTGTTTTTAAAAGTATATGAATGCCTTCCTGTAATTTTAATTGAATTAGGTCTTTCGTTGGTTCTACGCCGGAATCAAAATATGGCGTAAGAGACTCAAATAAACTTTTTAGATCAGGAGTGTTATTTAATTTGAAAATGTTTTGATGGGTGGGAGTGATGCTTTCCTGTAATTTTTGGTGTTTCCATTGAGCGTTGTAAAACTCTCTTAAAAACTTTCGTTGAAAAGTGATTGATATACCTTTGTACTGCCCATTTTCTCCATAGTTTTTGAACATCGTTAAACGGTGGTTTTTTCTGACAAAGGCAGATTCTCCAGGTTTTAATATAATTTTTTTATTGTTTTCAACAATGATATGTTCACCCGAGCATAAATAAATAAGAGTATGGTCTTTGAGGGTAGGAACACAAGAAGTTTGATTATTACTAAAGCAAGATAAAAATATACCGGAATAGTTTAAAACATCTAAATGGTCTTTCATGTGTAAAATTTAGTAAAAGAATTTTAAATTTCCCAAATAATATTTAGGTGAAATTTTAGTAGTAATAATAATCTTATGAAGTTTTTTAATAAAAAAAAGCTTCTAATTATTTCAATTAGAAGCTTTTTAGTACCCCAGACGGGAGCAAAACTAACTTTATGAAATACTCTATAAACTTAATCCTAATAAGCCTTTAATCCTTAATTTAAGTAGGTTAAATAATTAGTCGAAATTAAAAGAAATTAAGTTAAATCAAATAAAAGTTGGCAAATTGTCGGCTTATTATTAAATTTGAATAAATAATTATTTCATGAAAGTACGCTTTTATATAACCAAACAAAAAAATCCATATTCCACTATACACTTGAGGTTTTGGCATGGTCGTAAATATGACTTTAAAACCTCCACCGAATTGGTAGTAAAATATGAAGATTGGAATAACGAAAAAGAAGTCGTACGAAATAAAGTAACAGCAAAAGACAAAGACTTTATTAATAATACCCTAGCAAACCTCAGACAATACATTATAGAAAATTTTAATACCGAGTATAACAGCGGATTACCTATATCTAAAATGTGGCTTAAAAATAAAGTTTCTGTTTTCTTTAATAGAGTAGACGAAAGTAAACCAGAACAAACCTATTATACCGATTGGGTTACCAAATTTATAGAAACAGCTTCTAAACGATTATATAAAGGCAAACCAATAAGTCAAAGTACATTAAAAAAATATGTAACTACCCGAAATTACTTAGTTATGTATGAAGAATATAAAAAAACGAAACTCTTACATCAAGACATAACCATGAATTTCTATTATGACTTTGTAGACTATTGTAAAACCATACAAAAAGTTAATCTAAATACCATAGGAACATATATAGGTAAAATAAAATTCTTTTGTGGACAAATTGCATTAGAAGGCTTGCCCATATCTAACCACTATAAAAACAGTGAATTTATGGGGTTATCAGAACAAACAGAAGATATATACCTAACCATCAAAGAAATAGAAACCATCTATAACCTAGACCTTTCCACTAATCCACGTTTAGACAACGTACGAGACCTTTTTATTATAGGATTAAACACAGGGCTAAGAGTATCCGATTTCATGCGATTAGACTTAACCCATATAAAAGACGATACCATACGAATTAAAGCCCAAAAAACAGGAAAAATAGCAGAAATACCCATTAACAACCATATAGAACAAACCCTAGCCAAACGAAACGGAAATTTACCCAAAGCCATAAGCGAACAGAAATTTAATGAATATATAAAAGAATTAGGAAAACTAGCAGGCTTAACCCAACAAGTACAAGGAGCTAAAATCAACAAAGAAACCAAACGAAAAGAAAAAGGCACATATCCCAAATACGAACTTATAACCTCCCATATCTGTCGACGTTCCTTTGCTACAAACCTATACGGTCAAATTCCTACCCCTGTAATAATGTCTATTACAGGACATGCCACCGAAACCCAATTTTTGACCTATATCAAAAAAACTAATGCAGAAAATGCAGAAGTATTAAGAAACTTCTATAAGAAAAGTATGAAAGAAAAAGGCTTAAAACCTATGTTAAAAATAATAAAATAAAAATATTTTAAATAAATAAGATAAAACGATATTACTAATACTGTATTAAAAATATAATTTTTATTTAAAAAGGTAAATCATCATCTTCTTCTTCAATATTAACAGATACATAATTAACTTTCCAATCACCCTTTTTTAAAAATTTTAATTTATCATCAATATCAAATAATGACTTAGATACACCCAATGTTTTAATCTTATCCCTAATTTTTTTATTCCACAGAAAATAATCATCTTTTTCACCAGCATCTTTATATCCTCTAGCCTTTAATAACTCCTCCAAATCAGATAATTCCTGTATATAAAATAAGTATTTAATATCTAATTTATTTTTTAGTTCTTCAACTAATGGATGATGTATCATTAAAATTCTATTAATTTCCTCTGTGTTTTCCTTATTTTCATCACTAAGATAATTAACTAATTGATCTAAAGTTTTAGAAGTAGTTTCCAATTTATTTATTAAGCTGATTTCTTTTATTCTAGACTGGTTTTGCATAAACCTTTGAAATAATCCTGCAAATTGATCTTTTAAATAATTTATAATATCTGAGCTTGTTTCAAAATTTTTGATGTTATTATTGTTAGGTAATAATTTTATTTCTTCAATAAATTTATATATTCTTACATCATCTACATGCTTAAATTTAATATCATTTTCTTTATTTAATAAATATGTTTCATATTCAGCATTTACATTTTTTTCAATGAAAATGTAAACTTGTTTATTTTCTTCAAGAGCGTATTTTAATTCCAAATGAGAAATAGATTTTTCTTTTGTTTTTTTTGATTCTGAGCCAAACCGCCCTCCTATGATTGAAATTAAAATGTCTATATTCTGAATTTCTTTATAGCAATATTCCTCTAAAGCTTCTTCTTTTCCATAAGGAATATCTCCTTCTTCATTTCTTACTGGTTGGTAACCAAGATTTTCAATAAATTGATCTATTTCCGTTCTTATATATTTTAAATCATAAAATGTTGAACTAATAAAAACTGTTGGTTTTGCCATATAGATATAATATGTAATTATTATTATAATTTATTAAAATAAATTATAATAATAAGTATTTTTTTTAGTATTTGTTATTATTAATTCTATTCTAATAATTAAAAATATTCATAGTTGTACTCCTGACTATTACATTTAGTTAAATAGAATCAATTTCAAGAAAAATAAGAATATTATTAAAAAAATTGAACGAATAATAGCCCTATTAAAAATATAACTTTAATAGCCTTATAATCTTCAATTTAAACACTTAACTAATAGAATATCAATTATATAAAAAAGTACTTTTTGTTTTTTTAATATTTTTTTATTTTTCCCCCATAAAAGGAGGTTTTATGTTAAACTTATGTTAAATTTCAGAAATTAGAGCTACAAAAACGTGTAAAAAAAAACACATTCGAGGGGGTATAAGGGTACATTTTTACACTTTAAATAGCTTTAAATGCAAATTCATACCCCCTTAAGAACAGATAAAAAACTTGTAAAGTATTGTCTATGTTATTATTACACTAAATTTTATCTCAAAAACACGTGCGCGCGCGAAAATTTGGGTACGTTTTGTTTTTCAGAGTCTTTTACGTACTTGCAAGAGGGTAGGAATCAAATTAATTTTGTAACCAACAAATAAAACCAAATAAATATCCCATGAAACAAGTAAACCTAGAAGTAAACGGAATAGATTTTAAAAATCTAAAAGTAAACGGAGTAAGCCTCCAAGAACTATTTCAAAAACTCGAAAACTTAACCCATACCAAAACCCAAGAAAAAAACGCAACAGAATCAGAAACCCATTTACTATTAACACGCAAAGAAGTAGCCCACCTATTAAAAATATCCCTGCCTACCTTGCACGATTGGACAAAAAAAGGCTTAATAAAAAGCTATCGAATAGGAAATAGAGTAAGATATAAACAAACAGACCTATACAATGCCTTACAAAAAACCAGTCAACAATAAAGAATACCTATTTATCTTATTAGATGAACTAGTTATCCTAAACCTACATGCCCAAGACATACAAGCCCCTAATCCAAAACAAGCCATACTAGCCAAAATACAGGAGCTTTATACCTTAATAGAATCCTACTTAGATTAACCCATTATTAACCATTAAATAACTAAAATACAATACATTAAAGTATCTGTACAGCCCTTTTTATATCCCTTTTCCAATGATAGACGGCATAAAAATATATTGTGAAGACCTTTCCCCCCAAACATGGGAAAGGATGCCCTATCTATCCTTTATAACCATAATAAACGAACAAACAGGAGAAATACTAAACAAAAAACGATATGCCCAATACCAAGCCCTATACCTAGAAATAAAACCCTCCACCATTATAAAAAATAAAGATAATTGCTATTTACACGGTTCTATAGCCAAGTATCATAATAACGGACTAGATAATGCCTATGATTATGATTATCAAGCCTTTCAAAACACCCTGACAGACCTAGAAAATAAATTAAAAATAAACCCCGAAAAAGCCCAGTTAAAAAACTTTGAATTTGGAATCAACATAACCCTGCCTTTTCCAGTAAAAACCGCATTAAACCATCTTAAAACCTATAAAAGCAATAGCTTTTCCACTATGTATACAGGAAGACAAAACATAGGATATATAGCAGATTATCAACAATACACCCTGAAAATATATAATAAAAGTATCCAAGCAAAAATCAATCAGCCCAACCTCCTCCGAATAGAAATACAAGTAAAAAAAATGCAGTACGTAAAAGCCCTGAATATTCATACACTCGCAGACCTGAAAAAACCTGAAATATGGAAGTATCTAGCAAACCATTTACTTAACCTCTGGGCGGAATGCCTTTACATTAATGAAAAAGACTTTAACTATAAAACCATGTCCGACCGAACACAAAAAAAATTTCTTCGATTTATAGATCCCCGATACTGGGACAGCCTAAAAGAAAAAAAACAACGATTACGAGCCAGACAAGCCTATAAAAAAATATGTAACCACTACCAAAATAAAGAAGAAAAACAAATAATAACCACATTTATTAAAGAAAAACTAGAAAAATTGAAGCCAAAAACTGTCCACCAATTAACAAATCCTATCCCATTAAAAACAGTACAAAATGATAAGCCCAATCAAAAAATAAAATGTCCACCATTTAACCCTTTAGATAAAGAGTTAATAAGTACCCAAAATAAGAATATAAATAAAGACCGTTTTTTACTAGAAAACATAAAACAAAAAAAGCCTGAAAAACAAACCCAAAAACATATAAAAAAATGTCTTGTTTGTCATCAATCCCTAAAAAATAAAAATACCCATGCAAAATACTGCTCCAAACAATGCAACAACCAATACCACACCCGAAAAAGAAAAAAGATGAGACAAAAAATAAAAATAACCCAAATAAAAAACCTCAACCGAATAATACAACAAATACCCAAAAATAACCTTTGGCTTACCATAACCTATACCAATAAAAAACTAACCTATACAGAAACCCTTCATCAGTCTGAAATATTATCCCCTGCCCAATGGATAAACAAAATAAAACAAATAGAAATAAAAGGAATCCGAAAAAACAGCCCAATAATTACCCTTACCAGTCTCAGAGCAAAAAAACTAATCAAACAACTAACCCTAATCAACCAAAAGCACACAAAGAACACTTTAAACAATTAAAAAAATAATAGGGGGGGTGTACTTCAATCAAGCCCCTAAAAAGTACGCAACAAATAGCCTCAACAACATACGTTGTATAACCCTCAAAATGACAACAAATAACGTTAATTTACTACCATTTAAAGTATATTTTAGTATGAAAGAACTTAAATTAGACACCCAAAAAGCCTTTAAATATTACTGTTTAGGCTTAAACAGCAAAGAAATAGCCAAACTATTAGATTGTAGTTACCGAACCGTACAAAACTATATGAGTGCGGAAAACTGGAAAGAAAAAAGAAACCAGTTAAAACCAAAAAACAAAGTCATAAAAAAATAAATCTATCCCTAATAAAAAGATACCTAAAAAACTAGGTGTCTTTTTTGTTTTCCTTACTATAACAATTCAATTCATCCAAAAACTCCAGTTCAGAATAGGGGATAAGGCTTTTAGCCAAATCAAGCAAATTACAAATATCCAAATCCGTATTTATAGCAACATTTCTTTCCCTAGCCAATAAACAACTCTCACAAGCCCTTAAAATAGAAAGCAAAATAAAACCCAAATGCTTATAACCATCAATCTCAACCCTAAGCATATATTTACCCTCATGGGTTGGACTTAAAGTAGTTAGATAATCCTTAGCCTTTTCCAGTATATCCATATCATTAACCATAACCTAAAATTTTATAGCAAAGAAAATACAAGAGGAGGTAATATACTATAGATAAGCCCTTTATCTTATGGTTGCCCTACAATAAAATATCACTCTGTTTTTTATAGTATTTTTCATACTTTTGCTAAAATACTTTGGTTATGAATACAGAAACAGCCCCTAAAAAAGTACATCAAGGAAGAAATATAAAAAGACTAAGAGAAATGTTAGGTATTAAACAAGAATCCCTAGCCTTTGATTTAGGGGTTACCCAGTCTACTGTATCCGATTACGAACAAAAAGAGCAATTAGAAGAAAAGGTATTAGAAAAAGTTTCTACAGCTTTAAAAGTACCTGTAGAGGCTATTAAGAATATGAATGAGGAGGCTACTGTAAATTATATTAATACGTTTAATGATAAGGTAGAAAATTCCTTTTTATTAAATAATAATCCTATCAACTGTAATTTTAATCCGATAGATAAAATTGTTGAGCTATATACTGAAAAAGAGGAACTTTATAAACAAATGCTAAAAGACAAGGATATTTTAATTGAAAAGTTGTCTAAAAAATAACATATAATTTTCAGGCTCAACTAATTTCATATTTTTATTTGTATTTGATTGGACTATAAATTATTTATTGTATTTATAATATTCATTCATGAGACCTTCTTCTTTACATCTATAGTAGAGCCATCCCTTTTTATATCCATTTCTAATACGTTTATTTTCTAAAAATTGATAACGTTCTTTATTCGAATATTTTCTGAGTTTATACTTTTTGTTTGAATGATTTATTCCTAAAATCCATCGTATAAAATCAAGAAAAAACTTCACTATTGCTCCTATAATATAAAAAATAGATCTCATGTATTTTAAATCATTAAATAGTTTTTGCTTTTATTTTCATTTATTATCAATATTACCAAATAGTGTTAGAGAAATATTCACATGCTTTTTTATAATTTGTTCTTCATATTTACTTCCTTCTCCATAAATCATATCTATTATAACAATAGCATCGTTTTTCCATATTTTTATGTCTGAGTCACTATTAAAATTTGGTTGTCTTAATTCTTCTAAAGATTTTAAACACTTATTAATCATAATTTTTTAATTATTTTATTTATAGCATCTCTTTTTTCTACATTGGTTAAATATTCCTGCATCAACTTATATAGATCATATTTTCCAACAGAACCTGAATATAAATTCAATACATCTGTAAATATTACAACGGCATTATTGATATCATCAATATTTAATAAATCAACATCTCCAGAGAGATTATGCTCATTAAATTTTTTAAACTTTCTATTACTATAATTTTTATTTAAAAAGTCTATTAACTGTTCATGTTTACTAAAATCACTCATTTTTATTTTTTTTAATTTTTAAATAGTTTTAATTCAATATTATTAAACTCTAAATTAATTTCCTTTAATTTATTTAGTCCTGTTGTTGTTTCTAAAGGTATCTCCTCCAAATTTTTGGATTGATTTAATAAAGATAATTCCTTTAAATCATTTAATTTTTCATATCGACCTCCATTAAGGTATAATTCCCATTTTTGATTTTTAGAATAATATTCGTCGTACTCGTTTCTATTAACTACCAAAACAGTTAAACCATTTTCTAGAAAAAATATTTTTTTAACTCTCATAATTCACTTTGTTTTATAATCCCATATCCTTAAGTTTTTGTAATATTTGAACATCTTCATCACATAAACCTAATAATTTTTGATGTCTAATCATAAAATCTTTTACGTGACCTTCAGCTTCTTGTCTACCAATGTCATCAATAATACCAAGTTTATGTTGTGTTCCATGCATAAATTCTTCTAATGCAGCAGCTTTACTAGGGTTTTCTCTTAATAAAATACTCATCATATCTTCGCCTCCTGCACTAGCTTCTGCTCCAAAATAATCAAGCATTCTCTTAGCTTCTGAACCCTCTGTCGCAATTTCTATCCTTCTACCTTTTTTAGACATAGCTTCCAATAATTCTTTTGAAACTTTTTCTATTCCCATTAATTCGTCTGAGCTAAATAATATAGGTTTACTTCCCACCTTCACCAGTCCCAAAGCTCCCGTTTTCAACTTACTCATCCATTTCGCTGAGGTAGCAGCAATTTCCGCCAACCGTTCCGCCCCAATCAAAGCCTTTGCCCCCGTAGAAATACCCTTAACCGCCAAACCAGCCCCCTTAGAACCTATCAATGCTTCCGCAATCGCATATTCCAATTGACCCACCGATTCCCCAATCTCTCCCATATTTCCCCTCTTTACATCTTCCCAAGCATTCCCAGCAGATTTCTTTACCCCATCGACTAGGGCATCTTTCGTTTGCTTAAAATCCGTTCCAAACTGACTATCCAATAGTTCCAAAGAACGATCCCCCATTAAAGTACCCGTTAAAGGAGAAGAATACGAAGCTCCAATAACCGCCAGTTTACCCATGCCCTTCCAAGTATCCGCCTTCCATAAATCCGAAGTAAAAAAGTTCCAGGTGCCTTCCATTCCTTTCTTCACTCCACGACCCACCCCTTCCGTAAATTTATCATTATCCTCACAAAACAAATCAATCAATTTACCAAAAGGCGAAGTTAAAGCCTCCCCCAATATAGAAGAAGAAATACTTTCCATTGCAAAAGCACTCTCATTATTATTCTCATTGGCAAGATCCGCCTCATACTCATCAATAAAGATCCTAATCTTACCTTGACCTACCGAACAAATACCCTCCGAATGCTCCAGCAAAGGAATCGCCTTATTTACCCGAACACCACCCTGTTTTACCTTTGTCCACTCTATTGAAGCAAATTTACAAGTACCACAAGTAGCACAACCCCCAAAAGGAATAATATTCACCCCAAACCTATTATCCGTATCCACACATTGCTTAGCCCCATAAATCTTCACATTACGACTAGCATCCGCAATTAACTGAGTAACCATCGTACCCTTATCACAAACCAAGAATACCCCCTCAGGCACATATTTTTTATTAACCTCAGACAAAACTGAATTTTTTAGAATGAAAACTCAACTCATCCCTCTTTAACAACTTCCCCCTAATCTCAAAAAGATGTTTATAAGAACCCCTTAAGAAAATGAAATTATAATCTAACTCATAAGATTCCTTAGCCGAAAAAACAATATCCGAAAAAGTAATTTCTTTTCCATACATAAAACGACAAGCATCAATAAAAATATTCTTATCCAATTTATCAAAATCAATTCTTCCCTCAATCATAACTTTATAGGTATCCTTTACCCTTTCAATCAAAATATCCTCAATCACAGGCAAAGCTAAAGAAAGAATGAAACCATCCAATTTACGAGTGCGCGTAATTCTTTTCTGGGGATAAATATCTTGTACTAACTCTTTAATCCCTGTAAAGAAAAGACGATAGACTCCATAATAAAAAAGAGACTTCCTAAGCTTTTCTTCTTCTTTTAAACTAGCTTCATAATTATCCAAGATAACAGAAATATCAGGCACATGAGAATACTTTTCTAATAAACCTACTCTACTTTTTAAAAAGTTAGCTTGTATTTCTTCTAGGTTAAGAATTTTAGTTACTTGTCCTATGTCATTCAATTGTAAATGTAAAGAGGAAATGGAAGAAGAAAAATTTTGTGCTATTTCATAAATCAATGCTTTGGAGGTTTGTGAAAAGGAAGAAACTGTAAACTCTGCTTGTTTATATTCGTCTTGTTTGAAATAAACTAAGGAACTAAAATGGTTTTGCGTATACTGATCTGCAATTTTATACTCCGAACTTCCCCGAACTTCATAATCATAACAGGGAACAGGATCATAAAAATAGTCCTCTTTTATAGTAGTTAAGCCCATAATCTAAAAAATAAAGCAGTTAAGATAAAATATGAGCAAAAATAGATTTATTTTTCAGATAAGAAAAGAGATTAGGTGAAAAAATAAAGAATATATTTTAAATCCTGTTTAAATTAAGTTTATACAGACTTTTAAATACATTAAAAATAGTTATGAGTTTATTTTTCGGCGGTTTGTCGGCTTATTGTAAAAAGAAAAAGGATTAAATTATTGACTAGCAATTATTTAATCCTCTTGAAGTGTACCCCAGACGGGACTTGAACCCGTACAGCCTAATGGCCACAGGATTTTAAGTCCTGCGTGTCTACCAATTCCACCACCGGGGCATCAGTATTTTTATAAAATAAATTCAACTCTGAGCGAAAAACGGGACTCGAACCCGCGACCCCGACCTTGGCAAGGTCGTGCTCTACCAGCTGAGCTATTTTCGCGTTTCAAATATCGTATTTTCCTTAATTGGTTTGCAAATATATATAGGTATTTTTATTCGTGCAAATATTTTTTAATATTTTTTATAAATTTCTTTATGGTTCTATTTAACTATTTGTATATTAGTTTTTTAAAGATGTAGATATTTTGATTGATTGTATAGTGTTAAAAATAAAATCTTGATTTTTCTTTTATTTTTTATATTTGCTAATTATTACTTAAAATAATACAAGTGAAAATAAAAAAAGAATTCAAGGCAGGAGTCATTGTAATCGTTACTTTACTATGTTTTTGGTGGTTATTTCAGTTTTTAAAAGGTAAGGATGTATTTTCATCTCAAAAGATTTATTATGTTAAGTATAATAAACTAGAAGGTTTGTCTAAATCTAAAAGTGTATATATTAATGGATTAAAAGTGGGTATGGTTGAATCTATTGAATCAATCCCAACTAAAAATAATAATATCTCTTTTGTTGTCGGTTTAAGCATTGATAAAGAATTTTCATTTTCCAAAAATTCTGTTGCTGAGATACAGAATAGTTTAATGAGCGGGGCTGAAATTCATTTAGAATTATCTGAAGATGGACCTATAGCACAACCGGGTGATACTCTAAAGGGGATTATTATTCCTGGGATAATGGATGTAGCTGGGAATGAATTAAAGCCATTAAGTAAAAACGTTAATTCTGTTTTATTGCGTTTAGATTCTACTTTAACAGCAACCAATAAATTGTTAAGCAATAGAAATATTAATACTGTTGAAGCTTCGCTTGACAATTTAAATCGTACTATAGCTCAATTTAACCAACTTGGAAAAAGCATGAATTCATTGCTATCTCAAAATTCTGCTGCATTAACTACAGCGTTAACAAATGTCAATACAATGTTGATTTCAACAAATAAAACAGTTTCTCAGTACGGGAGTTTAGCTGAAAAGATTAACCAATCAGATTTTGAAAAAACAATAAAAAATTTAGAATCAACTCTTAGTAATGTAAATCAATTAACAGCAAAAATTAATTCTGGAGAAGGTTCTTTAGGTAAACTTATGAATGATAAGCAGTTGTATACAAACTTAGAAAATGCTTCTAAAAATTTGAACTTGCTATTGGTAGATTTCAGAGAGAATCCAAAACGTTATGTACATTTCTCGGTATTTGGTGGGGGAAATAAAAATAAGAAAAATAAAAAAGTGGATAGTACTGCTCAAGCTCTAAATTAAAATAAAGATTCTCAATGCTAAAATAAATAATGGAATATATATCAAATATTATATTTATACTTTTAGCATTTATAGGAATTGGTTTTTTCTTAAGAAATTTATTTAAAATTAGAAGAAATATTTTATTAGGAAAACCTGAAAATAGAAGCGATCAGCCTAAACAAAGGTTTAAATTGATGTTGCGGATTGCTTTAGGTCAGGGAAAAATGATGTTTAAACCTGTAGCAGGTTTTTTTCACATACTTATATATGTTGGATTTATTCTAATCAATATAGATTTAATTGAAATATTTATAGATGGAATTTTTAACACCCATAGATATATAGGACAACTACTATCTCCCTACCTCTATAATTATATAACAGCAAGTTTAGATGTTTTATCCTACCTAGTTTTAATAGCCGTTGTAGTTTTTTTTAGTAGACGAAATTTCATAAAAGTACCACGTCTTAAAAGTAATGAATTATCGGGTTGGCCTAAAAAGGATGCGAATATAATACTGATCGTAGAATTTTTAATGATGTTAGCTGTAATATTGGCTAATTCTTCGGAGGTAGTCTTGCAACAAAAAAATGCAATTCATATCGTTGGTTATTTTCCGTTAAGTAGTTGGTTAATAAGTCCTTGTTTATTCAATCTTACTATCCATCAACTAACCATTGTCTTTAGTTCCTGCTGGTGGTTGCATTATATAGGGATATTAATTTTTATGAATTATCTTTATTATTCAAAGCATTTACATATATTATTTGCATTTCCCAATACATATTATTCAAACCTTAAAAACAAAGGAGAGTTCAATAATCTAAGCTCAGTTACTAAGGAAGTTAAGCTAATGATGGATCCCAATATAAATCCATTCACAGAGGAGGGAAGTTCTGATCAAATTTCCGAGAAATTTGGAGCAAACGAGGTTACTGATTTATCTTGGATACAATTACTAAATGCCTATACCTGTACTGAATGTGGACGATGTACTTCTAGCTGTCCAGCTAATCTTACAGGTAAAAAATTATCTCCGCGTAAAATTATGATGGATGTTCGGGATAGAGTTGAAGAAATTGGGAGAGATATTGATAAAAATGGCGAATTTATTGAGGATGGCAAACAACTTTTAGGGGATTATATAACTAAGGAGGAGATTTGGGCTTGTACCACTTGTAATGCCTGTGTTGAATCCTGTCCAATTCAAATAGATCCTCTATCAATAATTATTGACCTGAGAAGATATTTAGTGATGGAAAAATCTGAAGTATCTCAAGAGCTTAATGGAATGATGAGTTGTATAGAGAATAATAATGCGCCTTGGCCATTTAACAATACAGATAGAGAGAATTGGTCTAAAGAGTAAAAAAAATTAAATCTATGAATCAACCAATAAAGACAATGGCGCAATATATAGAAGAAGGTAAAAGTCCGGAAGTTCTTTTTTGGGTAGGTTGTGCGGGCAGTTTTGACGAAAGAGCCAAAAAAGTTACACGTGCATTTGCTTCTTTACTACAAAAGGCTAAAGTAGAATTTGCTATATTAGGACAAGAAGAAGGATGTACCGGTGATCCTGCTAAACGAGCAGGCAATGAATTTCTTTTCCAAATGCAAGCCTTAGCGAATATTGAAATTTTAAATTCTTATGATATTAAGCAAATCGTAACTGCATGTCCTCATTGTTTTAATACATTAAAAAATGAATATCCTTCGTTAGGTGGTAATTATAGAGTTTTGCATCATACACAATTTTTACAAACTTTACTAAATGAAGGAAGATTGAAGGTTGAAGGAGGAAAATATAAAGGAAAAAGAATTGTTTTTCACGACCCTTGTTATTTAGGAAGAGGCAATGGAGAGTATGAGGCACCTAGATTTGTTCTTGAAAAACTTGAAGCTGAATTGAGTGAAATGAAGCGATGTAAAAAAAATGGTTTGTGTTGTGGTGCAGGTGGAGCTCAAATGTTTAAAGAGTCAGAAAAAGGGAATAAAGAAATAAATATAGAGCGGGTAGAAGAAGCTCTAGATGTAAATCCTGATATTATAGCTACGGGCTGTCCATTTTGTAGTATAATGTTAACAGATGGGGTTAAGGCTAAGGAAAGAAATAGGACTGTATATATTAAAGATATTGCAGAAATTTTAAATGAGGAATAAAATTTATTGTAATAATGATTTAAGTGAATCGTCAAGTTCTTTATATCTAAAATAGAAACCACTCTCCAGTAATTTATGGGCAGAAATTCTATTACCTTCTAAAAGTAAATTTGCTCGTTCTCCCATAACCCATTGTATAAAAAAGCTAGGAATATTAGGAAGCCATATTCTCTTGTTTAAGCGTTTTGCTATAGAATAAGTTAAATCTTTATTCGTAGTATGTTCTGGTGAAACAGCATTGTAGGCACCTTCTAGGTTGATATTTTCTAAGGCATATTTATAAATGGAACATAAATCTTTAATATGAATCCAAGGCATATATTGTTTTCCAGAGCCTAGGCAGGCGCCCAGATGGTATTGAATAGGTGTTTTTATCTTGAACAGTGCTCCGTTGGAATCTTCTGATAAAGTAACCCCCGTTCTAATTTTAATTACCCTTTTTGCTATATTTTTAGTTTTAAATTCGTCAGCGATGTTTTCCCATTGCAAACATACATGACTTAAAAAATCAGCTCCATGCTTGTCAGTTTCTGCAAATATTTTATTTGATGTGAGTGTTCCATAATACCCGATAGCAGAAGCAGATATAAAAGATTCAATCGATATATTTTCTTTGATTAGCGTATTTAAAATTAATTTTGCTGAGTCAATCCTACTTGAAAGTATTAATTTCTTTCTTTCTTTAGTCCATCTCTTTTCTCCAATATTTGCTCCAGCTAAATGAATGATATGATTTACATCCTTTAAACTCCTTACATCAATTTCTTGTTTATCAATGTTCCATTCGTACTCTTGATCATTGGTTTTTCTCCTAGTAAGAAAACGAACATTGTAATTTTCCTGTAGTAATTTAGAAATATTTTTTGCTATAAAACCGTTAGCTCCTGTGATGAGTACATTTTTTTTCATTTTTTGATCCTTAGTTGATTGTATTAATTTATAAAATTTATTCAATAATTATAGAGTATATCTTTTATTTATTAAAAAAATAATATGATTGGCTACTATCTCATTTACGTAAAATAGTTTATTCCTGTTGGAGTTATTCAATCAGCAATTCTTGAGAGTTTTCATTTTGTGATTTTTTTTATTTATAGTTTTAAATATCAATAAAAGGAAGGTTGGAATCCGCAATTTAGTTTATATAATTCACTTAAGCTTGCTCATTTAAAAATTAGCCGAAAGTATTTAATTTTCATTTCTCAATATATTTAAAAAAAAATAATAAAATTTGTAAAAAAATTATAAGAAATTATTTGTAAATCATGGGATTATAATATTTAAATTCTGCTATTGTACTGGTGTATTATAAGTTATAATTGAATAAATTCTAATAGAATTTATTCATAAACCACCAATGTTATCGATGTTGCCAGCAATATCCGCCACCTTTCACTCTTCTTTTACAAAATCCTCCCGATTTATTAGCATGTCCACAGAGGCCAGAAGAAAAATTTCTATTTGGTAAACCATTTTGAACTTTATTTTTAGAGCTTTTATTAATTTTTTTTGAAAAAGCATATGGTTTTTTTACTTTATTTGTAGGTCTATTTTCTTTTTTATAGGATGAATTTTTAGTAGATGCTGAGGTTAGTAGATTTGAGGCTTGTACCTCATCATTTTTTTTATCATTATAAGCACTATTAATGGAAGTTTGGGATATAAAGTTGTTTACATTTGTATTTATAGAATTTTTAAAGATTTTTGAATTACTATAATTATTTAAATGATCATCATTTTTAATTGTAGAAACACAGAATAGAGGCGGAAAAATAAAGCCAATAAAAGGTAAAGAATATTTAATACCTTTTCCAAAATTGAAGTTTAAGATTTTTTCTAAAAAATTTCTAGTTATTGGAAGGATTACTAAAGCACAAGCTAGAGATATTATTCCGCTTAAAAAAGATTCTGGTTTTGTATCCAAAAAAAAGATGGTCTCAAGGAAAAAAAAGAAACCTAGTAAATAATGAATAGTTTTTTTTAGAAAATTTTTAAAGCTCATGATTGTATTTTTAGTTAATCAGGTTTATAAAACTACTAAATTAATTGTAATTATATTAATATAGTATAATATATATCATATTTTTATTAAAAAAAATGTTTTTATATGAGAGAAGGATATGATACTTAAAAGTTCTAGATTTAAACCTCTAATTTCCTTAAAAGCTTTTTAACAAAATTTTAGTTATGACAAGAAATAACATTATTTAGTAATTTATATCTTTGTAAAAGATACATTATATACGAATAATACTTTTAAAATGAGTGAGCCTATTATATATTTAAATAATGCAAGTGTTTATCAAAAGAACCATCCTGTATTAAATAATGTAAACCTTTCATTAGCTAGAGGTAATTTTTATTATCTTATAGGTAAGACTGGGAGTGGTAAAAGCTCTTTATTAAAAGTTTTATATGGAGATATTCCCTTAAAAGAAGGAGAGGGGAAAGTTGCAGATGTATTTTTAACGTCTTTAAAGGAAAGTCAAATTCCAAGTTTAAGAAGAAAGTTAGGAATAGTTTTCCAAGATTTCCAGCTACTTACTGATCGTTCTGTTGAGAAAAATTTAATATTTGTATTAAAAGCAACCGGTTGGAAAGATAAAGAGGAAATGCATAGTAGAATTGATGAGGTATTGGAAAGTGTTGGGATGTTATCTAAAAAAAATAAAAAGCCTTATGAATTATCTGGAGGAGAGCAACAACGTATAGCAATAGCTAGAGCCTTATTAAATCACCCGGAATTAATTTTAGCTGATGAACCCACTGGGAATTTGGATCCTGAAACTTCAAGAGATATCATGCTATTACTAAAAAGCATTGTAGAAAAAACTCGTTGTACTATTTTAATGGCTACCCATGACTATTCAATGATTAAAAATTTTCCAGCTAAGACCATTAAATGTGAAGAAGGTAAAATCTTTCATGGTAATTCTGAAGAACTTTTTACTAAATAATATATTTTTAATTTACAAAACTCTTCCATAAGTTATCATTTTGTGGAACTGGTGCAATTATTTGTAGAGGTTCTTTTTTAATGGGATGGATAAACTCTATTTTTCTAGCAAGCAAATGTATACTTCCGTCTGGGTTGGATCGATCAAAGCCATATTTTAAATCTCCTTTTATTGGACATTTTATACTACTTAGTTGTGCTCTAATTTGATGATGTCTTCCAGTTTCTAAATTTATTTCCAAAAGCATATAATTGTTGGAGGTTTGTATACTTTCGTAGCTTAGTATTGCCTCTTTAGCGCCTATGTTAGGTGTTTTATATACAATAGCTTTATTAGTTTTTTCATTTTTTTTTAAAAAATGAATTAATCTTTGTTTATTCGGAATCTCTGTCTTTTTAATTACTGCCCAGTAAGTTTTTTTTATTTCTCTCTTTTTCAACATTTCTGTTAAACGGCTGAGAGCCTTACTAGTTTTAGCAAAAATGACTATTCCGGAAGTAGGTCTATCTATACGATGTACCAAACCTGCAAATACATTTCCAGGTTTGTTATATTTCTTTTTTATATAAGTTTTAACTTCATCAACTAAAGAAACATCTCCTGTTTTATCACCTTGAACAATTTGTCCTGCTTTTTTGTTTATGATAAGTAAATGATTGTCTTCAAAGAGAATTTGATCTTCTAAAACCATGAATTATAAATAATAATTTTATATTAAATTTGAAATTTTGCTAAAAACTTTCATTTTGGTTAGGGAAGGTTTCTTCTTTAACATCCTTTACATAGCAAGAGACGGCATTAGTTATTTGTTCGTGGAGTGTTGCATATTGCCTTGCGAATTTGGGTTTAAAATGAGGATTTAAACCTAATAAATCATGAATGACAAGTACTTGCCCATCAGTTTTATTTCCTGCACCAATTCCAATGGTTGGAATACTTAATAGTTTACTAACCTCTTCTCCCAACTGCGAAGGTATTTTTTCTAAAACTATGGAGAAGCAACCCAGTTCTTCTAAAAGTAAAGCATCTGAAATTAACTTTTCAGCTTCCTGTTTTTCTTTTGCTCTTAACTTAAATGATCCTAATTGATTGATAGATTGGGGAGTAAGTCCTAAATGTCCCATTACAGGAATTCCAGCATTTACAATCGCTTTCACGGACTCCTTAATCTCTATTCCACCTTCAATTTTTATGGCTGAAGCCGAAGTTTCTTTCATAATCCTTACCGCAGAATGATAAGCTTGCCTAGCATCCGATTGATAGGTTCCAAATGGAAGATCTACAATGAGTAAAGCTTTTTCAATCCCTCTACCTACACATTGCGCATGGTAAATCATTTGGTCTAAGGTAATAGGGAGTGTAGTTTCATATCCAGCCATTACATTAGCAGCAGAGTCTCCAACCAATATGGCGTCTATACCAGCTTGATCAATTAGAGTTGCCGTTGTGTAATCATAGGCTGTAAGTACTGATATTTTATTTTCAGTAGCTTTCATTTTCTTTAAAGTTTCAACAGTTACCTTATTTATCTTGGCGTGTACAGACATATTTTAAATATTTTAAAAAGAAATAATTTTCTTCCATTTAGTTTTTTAAATTATAAAGTTAATAGAAAATAAATTAAATAAACTAAAGTATTGAATGGATTTGTAAGTTTAAATAACTATGATTAGTAATAAGAATTATTTAGTTTTCATGAATTAATATATCCTCATTAATAAAAGTTTTAATCTTTAACAAACTTGTTTTGCCTTGATGAAGCATATTAAGATTTAATATTGATTCATTATTCTTGCTAGAGATAAAGAAATGATTATTTATATCATAAACAAGCTTTCCTTTACCTGAACTTTTTCCGGAATATTTTATATCCATATATTCAAAGTTCTTAATGGATGCTTTCATCTCATAGTCAAAATAAGCATAATTAGAATCTATTTTAACTAAAGTATAATGTTTTAGAACTAACAAATCTAAACTTAAAAATTCACTTAAAGTATATTTTAATGGAGAACTAGTGGTGAAAGATTCACCTAATTTTAACTTTTTAGTTAAAATAGGAATTTCTTTAATCGCTTCTTGTATATAATTCAAATAAAAGTTTTCAATATCCTTATTTTCTATAGTTGGTACTACATAAGATATCTTAGGGTATTCAAGGGGGGAACAAATGCCTTTGAATTCATATTTATTTAAATCAATATTATTTTCATCATTAAACCTTATTGAAAATGGGAATTTATTATTATTTAGATTTCCAGTAGATATTATTTTTGAATACAGATTTTTAATTTGGTTCGTGTAATTGATAGTGTTATTCTCCCAGCCTTCAATAATCATTTGAATGTCAGAGTTAAAAGTGTAATTTTTATTAGGTAGATATTCTAAAGTGAGATTTAGGCTATCTTTTTGTGCAAAAAGTATAGTGAAGTTAAGAAATAAAACAAGAAAAATAATAGTTCGGAATGATTTCATAGTTGATAGATTCAATCAGTTATTAAATTTTATTTATATTGATTTAAAAGTAATTACTATAGGTCTAGTCTTCTTTATATAATTTTAAAGATTATGAACACGACGTAGATAATGGAAATCACTTATAAAAACAGCTAACCACGGTTTATACTAAATTTTATTAGGTTGTGAGGTAAGAACATTTAAACAATTAAAATTGTTTAAGATATCTTAAAGAAGATTTTAATGGGTGTATAAAGCATGATAAACTTATATAAATAATTTAAAGTCTAGTAAACTATTTATGCTGAAAAAAATAAAAGTATATCAGTAATAAAGTTCCTATAATTATTCTATACCAACCCCAGATTTTAAAACCATGCTTTTTTATCACTCCTACAAAGAATTTAATTGCAAAAATTGAAACCACAAAGGCTATAATATTGCCAAGGATAAACAGTCCAAAATGTTCAGAGTTTGATAATAGCAATTCATATCCTTTCATTTTTAAATCACCTTCTTCCCAAGTTTTAAGAGTTAAGGAATAAACGGTTACTGCCAACATAGTCGGTACAGCTAAAAAGAAAGAAAATTCTGCGGCAACCTCTCTGCTTAGTTTTTGCTGCATTCCACCTATAATAGATGCTGCAGACCTGCTAGTTCCAGGCATCATTGCTAAGCATTGCCAAAATCCAATAGTAATTGCCTGTTTTATAGATATATCTTCTTCTTTTAGGATAGTTGGATTCTTAAAAAAACGATCGATGAATAGTAGAACAATTCCTCCCAAAACAAGAACGATCGCAATGATTTCAGGTTTCTCAAGAACATCATCAATTTTATCGCTAAAAAGCTTGCCTAATATTAAAGCTGGAATAACGGCGCATACAAGTTTTAAATAAAAATTGATTTTTTTAAAATCAAAAAATTTTTTCCAATACAATACAACGACAGCTAATATTGCTCCAAATTGAATGCAGTATTCAAACATTTTAACAAAGTTATTCTCCTCAATGCCTAACAAGGAACCAGTAAAAATCATGTGGGCTGTTGAAGAAATAGGAAGGTATTCTGTTAATCCCTCAATAACAGCAATAATAATAGCTTCTAAAGTATTCATTATTTTTTATTAGTTTTGGATGGATTAGGATGGATCATTATTGCATAACCTTCAATGATAAAACCAAGAATGATTAGCGTCGGTGCTAAGCGAACTCTTCTAAAACTAAATATATCTTGGTTCCAACTATTAGGATCGTAAACTCCATTCACCGTATTTGCATCAGGGCCAGTCATAAGTAAAAAACCTAAAGCTATAACAGCAACTCCTATGAACATGAAAATATAATTTTTTTTACCGAAAAGAAGATCACTTTTATTTTCTGAATTTTTTTTCATTTTAAATAAAAATTTATACTGTTAATAATACAAATCGTTAGACTTTAAGCGTAAAAATCTCCATGTTGCAAACCAAGTACTTAAAGATGTTATTAATATACCTAATACAAGAATAAAAGCAGCTAATATAAGGTGATTTTTAAAAACTATAATTGGAGGAAGAATGTGTAAAACATTGGTTATAACGTAGTTGGTAGCAAACAGCAACAGCAAAGCTATAAAGGCTCCTAAAACACCTAAAGTTAAAGATTCTGTTATAAAAGGACGTATAATAAACGAACGTTTTGCTCCCACCAACTGCATGGTTTTAATAATGAATCTTTTAGAATAAATTTTTAAACGGATGGAGTTGTTTATAAGCGATACAGCGATAAACAAAATAATAATGGCTAAGACAGAAATTCCAATGGTTATTTTTTTAACACTCTTATCCATTTTTTCTAAAAGGCTATTGTCAGACTTTATTTCATCAACAATAGGATTTTTTATCAGCTGTTTTTTAATAGTTTCAATATGTGTAGAATCAATAAATTCAGGCTTTAATCCAACTATAACTGAAGCAGGGAAAATATTTTCTTCAAATAACACCTGAGAATCCACTCCCAGTTCTTTTTTACCAATATCAGTAGCCTCTTCTTTGGTAATGTATTTAATAGATTTTACGTAAGGATGACCTTTTAAGCTATCTACGTACTGAACCTGAGATTGGCTGTTGGGGTTAGATTTTTTTTCATTTTTAAAAAAAACTTCTATAACCATTTGTTCCTTCAGATAATCAATATAAGAATTAGTGTTAATAATAATTAATCCAATAATCCCAATTAAAAATAAAACCATAGCTATACTAATAACTACAGTAATATTGGATGAGCGTAGCCTGTTTTTATCTAAGTTATCTGCTTTGATTGCCATAATTTATAAAATGTTTGCTAAAGTATAAAATCTTCATAGATTTAAATGTAATTTTGGGTATAAAATAATGTTAAAAGAAAAGAGAATATTTTGAAAGTAAAGCCAAAAAAACACTTAGGGCAGCATTTTTTAAAAGACTTAAATATCGCATCAAAAATTGTAGATTCTTTAACCTATAAAAATTACGATACAATTCTTGAAATTGGACCAGGTACGGGGGTATTAACTCAATTTTTATTAAACAAAAATGTAGAATTATTCCTTTCAGAAATAGATGATGAATCTGTTGAGTATTTAAAAATTAATTATCCACAGTTAAAATCTAAAATTGTTGATGATTTTTTAAAAATTGATATTCATCAAATTGTCCCAAAGAATTTGTCAATCATTGGAAATTTTCCTTATAATATTTCATCTCAAATAATATTTAAAGTTTTAGAAAATAAAGAGCAAGTTGTTGAAGTTGTTGGAATGTTTCAGAAAGAAGTTGCGGAAAGAATAGTTGCAGAAAAAGGATCGAAGATTTACGGAATACTTTCAGTTTTGACTCAGGCATATTATAAAACGGAATATTTGTTTACAGTACACGAAAATGTTTTTAATCCACCCCCCAAAGTAAAGTCGGCAGTTATTCGCCTTTCTCGTTATCGAGAACAAATTGAGGGAGTAGAATCAGAATTATTTATAAAAATTGTAAAAGCAGGATTTAACCAAAGAAGAAAAACCTTAAGAAATGCGCTAAAAGTTTTAGGCGTTCCCTTATCTTTGCATGACCATGAATTTTTAAATCTTAGGGCAGAACAATTGTCTGTAGAAAATTTTATACAATTAACCCAACAATGGCAGAACAGTTAATTCAATTATAAATTAATCAATATGAAAAGACTCATTTTAATATCTTCAGTTGTATTCTTAGCAATCGCATGCGAAAAAAAATCAGATATGCTAGAGAATGCAAATAATCTCTCAAATGTTAAAGTTGAAAATCAATTAGATCCTGTGTGTGAAATGGAAACATCCAAACACTTGGGAGATACACTTACCTATAATGGTAAACTTTATGGATTTTGCAGTAGTAAATGTAAAACTGATTTTGAAAAAAATTCTCAACAATACCTAAATAAGTAATAAACATCGTATAAATACGAAAACATTCTTTGGAAAGAATTTTTATGCAAAATTCTGTAACTTTGTTCGTTTAAAAGTAAAGAGTAGTGGTTGAAGAAAATAGTTCTATGGAATTAGAATCTGCATTAAGTTTTTATGAGTTTAAAAGAGAAATTTTAAAAGACTATCGACTTTGTTTAATAAGCCGAGAATGTAGTATTTTAGGCAGAAAGGAAGCATTGTCTGGAAGTGCTAAGTTTGCTATTTTAGGTGATGGAAAAGAATTGCCACAAATTGCAATGGCTAAAGTTTTTAAAAATGGAGATTTTCGTTCTGGTTATTACAGAGATCAAACCTTGGCTTTTGCTACAGGCGAAATAACAATTGAAAACTTTTTTTCTCAAATGTATGCTGATGCAGATCCGGAGAGAGAACCACAATCCAGAGGGAGAATGATGAATGCTCATTATGCGACGCATTTAGTAGATGTTGATGGAAATTGGAAAAATCTTACAGAACAAAAAAATCATGCAGCGGATCTTTCTCCCACAGCAGGACAAATCCCTAGATTATTTGGATTGGCTTATGCTTCTAAAATATATAGACAAGAAAAAGGATTGTCAAAACAATCCAATTTTTCAAATCAAGGAAATGAAATCGCTTTTGGTACCATTGGAGATGCAAGTACTTCCGAAGGACATTTCTGGGAAGCCATTAATGCAGCCAGCGCTTTACAAATCCCTATGGTTCTTTCCATATGGGATGACGGATATGGGATTTCTGTTGATTCTACGGAGCAAAGAGCCAAAAAACAATTTAAAGAACTATTGCAAGGATTTGAAAAAAAATCCGGTGAGAAAAAAGGCTGTAAAATTTTTCATGTGAAAGGATGGAATTACCCAGAATTAATTGAAACTTACAGCAAAGCAGAAGAGTTAGCCAGAAATGAACATGTTCCTGTAATTATTCACGTAGATGAATTAACACAGCCTCAAGGACATTCTTCCTCAGGGTCTCATGAAAGATACAAGTCTAAAGAGCGTTTGCAATGGGAAAAAGAGTTTGATTGTTTAAAAAAATTTAAAGAGTGGATATTAGACTTTAAAGTCCCAAATTTAGATAATAACACTTCACGATCTTTAATTTCAGAAAATGAGTTGGAAGAGTTAGAGGAGTCTGTGAAAGAAGAAGTGAAGAAACATCAAAAAATAGCATGGAATCAGTATAGAGAATCATTAAATTCCATTAAAAGTGAAGCCATGCAACTAGTGAATTTATTAGAATTACAAAGTTCCAAAAAAGTATTTATTAGTCAGCAAAAAGATATTTTTTTAAAAATTACTAATCCATATAAAAGAGAAATCTATCATTTTGTTAGGAAGATTTTAAGGATAATAAGGGATGAAAATATAGCGGCTAAGTCAGATCTTATCACATGGTTCAATAAAAATTTAAAGAGAGAAGAGGATAATTATAATACAAAATTATATTCAGATACAACAAAATCAGCGTTAAATATACCATATATAGCACCTGAATTTGATCAAGAGTCAAAATTAGTAGACGGAAGGCTAATTGTAAGAGACAATTTTGATAAACTATTGATGAAATATCCTGAGCTCATTGCTTTTGGAGAGGATTTGGGAAAAATTGGAGATGTAAATCAAGGATTTGAAGGTCTACAAGCAAAATATGGAGAACTTAGGGTTTCTGACACAGGAATTCGAGAAGCAACTATAATTGGGCAGGGAATAGGTATGGCAATGAGAGGATTAAGACCTATTGCGGAAATCCAATATATTGATTATGTATTGTATGGAATTCAAACCATGAGCGATGATTTGGCAAGTTTGCGTTATAGAACAGGAGGTAGGCAAAAAGCGCCTTTAATTATTCGTACAAGAGGACATCGTTTAGAAGGGATATGGCATTCAGGTTCACCCATGGCGGGTATTCTTAATTATTTAAGAGGAATTTATCTTTTGGTGCCTAGGAATTTTGTACAAGCAGCTGGATTTTATAATACTATGATGATGTCGGACGATCCTTGTATGATCGTTGAATGTTTAAATGGTTATAGATTAAAAGAACCATTGCCAAAAAATCTTGGTGAGTTTACAACACCAGTAGGACAAGTTGAAGTGACTAAAGAGGGTAAACATATAACTATATTGACTTACGGCGCATGTTGGAAAATAGTTACAGAAGCAGCAAAAGAATTATCCATTTTAGGAATTGACATAGAAATTATAGATGCTCAATCATTAATTCCATTTGATATTAAACATCAAACAGTCGAAAGCTTAAAGAAAACCAATCGATTGTTAATCGTTGACGAAGATGTACCAGGCGGTGCAAGTGCTTATTTATTGCATAAAGTTATTGAAGAGCAGAGAGGTTTTCAGTATTTAGATTCTGCACCTGTAACTCTAACAGCTAAGGAACACCGCCCGGCTTATGGCACAGATGGGGATTACTTTTCTAAACCTTCAGTTGATGATGTTATTGAAAAAGTTTACAATATTATGCATGAAGTAAATCCAACGGAATATCCACCAATTAGATAACTATTCTATAGGATGACTTTAGAAAGCCTTAAATTATTTAACTTTAAAAATTTTGAAGAAAAACATTTTTCCTTTTCAAACAAAATTAACTGTTTAGTTGGTAATAATGGCAAGGGGAAAACTAATGTTTTAGATGCTATCTATTATTTATCTTTAACAAAGAGTTATTTAAATTATTCTGACCAAAACAATGTGCGTTTTGGAGAGAATTTTTTTTCACTAGAAGGAATTTTTAAAAATCAGGATAACCAAGATATCATCAAGTTATTAGTACAAACCGGTCAGAAAAAAGTATTAAAAAAAAACAATAAATCTTATGAAAAGCTGTCAGAACATATAGGGAAATATCCATGTGTGATGATTTCTCCCTATGATCAAAATTTGATAGCTGAGGGTAGTGAATTTAGGCGAAAGTTTATGGATAATATGATTTGTCAACTAAATCCTGAATATTTGCATTGTTTAATACGATACCAAAAAGTACTATTGCAAAGAAATGCATTACTAAAATTGTTTTCGGTACAAAATACTTTTGACGCTTTTAGTCTAGGAATTTATGATGATGAATTAATTAAAAACGGAAACACTATTTATAAATTTAGAATACAATTTATACAAGATTTTGTATCGGTTTTTAGCAAATATTATTCAATTCTATCCAATCAAGAAGAATCCGTAGATATTCAATATATTTCTGATTTACACGAAACAACTTTTCAAAATCTATTAAAAGAAAATCTATTAAAAGACAGAAATTCCACCTATACTTCAAAAGGAATTCACAAGGACGATTTATTATTTAAGTTATTTAACCATCCGATAAAAAAGATAGGTTCTCAAGGTCAACAAAAATCATTTCTAATTTCATTGAAGTTGGCTCAGTTAGAAATTATAAAAAATTATTCTAAGAAAAATCCTATTCTTTTAATGGACGATATTTTTGATAAATTGGATGAGGAAAGAGTGGAAAAATTGTTAAAGCTAGTCTTAGATGAAAATTTTGGACAAATTTTTCTATCGGATACTCATAAAGATAGAACAGAGAGTATAATTCAAAACATAAGTTCCAATTATTCTTTATATAACTTGTAAAATTTTATTGCTCAGGATATTGTTCATAATTCAATTTATCAGTTGAAATAATTCACTTAAAATTATGAATTCTATAAAAAAATTATGATATTTATATACTCAAACAATAGTAAAATTTAACTAAACTCTATGGATATTTTGGTCGTTCATTTAAAAGTATAAATTATAGAATTTTAAAAATCATTAAACACAACGAGTTGATATATGGATCAAAATGTTTCTGAATCTACTTTTAGACAAGAAGTAGAAAATAAATACATAGTATACAATAGCTTATTTGCCAATTTGCCTTATCATGATATGGGGAAGTTAGGAGCTTTAACCCCTATGTTATACGATTTGGCTAACGAAGAATTGAATAAAGAGAAAAATCCTAAAGATATTATAGAGTTTTTCTTAAACAAATATGCATATTTAAATAAAGAAGAGGACAAAAATGAACTTTTATTTAGAATCATTCAATTTATAGAAAGACAAGTTGTTTTATTTGATTCTGTTGAAGACGCATCTTTTGATAAAATTATAGCCGTTAACCATCAGAATGGAACTTTAGAGAATCTTTATCAAGTAGCTCAGCAGCAAAACAAATTAAAAGAAGTTTACGAAGAACTAAAAACTTTTAAAGTACGTGTAGTATTTACTGCGCACCCCACACAGTTTTATCCAAATACGGTTTTAAGAATAATATCAGACCTTACAGAGGCGATACAAGATAACGATATTACTCAGATTAACAATTTATTACAACAATTAGGAAGAACCCCCTTTATAAATAAAAATAAACTCACTCCATTGGAAGAAGCCAATAGTATCATCTATTATTTACGATATGTGTATTACGATGCTATAGGACAACTGCATGAAAAATTATTTTCTGAATATTATTCAGAAAATAAAGACTTTATACCAATTATGGAACTTGGCTTTTGGCCGGGAGGTGATAGAGATGGAAACCCATATGTAACTTCAAGTATCACCAAAAAAGTTACACAAGAATTAAGAACTAGCATTATGAAATGCTATTATAATGATCTTAAAAAAATATCCAGAAGACTCACATTTAGAGGAGTATATGAGAAGTTAAGAGAACTAAGTCAATTGATTTACGATAATTCTTTTGGAGTTAAAAAAGGTTTAACTACAGAAATTATTCTTGAAAAAGCTTTAGAAATAAGAAGAATTTTGGTAGATGATCATGACGGTATTTTTTTAAATGAATTAGATCGATTCATACGTCAGGTACAAACATTTAGAATGCATTTTGCCTCCTTAGATATACGGCAGGACAGTAGTATTCATCAAAAGATTTTAAATGCAATTGTAAAGAGGTACAATCTTTCTGAAAAATCTTACGATGAAATGGATAAGGAAGAAAAATTTTATGTTTTATTCCAGTCCAATATTTTAATTCAAGAATCAGATTTTGAGGAAGATATTATAAAAGATACCATTAGGAACATTAAACAAATTAAACAAATACAGGAAGAAAATGGTGTTCATGCAATTCACCGCTATATAATTAGTAATTCTACTTCTATTTTTAGTGTATTGGAGGTATTTGCCTTATTTGAATTTTGTGGATATAAAAAAGAAGATATAGAGCTAGATATTATTCCCTTGTTTGAAACAGTAGAAGGTTTAGACAATGCAGAAAGCATCATGCAACAATTGTATAATCTACCTTTATATAGGGAACATTTAATGAGGAGAGAAAAACGACAAACGATTATGTTAGGATTTTCCGATGGAACCAAAGATGGTGGATATGTGAAAGCCAACTGGGCTATATTCAAAGCAAAAGAAGAATTAACTAAGGTTTCTAAGGATAATGAGATCGAGGTATTATTTTTTGATGGTAGAGGAGGTCCACCAGCAAGGGGAGGAGGAAAAACAAGACAGTTCTATGCTTCCCAAGGACCAACCATTGCATCCAATCAAATACAACTCACGATTCAAGGACAAACTATATCTTCTTCATATGGATCAATAAATCAAGCCAAACACAATTTTGAACAGCTTATCACAGCGGGTATATCCAACAGAGTGTTTGAAAATAAACAATTGATACTTAGTCCTAAAGATCGGTATATTTTGGATGAATTGTCCAAAATAAGTTATAAAAAATATAAGGAACTCAAAGATCATCCACAGTTTATTGCTTATTTAGAAGAAAGGACTACAGTAGAATATTACGGTAAAGCTAATATAGGAAGTCGTCCATCGAAAAGAAAAAAAGATTCTTCAGGGCTTCAGTTTAAGGACTTGAGAGCCATTCCATTTGTGGGGTCATGGAGCCAGGCAAAACAAAATGTTCCAGGATATTTTGGTTTTGGAACTGCTATACAAGAATTTAAAGAACAAGGAAGATTGTCTGAGTTGCAAGATTTGTACGAACATTCATTGTACTTTAGAACCTTAGTTCAAAATAGTATGATGTCAATGATAAAATGTAATTTCAAATTGACTTCTTACATGAAAGATAATGATAAATTCTCTGATTTTTGGAATATTTTAAACGAGGAATTTAAATTAACGTATGATTTGTTATTGGAAGTTTCTAAGCAAAAGGTTTTAATGGAGAAGGAAGAAATCAATAGAATGTCAGTTTTATGTAGAGAAAAAATAATGCTTCCTTTATTAGTAATCCAGCAATTTGCATTACAGAAAATAAACGAGACTGAGAATGATGAGGATAGAATCGTATATGAAAGAATGTTAGTACGAACACTGTTTGGAATTATAAATGCAAGCCGTAATTCTGCATAGTTTAAAGATAAAGTAAAAAAGGTTGGCTTTCAAGCCAACCTTTTTTTTATGACCATTTTAAGATTCTACCATTTTATTATTTCTAGTGTAAGGAGTAACTAAAAAATATAGATTAGACGAAATCCATCCAATCCAAAATAAATATCCACCTAGGTGGAATTTGTCTTTCATCAAGCGATGTTCAAAAACACTTGAAAAATCATAATATGTATATACTAATCCAAGTACGCCAATTAGTAAGAGAAAAAAGAACACTATCCGTGAAGCACTTAATGTGCAACCTCTTTTTACGATCCATTGAATAAAAATTAACACAATTTGAATACTGAAAATTATTAAAGCAGTTTTCCACCAAGTTTTAAAAACTTTATACTCAGTACGTACAAGGTTTATTCCCATTCTTCCGATAAAAGACATTAAGGACATTAAATACCCAGCAATTGCAGAAATAATAATTTCAAAGATTATTAGTAATGAAATTCTTTTCATAAAAAATAAATAAATAATTAATGTTTCGTTAATACTAATTCATGATTAATAATTTCAGGAATTTCTTCTTTGTAGTGACTAACAAATATTACAGTTTTATCAGAAGAACAATATAAATTGAGTAACTTAATAATTTTCTTTTTATTATCCATGTCTAATCCATGCAAAGGTTCATCTAAAATCAATAAAGAAGGATCTTTAACAAAAATTCTGGCAAGTAAAACTAGGCGTTGTTCACCTGTGGATATATTTAAAAATGAGCTTGAATGTAGAGATTCAATGCCTAAAATTTTCATCCATAATAAAGCAATTTCTTTTTGGCTTTCAGTACATTTGTTATACAAGCCGATGGTATCAAAGAAACCTGAACTGACTACATCTAAGCAATAAACATTCTTTTGATAGTACAAATGCATTTCAGGAGAAATATAACCTATATTTCTCTTTATATCCCAAATGCTTTCACCCGTACCACGTGGCTGATCAAAAAGGGTAATATCATTGGCATAGGCCTGCGGATTATCCGCAACAATTAAACTTAATAAAGTACTTTTTCCAGAACCATTAGGACCTAAAAGAGCCCACTTTTCCCCTTTTTTAACTGTCCAAGATAGATGATTTAATATAGTTCGTTTGTCGTAGGAAATATTTATATCTTTAAATAAAATAGCGTTATTGTAGCTTATTACAACTTGTGATTTTGGCAATTTAGAAAGCAAATGATCGTCAATTCTAGACTTAAACAAGTTTTTATGAAGGTCTTTATTATTGATAAAATCTGTAAAATTTTGAAAAGGTAAAATATTACAATCTATTATAGGTAAAATATGAGTAATTAAAGGTGGTATATCAGCAATATCGGAAGCTAAAAGAATGATTTGTAAATCTGTGAATTTAATCAAATCATTGAATACCTCATTTAAAATACGTCTTGAATGTGAATCAAGCCCTATAAAAGGCTGATCTATAATTAAAATTCCAGGTTTAGAAGCTAAAGATTTTACTAATAAAAACTTTCTAAGTTCTCCACTTGAAAGAAGATTAATTTTTTTATTTAAAAGATCATTAATTCGAAAAGTAGAAATTAAATGATTGACCCATTCCTGATTATCCTCTTGTTTTAGAAAATCTTTTACTAAAGGGATATCTTCTTCTAAGCCTATATTCCATCGTTGTTGATAATAACTATTTCTGCAATCGGTAAGAGAATAAATATCTTTAAAAGCAACATACTTTACAAAATTTCTAATTGAGTATTGTTTACCGCATTCATCCTTACATGAAATTTTTCCGGATTTCAATCCATATTTCCCGGTTAAAATTTCTATGAGTAGGGTTTTACCAGAACCATTGGCTCCTATCACAGCCCACTGTTCTCCTTTTTTTATTTTCCAGTTAATGGGAGTAGAAAAAGAAAAAAAATTAATTCTTGGAATTGCATTTTTTATTTCAATTAAGTCGGTATTCATTTCATTAGAATTAAAATCTAAATTACCCAATTAATTTTAATATAAGAGAGAAATTTTATATTTAAATGGAGGATATCAAAAATAAGATGGAAAAAGATATTCACTATCTTTGTGTGATACAATGGATGCAAAATGAATTTTTTAGAAAAATATAGAGGTTTAATAAAAGAAGAAATAATTAAAAATGCCTTTAATACAGCACCGGAAGAATTGTATGAGCCTATGAACTATATTTTAGATTTAGGGGGGAAACATTTGCGTCCAGTTTTGGTTTTAATGACTTACCATTTATTTAAAGAAGATTATTACAAAGTAATTAAACCAGCGTTAGGAATTGAATATTTTCATAATTTTTCTTTGATGCATGACGATATTATGGATAAAGCACCTCTAAGAAGAGGTAAACCCACTGTACATAAAAAGTTTAATGAAAATACAGCAATTTTATCTGGAGATGCATTGTTAGTGAAATCTTTTCAAATGTTGGAGGATCTTGACCCACAATTATTTAAGCCCTGCTTTCAGTTATTTAGTGAAACTGCTTTGAAAGTTTGTGAAGGTCAACAATACGACATGAACTTTGAAAACCAAAATAAAGTTTCCTTTGATGAATATATTCATATGATAACGGGTAAAACAGCAGTATTATGTGCTTGTTCTATGAAGATGGGGGCATTGCTAGCAGAAACTTCAAGTGAAAATGCTTCAAACTTGTATGAATTTGGTAAATATTTAGGAATAGCTTTTCAGTTCATGGATGATTATTTAGATGTATTTGGAGAACAGCAGGAGGTTGGTAAAAAGTATGCAGGGGATATTTATGAGAATAAAAAAACAATTTTATACATTTTAGCAGAGGAAAACGCTAATCCAGAAGAAAAGAAAGAGTTACAATATTGGTATGAAATACGAGAAGAAAGTCAAGAAAAAATATCTAACGTTGTTCAATTATTTAAAAAATTAAAAGTTGATCGAAAATGTTTAGAATTGGTCAATGAATATAACAATCAAGCAAAAAAACATTTAAATGCAATAAATTTAACGGAAGAGAAAAAACAACCTCTTTTAACGCTTATTGATAATTTATTAATAAGAAAAAGTTAAGTTATGATATTTAGAACAGAGCTTGAATATCAAACCAATGAATTAAAATTAGATTATAATAGCAAAATTTTTACTATTGGATCCTGCTTTGCTACAGAAATAACCCAAAAACTGATACATTATAAATTTAATACTTATCATAATCCATTCGGAATATTATTTCACCCCTTAGCGATTGAAAATGCGTTGATGAGAATTTATTCCAATCAAGAGTACATAAGTTCTGAAATATATAAGTATGAAGAACTTTATATAAGTTGGGATCATAGCTCTACTTTTGATTCAGTAAATGCAGAAACTATTTTAAACCAAATAAATAAAAATATACAAACCGCTCACGATTTTCTAAGAAATACTGATTTAATAATTATTACTTTAGGAACATCTTGGATTTACAAATTAAAGCAGTTTGATATAATTGTTGCTAATTGTCATAAAATTCCAAATTCCAATTTTAACAAACTATTACTCACCGAACACCAGATTAAAACTTCATTAAAAAATATAGTGGAGATGCTTAACGATCTAGGTAAAGATAAGGTGAAAATTCTATTTACTTTAAGCCCTGTACGGCATATTAAAGATGGTTTAGTAGAAAATAATAGAAGTAAGGCTCAATTGTTATCCGTCATACATTCTGTGGTGGACTTGTATGATAATTGTGAATATTTCCCAGCTTATGAATTTATTATGGATGATTTGCGAGATTATCGTTTTTATAAAGAAGATTTAGTTCATCCCAATGAGGTGGCTATTCAATATATATGGAATAAATTTAAAAATTCCTTTATGAGTAATGAAGTGGAATCAATTATGCAAAGAATTGATAAAATTAAACTATCCTTACAGCATAAAGCACAAAATGAAAGTACGATAGCGCATAAAAAATTTTTATATAACATATTAAAAAATATACAAGATTTAGAACCTTTATTGCCTAAAGGATCTATGCAGTTAGAATATCATTTATTAAAAAACAGAATAGAGAATACGTAATCCTATTTTAAGTCTTTAATAATAAAGTAAATATGGAATTTATAGATACACATACACACCTATATTCAGAAAAATTTGATGAAGATAGGGAAGAGGCTATAAAAAGAGCTGTTGAAGAAGGAGTAGGAAGATTTTATCTACCCTCAATAAGCTCAGCTTATTACTCTAAAATGAAGAATTTACAAGAAAATCATCCAGATAAAATTTTTTTAATGATAGGAATTCATCCCTGTGATGTAAAACCTGAAAATTATAAACAAGAGCTAATTTTTGTTAAAGATCAATTAGAAAAAGAAAAATTTGCAGCTATTGGAGAAATTGGAATTGACTTGTATTGGGATACTTCTACCTTGGAAATACAAAAAATAGCTTTTAAGGAACAAATAGAATTAGCAAAGAAATACCAGTTGCCTATTGTTATTCATGTTAGGGAAGCCTTTGAAGAAGTGTTAGAAATTCTAAGGCATGAAAAGTCTCCCGACTTATATGGGATTGTTCATTGCTTCAGTGGAACTTTAGAACAAGCAAAAGAATTTATAGATTTAAGGTTTTCTTTAGGTATAGGTGGTGTAGTAACCTTTAAGAATGGAAAAATAGATCAGTTTTTAAAAAAAATTCCTTTAGAATCTATTGTTTTAGAAACAGATTCACCTTACTTAGCACCTGTACCATTTAGAGGAAAAAGGAATGAATCTTCTTATATTAAATATGTAGCAGATAAACTTTCAGACATCTATCAAATTAATATTGATGAAATAGGCAAGAAAACTACTGAAAATGCGTTAAAAATTTTTAAATTATAAAGAGTGGCCAGAGATAAATTATTTGATTCTTTAAAATTTTTACTCATATGCTTAGTAGTTTTTGGGCACACTATAGATACTAGTACTACTAAATTTGATCATATTTTATTTGGTTTTTTGTATACATTCCATATGCCTTTGTTTATATTTATTTCAGGATATTTTTCAAAAAATATTACTTGGAAAAAATATAAGAAATTTTTTATAGGATTATCTATTACATTTACTATATTTCAATTCATATACTCAATACCATCGATGTTCTTAGGATTTGAAAACTGGTTGCAAGTCTTTATTAGACCTAAAGGTTGGTATATATTAGGATTGTTCTTATGGAGATTTATTTATGTAATCGTTAAAGGTAGGATTTCAATTATAAATTTATTAATTATATCTTTTTTAGTGCCAATAATACTAGGATTTCTACCCTTTAACATTGAATTTTTCAGATTAATAACCTTTTTTCCCTATTTTTTGTTAGGTGTTCTTAGTTCTAAAATTACTATGGTTAGAATAAGAAAGATTAATAAATTTTATTCTATTCTATATTTAATGATTTTATTTGTATTTATTTATAAAAATATGGATATACGCTATAGACTCTCTTTATTTGGAGAAGGAAGTTATCTAGTATATTTTCAATCCAATCTAGTAGGATTATTTTACAGACTTCAAGCTTATTTATTAGCCATTATTACTTCAATAGCGGTTATAAATCTTACACCTCAAAATATAGGTAAGTTTGGAACTAAAACTTTGGAGATATATTTAATGCATTTTATTTTTGAAGTAATTATTTACAGTATAATCTTCCCAAGATTTACAATTCAACCTAATTTACTTATAAATATAATTAGTACAATAATTATTATAACTTTATGTATCTATATTAGTAATTTTAGAATAATACAATTTATAATGCATCCATTAGATTTTTTTAATAGTAATTATAATAAAAAAAACCGATAAATTTTATCGGTTTTTTTTATTATTAAAAATTTTACTTAAGCCTCATTGGGTTTTATAGAAACGTAAGATCTATCATTTTGTTTTTTTCTAAAAACAACAACACCATCAATAAGAGCAAATAAAGTATGATCTTTACCGATTCCTACATTATCTCCAGGATGATGAGTAGTACCTCTTTGTCTTACTAAAATGTTTCCTGCTTTGGCTTCTTGACCTCCGAAAATTTTCACGCCTAATCTTTTAGAGTGAGATTCTCTACCATTTTTGGAGCTACCAACTCCTTTCTTGTGTGCCATGCTATAATTTTCTTTTTAGTTAAAATTAATCTTCTGATTTTACTTCTTCCTTTGCTTCAGTTTTAGGAGCTGCTTTCTTTGCTGCTTTTTTAGGAGCTGCAACACCACCTATAGAAACAATTTGTATTTGAGTAAATTGCTGTCTATGTCCGTTTTTAACTTTATAACCTTTTCTTCTTTTCTTTTTAAAGACAATTACTTTGTCTCCTTTTACTTGGTCTAAAACTTTTGCGACAACAGTCACTCCTTCTATAGCTGGGGCGCCTACTGTTACGGAACCGTCAATGTCAGTAAGTAATACTTTATCAAAAGTAACCTCATCCCCGGCATTAGCTTTTAAACGATTCACGAACAATTTTCGATCTTGCTCAACTTTATATTGAAGCCCTGCTATCTCTACAATTGCATACATAAAATATCCGTTTTTTGTTTTTTGGACAGCAAATATAATAAAATAATTCTATAAATATAAGCAATTAGCTAAATATTAGCATACAAATAAAATTATAAAGAATGCATTTCTGCCAACAGTTATTTATATTTGTAAGAATAACAAAAAGAGCTAAGTTTAAAAATTTAATAAATGAAAGAAAGAAACTTACGTGTTGTATTTATGGGAACTCCCGAATTTGCAGTAGCACCATTAGATAAAATTATACAAGCTGGTTATGAAGTAGTAGCGGTTGTAACAGTTCCAGACAAGCCAGCAGGGAGGGGACAAAGAATATCTGAATCAGCAGTTAAAAAATATGCTTTAAAGAATAATTTGAATTTATTGCAACCTGAAAAACTAAAGGACAATAATTTTATAGAGGAATTAACAAATCTAAAACCAGAGGTAATGGTAGTGGTTGCCTTTCGTATGCTACCGAAAGAAGTTTGGTCATTACCCAGTTTAGGTACATTTAATTTGCATGCCTCGCTTCTCCCACAATATAGGGGTGCATCACCAATAAACTTTTCAATTATCAATGGAGATAATGAAACAGGAGTAACAACTTTCTTTATAGATGAAAAGATAGATACCGGAGAAATTTTACTTCAAGAGCGAATAGCAATCAACGAAAATGAAAATGCTGGAGAATTACATGATCGCTTACAAGAACTTGGCTCTCATTTAGTAGTTAAAACTTTGCAAGGGTTGGAAGACGGAACATTAAAATCCGAAAAACAAGAATTAAAGAAAGAAGTTGAATATAAATATGCACCCAGAATCTTTAAAAAAGATTGTTTAATAAACTGGGAAGATAAAATAGAAAATATTCATAATTTAATAAGAGGTTTAAGTCCTTATCCAGTAGCCTATACTCATTTAGTTATCGGCAATGAAAAATTAAAAATTTTTAAAATATTTAGCGGCTATTACAGCAGAGAAACTCATAATTTTCCAATAGGGAAAATAATAATAGAAGGAAAAGATATTTTAAAAATAGCTATAAAAGAAGGCTTTTATTTTCCAAAAGAAATTCAATTGGAAGGTAAAAAAAGAATGAATATTTCAGATTTTATTAATGGGCTTATAGATAAAAATAATATAAAAGTACAATAATGATAGATTATAGTAATGTTAAATTAGTGGTTACAGATATGGATGGGACATTGCTCCATACTGATTATTCACTGAATCCTGAATTTTTTGATCTGTACAAACAATTAAAAGAATTACAAATTCAATTTGTTGTTGCAAGTGGTAGACAATACGATAGTTTAGCTTCAATCTTCAACCCAATAAAAAATGAAATCTATTTTATTTCAGAGAATGGAGGGAATGTAATTTTTAGAGATAAAAAAATTTTTGTAGGAGAACTATCTCAAGAATTAATAAATAAGGTAGTAGACGCATTGGAGAATCTTCCTGGTACAGAAATTTTGTTGTGTGGAGTTAAAAGTGCTTATATGGTAGATGAAAAAAAAGAGTTTGAAAAATTTGTAGCACCTTATTATCCAAAAAGAAAATTTGTTTCAAATTTTAGAGAACCAATTAATGACGATCAAATTGTTAAAATTGCTGTGTTTAATACTAAAGGGTCAGAAGAAAATGTATATCCTTTGGTGGAACATTTAAAAGAGGATTATTTGGTAAAAGTATCAGGTAAGAATTGGTTGGACATATCAATAAAAGATTCAAATAAAGGTAAAGCTCTTCAAATAGTGCAAAGACTTTTAGGAATTCATAAAGAGGAAACTATGGCTTTTGGTGATTACTTGAACGATTTAGAAATGATTCAAGAATCTAAGTTTAGTTTTGCTATGGAAAATTCACATCCCTATTTAAAAGAAAATGCCAATTATGTTACTAAAACTAACGATGAAGATGGAGTGTTATGTGTGCTAAAAGAAATGATTAAACAAAGAAAAGATGCAACCAAGTAATAAATTTATAGGTAAGAGAAGAGAGATATTTATAATAATTCTGTTCATTTCATTTCATTTATTAAATGCATCAAGCTTTAAGCTTAAAGATGTAATTGCTGTAAATGATTTTTTACAAGGAGAGGAACCAAGTCTTCAATCCATTTTGAATAATTATTATAAAGCGGTAGCAGGAAGTAAAGAAAAATTAGAAAGTATAAAAACCCTTGAATCTAAAGGAGAAATTACATTTAGTACAACGGATGTTAAAGCAAACATTGTTACTAAATACCAAGTACCTAATAAATACATTTCTATCGTAGATTTTATGGGGCAAAAAGTAGTTCAGGGTTTTGACGGTTTAAAGCCTATTTCCAATTTATCTGCTCTTACACAGGATAAAGAAAAAGAAATGAGAGAAAAAAAAGGTATTTTTACTGAACTGTATTTTGCTGATGAAAATTCAGAATATTTAGGTAAAAGTATTCTTAATGGAAATGAAGTGCATAAAATTAAATTTAAAGATAAAGATGCCGAGACCATTGTTTATTTTGATGCAAAAACAGGGTTGAAAGTTAAAGAAGAAATTTTAAAGACAGGAGAGAATATGGTAAAAGAATATTCAGACTATAAAGATTTTCAAGGAATAAAATTAGCTACAAAAATTAAAACCATAGTACCTGGACAGATAGCTACGCAAACAGTAGATAGCTATACGATTAATCCTGTATTTTCCGACAAAGATTTTAGTTTATAATACCATTTATATTAAATAAATAGAATAGCAGATTCTTAAGATAAGAATCTGTTTTTTTTGTGAAAATTATTTTTTCTTTTTCATCTTATTAAACCAAATAATTATACCGGTTACAGGTAAAGAAGTTCCAATCAGGCAGCAAATAAAATATAACACTTTTGAGAAAGTTCCCATTATATCACCAATATGTAGAGGTTTGATTAATGAAACTATTTGAACATTTAAAGGCTTATCTTTAAATAAGTCTAAAGAAATAATTTCTCCATTGTATGGGTTTAAATTCATCTTATCCGGAGCTGCTATTGCGAAAATGCCTGATTTGCTTTTAGAAATACTATATGCATGTGCAGAATCTTTAGGTATATTTATTCTAACATCTCCCTTGTAAGGCAATTGTTGATTTACTATTCGTTCAACTTCTTCAAAAGAAATGGTTTGATCTGAAGTATTTTTTAAAGTTAATGGTTTTTCATTTCTTCCAGCAAAAACTTCACTGCCCATTATCTTTCCCAATCCATTTTTGTACCATTCAAAAGACCAGCACAGCCCAGTAATAGCCATTAATAAAAGTAAAAATAATGAATAAAACCCAAGGGTATTGTGTAAATCATGATTGATTCTTTTCCATCTAGCTTTAAACTTAATTTTAAATCCAGGTTTCCAATGATTCCATCGCTTCCAATATTTAAACTTTTTTGGAAACCATAAGATTAATCCTGAAATTGATAATAAAATAAAAATTAGGGTTGATATTCCAATGATGGGACGACCTATGCTCGGATCCAATAATAAAAATCTATGGAGCTTCATTACGATCATAAAAAACTCAGAAGCTTTATCACCATCTTTGCCAGCAATCTTTCCCGAATAAGGATTTACATAATAGGTGGTGGGTCTTTGTCGTTTAGGTTGAATATTTTCATCGCCTTTACTTTTGATCTTGTTATTTACAGGAGTTGTTTTTTTAGACAATCCAAACAATATATTTTTTGCGCGGTTCTCAGGAATTTCTATAAAAGAAACCTTTCCATTTTCAGTTTTTTCAAGTGTAGCTACTAACTTTTCAATCGGTAGATACGGTGAATTATTGTTAAAGTCGGAGGCATTGTATTTATTTGGATTTACAAAATATTCAATATCACTTCTAAAGACGTAGATACTTCCTGATAAACATACGATAAATAATACGATTCCGGCAATCAATCCCAGCCAAAGGTGTATGTCATTAATGAATTTCCTGAATTTATTTTTTTCTTTCATATTAAGTTAGATGTGCAAGTAATTTAAAAAAGACTACCATAACTAGTAGGGTAGTCTTTATTTAGTAAATGGGAAAATTAGAAATTATATCCTACTTGAATGCCAAAGTTACTAGGATCAATTTGGTTTATAAATCCGCCTCGATAATAGGAATTATACCCCAGCTCGTTAAATATATTATTAAAGAAAACTTGTATATCAAATTGTTTGATTTTATAACCTGCTTGTGCATTTACAGTCAGGTAAGAAGGCATTAAAAAAGGTTTCACTCCAGGGGTTGTACCATGACCGTCAGCAACTAAAGACCATTCATTCACAGGTCTACTTCCAACATAATACACTCCTGCACCCAACGATAGATCTTTCAATGCTCCTTTGTCAAAGGCGTAACGTAACCAGCCGTTGAAGGTGGTATGCGGTGCATTCATAGGTCTAGATCCATCAACATAAGAAGGGCTATCTTCATACTTAGCATCTAGATAAGAATAACCTAAAATAGCTTGTAAATTAGGTAGTATTTTCCCAGTTAATTCAAGTTCAATACCGCTTCTCTTTAAATCTCCGGCAAGAATATAATATAGAACTACGTTACTTACGCCATCGGTAATTCCATACTGTAAATCAGAATTTCTAATATTAAAATAAGTGGCATTGAAAAATAAACGATTCTCGAACCAAGAAGATTTAAAACCCATTTCCCATTGTTTAGAAACAGCGCTTCCCATTTCTTTACCATTAATATCTCTATTAGCTGCAGATCTTAAATCGCTGGTAGTGGTATAAGATCCGAAAATATTTATATTTTCTATAGGAGTAATCATTACACCAAAAAAAGGATCCCAAGCATTCCCTTGGGTTTTCCCAATAGTAGAATTACTCTGGCTAATTTTTGAACTATAACGAACGCCTAGCATCGCTTTAATATAAGAATTAAAACTTACAACATCTTGCACTGTAAATCCATACGAAGAGGTATTGGATGAACTTACTTTTTCGTCACCAAAAGTGTACCCCGTGGGTTTAACGTTGGAAATAGGAGAATAGACATCAATAACATCAATGTATTTTACCGATTTCCCTTTAGAATCTAAAAGAGAATAACTAGTAGTATTTAAATCTGTTTTCTTAAAATCAAACCCTGCTTGAAACGTATGTTTCATAAATCCAGTTTTTACATCTTTCCCAATTAAATCTAGCTGGATTACTTGATTTTTATCATCTCTGGCAGATTTATTTAAAGTTCTATATCTTTTACTGTAATCAATGACACCATTTTCAGAAAACTTATTTTTAGTTAAACTTGCTGCTGTGCTTTCAGTTTGGTATGAAGATCCAGCATATGCAAGTCTTAACATTAATTGATTAGTTAAGTCTCTGTATAATCGGGTGCTATAAGTGGTGGTTTTGTTATGCATATTATCCGATTTGAACCCCAAGAATTTATTATGTGGCATTTTAAACAACGCCTCAATATTATCAGGAGCAAGATTAATCGTGCCAATATCAGGAGTAACATTAGAATCTAAATAATCCATCTCCAAAACTATTCTAGTCTTGTCGTCCGGTCTCCATTCAAAAGAAGGATTAATATAAAATTTTTCTTTGTTTATATAAGATTTATAACTATCAGATCTTTCATAAGCGGAATTAATTCTTATTGCAGCAGTCTTTTTCTTGTCTAGTACAGTTTGAAAGTCAAGCGTAGGTCTAAACATTCCCCAACTCCCTGTTCTTATAGATATATTGCCTTGGTCTTTAAACTTAGGGGTTTTAGTAACTACATTAATAACTCCTCCAGGGCTACCCAAGCCGTCCCCAATTCCTTGTGTTAAGGCTGCTGAACCTTTAAGAACTTGTACGCTTTCTACACCTTGCATATCAGAAGCAATAGAAGCCGTACGGAAATCGGAATCTACTTGCACCCCATTTTTAAGAACCGGAGTGCCTCTGTATCCACGTATAGACATACTTTCTCTAACTCCACCGTAGGAACCAAATAAAGTAACTCCAGCTACATTTTGTGTAGCGTCTGACAAAGATAGAGCTCCTTGTTCTTTAATTATTTTTTCCGGAATAATTGCTATATTCTGAATCATATCTTGAGGGTCAATCGGGATGCGAGTAACCATATCAAGTCCGTTAGGTACTTTCTTTTTTCCATAAACTACAACCTCGTCTAAATTTTTATCGGTTTTAGCCAAGGAATTTAAAGTGATAGTGATGTTTCTTATTTCGTTAGGACTTAAGAAAATATTTTCAAAATGTTCCGAATATAAAGAACTATTTTGAATAAATAAATTATGAGCTCCTTCCTTTAATCCATAAATGCTAAAGTAACCGGAAGGATCTGTTTGTATAGAATTAGTATTGCCATCTACATATAAATTTGCATTAACCACCGGTTGATGATCCTCATCAAAAATATAACCTTCAATTCCCGAATTATGGTTAGCGATTGAATCCTTATTAGCTTTTAATACAATAAAGATTTGTTTCAAAGAGTCAGATATTAAAGAAATTTCCTGATTGTGTAGAGAATAATTAGGGTGAAATACAGACATGGAATGCGTGCCTTTTTCCAATTGTTCAATAAAGAAAAAACCTTTGGAATCACTGGTTTTATGTGAAGGGTTTCCATCGATATATACGGTTGAATTTTCAATTGGAATACCTTGTTCATCTAGTATAAACCCCTGAATGGAACTTAAATTTTGTCCAAACGTAATTATACAGCAAAAAAATAAACTAAAACTAGTGTAGATATGTTTCATTAGATGTGTTTAAATTATTGAAGCAAAATTAATTTTTATTTAGACTAATTACAAATAAAATTCTATAATAAATTTGATTTTATTATAATAATCTGAATATCTGCGATTTAGTTGTTAAAGTTTTCAGGAAAATAGCATATATATAAGTGTAATCATTTATTATAAAAAATGTAGAGATTAAGTTTGAAAATACACTAAATTTGCAAAACATTATAATGTAAATAATAATTTAGCATGAGTTTACCAGTAGATTATATCCCGGTTTTAATCCAAGTAGCTGTCGCTTTCGCATTTAGTGTAGTTACATTAATCGGATCTGCAATGCTAGGATCAAGGGTACATGGGAAAGTAAAAGACGATACTTTTGAGTGTGGAGTAGCTTACGAAGGAGATGCTAGATCCCCCTTTTCAATTAAATATTTTTTAACGGCTATACTTTTCGTATTGTTTGACATCGAAATCATATTTTTTTACCCCTATGCTTTAAACGTTCGGGAATTTGGTGTTGAAGGATTTTTAGCTGTATTAACCTTTATTTCTATTTTTCTAATCGGTTTCTTTTACGTAGTTAAGAGAGGCGCTTTAAATTGGGAAAAATAAAATTCAGATGAATTAAATAAAAAAAATGTCAGAAAAAAAAGTAAAAATAGTAGAAGCACCGGAAGGAATAAGTGGACCAGGATTTTTTGCCGGTAGCCTTGATAAAATAATAGGATTGGCTCGGTCTTATTCTTTATGGCCTCTACCTTTTGCAACTTCTTGTTGCGGAATTGAATTTATGGCAATTCAAGCCTCCAATTACGATTTGTCTCGTTTCGGAGCAGAAAATATGTGTTTTTCCCCAAGACAGGCAGATTTGTTAATGATATGTGGAACCATTTCAAAAAAATTAGCTCCTGTATTAAAACAGGTATACACCCAAATGGCAGAGCCCAAGTGGGTGATGGCAGTAGGGGCCTGTGCTTCAAGTGGAGGAATCTTTGATACCTATTCGGTTCTGCAAGGAATTGATAAAATTATTCCTGTAGATGTTTACGTACCTGGTTGCCCCCCAAGACCGGAACAAATTATAGAAGGTTTTATGCAGATTCAGGAATTAGTTAAAAATGAAAGCTTGAGAAGAAGAGATTCAGAGGAATATAAAAATCTTCTAGAATCTTACCAAATATCGTAAGTAATATTGTATAGAAAATGGAAGAGAAAGTTATCGATAACCAGTACGTACTAGAACTTATTTCAAATAAATTTGAAGATTCTATACTAAGAGCTTACGAGCCTGATGGAATTTTAACCCTAGAAATTAAAAAAGAAATTTTGCTGCCATTGGTACAATGGATGAAGGAAGATAACATAAAAATTGATTTTTTAACGGATATATGTGGAATTCATTATCCCAACAATCATGGAGCGGAATTGGGAGTAATTTATCACTTGCATAGTTTAATACACAATTTCAGAATTAGACTAAAAATATTTTTTTCTATTCAAAATCCTGAAGTAGATTCTTTAACCCCTCTATATGCATCAGCCAATTGGCAAGAAAGAGAAACTTTTGATTTTTATGGTATAAAATTTATTGGACATCCCAATTTGGTAAGGATTTTAAATTGCGATGATATGGATTACCATCCACTCCTAAAACAATACGAATTGGAAGACGCTACCCGTACAGATAAGAATGACGCAATGTTTGGTCGGTAACTAATTATTCAAAAAAAGGAAAAATGTCTAACGAAAATAATCAAAAAGAGTTGCAGCATTTATCTAACCTAGTAGATAAATATATAGTGAAAGAGCAAGTAGATGGTGAACTGCAACATATAAACCTAGGTCCTACCCATCCTTCTACGCACGGAATATTCCAAAATAAAATATTGATGGATGGAGAAAGGGTAGTTTCTTCACAATCTACCGTTGGGTATATACATCGTGCATTCGAAAAAATAGCTGAAAGAAGAACTTATTCACAAATAACCACCTTAACTGATCGGTTGAACTATTGTTCTGCCCCTATTAACAATATAGGATGGCATATGACGATGGAAAAATTTTTAGGGATTAAAGTTACCAAGAAAATCGATTATATGCGTATCATCATTATGGAATTGGCAAGAATTGCAGATCACTTGGTTTGCGATTCAGTCATGGGAGTAGATACAGGAGCATTAACCGGATTTACGTATGTTTTTCAAGACAGAGAAAAAATATATGATCTATACGAGCAGGTTTGTGGAGCAAGAATGACTACTAACATAGGTAGAATAGGGGGGTTTGAAAGAGATTTTAGCCCTAAGTTTCATGAATTGATCAAAAAATTTATTAAAGAGTTTCCGGCAAGAATTGAAGAATTTGCCAATCTCCTAGAAAGAAACCGTATTTTTATGGACAGAACGATAGGAGTGGGAGCTATTTCAGCAGAAAAAGCATTAAATTATGGCTTTACAGGACCTAATCTAAGAGCCGCAGGCGTAGATTATGATGCACGGGTGATGAATCCGTATTCCTCTTACGAGGATTTTGACTTTGTAGTGCCTATTGGAACAGCAGGAGATGCCTACGATCGTTTTATGGTACGTTTACAAGAGATAAGAGAGAGCTATAATTTAGTAAAAAATGCTTACGAAAATTTGCCAGAAGGAGAATATCACGTGGAGGTTCCAGATTTTTATTTACCGAATAAACCAGACGTTTATACCAGTATGGAAGCACTGATTTATCATTTTAAAATAGTGATGGGAGAAGTAGATATACCTACGGGAGAAATTTATAATTCAGTAGAAGGAGGAAATGGCGAATTAGGTTTTTATATGGTTAGCGATGGAGGAAGAAGTCCATACCGATTACATTTTAGAAGACCCTGCTTTATTTATTATCAAGCCTATTCAGAAATAATCAAAGATCAAATGCTATCAGATGCTATAATTACTTTAGGAAGTTTAAATGTAATTGCCGGTGAATTGGATGCATAAATAATAATCATTAAAATTAAAAAAAGCTCTTAATTATTTTTAAGAGCTTTTTTTATTCAATCTATGATTGGGGAATAATTGTTATATTTTTATAAAACTAATTTTCTACTGTTCATTAAATGAATATTTACTACCATATAAAAAATTGAAAAAATGTTAATAATAGGTTTTAATCTATAAATCTGGTAAATAGTAGATTAGATATATAAATTCATTCGAAATATATAAAAATATAAAATTATTAACGTTTCTTTAGTAAAAAATTTGTTTACATGGGATAGTATTGATAATTTTGCAATGGATGAGTGAAAGGTGTAAGAATTTTCTTATATATTTCCTCATCCATGAACTAAACTATAAATTCATTTAAAAAAGCTTATGAAAAGAAAAAATTATCATTTTCTATTTTTTCTATTCTTTGTGAGTTGGTCTCTCTGTTGGGGGCAAACGTCACGAGAATACGAAGTAACCGCGCCGGGAGCTCTAGAATCCCTGGTATCATCCGAAAAAAACACAATTACAGATCTTACCTTAACCGGTACCTTAAATGCAGCAGATTTTGCTACCATACGTAGCATGGCGGCTCTGCAAAATTTAAATTTAGAGAGGGCAAATTTATTAGATAATACTTTGCCTGGAAATGCATTTTTTAAGAAAGAATTAAAGGAGATAATTCTGCCTTATTCATTAGAAAGAATAGGAAATACTGCCTTTGCAGGAGCAATTTTAGAAGAACTAGACTTTAGTAAGACACCAAATTTAGTGACGATAGGAGCAGATGTATTTGATGGATTAACGATAAAAACAGGGAATGAATTAAATTTTAAAACAAATTCAAAACTTGTAAACTTTAATACATATAATAATGTTCCAACTTTCACAGGATTCAAAGGAAAAGTAATATTACCATTAAATCTAAAGAAAATACCAGCACTAACATTTTATAAATTTGAAGGCAGCATAGAAATGCCACCAGCATTGGAAGAGATAGGAAATACTGCCTTTGCAGGAGCAATTTTAGAAGAACTAGACTTTAGTAAGACACCAAATTTAGTGACGATAGGAGCAGATGTATTTGATGGATTAACGATAAAAACAGGGAATGAATTAAATTTTAAAACAAATTCAAAACTTGTAAACTTTAATACATATAATAATGTTCCAACTTTCACAGGATTCAAAGGAAAAGTAATATTACCATTAAATCTAAAGAAAATACCAGCACTAACATTTTATAAATTTGAAGGAAGCATAGAATTGCCACCAGCATTAGAAGAGATAGGAAATACTGCCTTTGCAGGAGCAATTTTAGAAGAACTAGACTTTAGTAAGACACCAAATTTAGTGACGATAGGAGCAGATGTATTTGATGGATTAACAATAAAAACAGGGAATGAATTAAAATTTACAACAAATTCAAAACTTGTAAACTTTAATATTGTTAATAATATTACACCATTTACAGGCTTTAATGGAAGAGTAATTTTACCAGATTCATTAAAAAGGATACCAGATAGAACTTTTTGGAATTTTACAGGGAGTATAGAATTACCTACATCATTAGAAGAAATTGGGAAATGGGTTTTTAGTGGAGCTGAAATAGAAGAATTAGATTTTAGTAAAAGTCCAAACCTAAAAACATTAGATGGAGCAGCATTTAATAATTTAACAATAACTTCTGGAAATGAACTTAACTTTAAGTCCAATAGTAATTTAATAAATATATTGACCGTATCACAGGCATATCCATCAGCTGTGTGGTCACCATTTACAGGCTTTAATGGAAGAGTAATTTTACCAGATTCCTTAAAAAGGATACCAGATAGAACTTTTTGGAATTTTACAGGGAGTATAGAATTACCTACATCATTAGAAGAAATTGGGACATGGGTTTTTAGTGGATCAACTCTTAAAGAATTATTTTTACCTGCAAGTGTAAAGTTAATCGCTAATAATGCCTTTAATGAAATGAAACTATTGGAGAGACTCTCTATTTGCGCTATAACCCCTCCAACTCTAGGAGCAAATGTTTTTAGTGGAGTACCTGTAAGCAATGTTGAATTAGCGGTTCCAAAAAATACAATATCTAGTTATAAAAAAGCTAATCAATGGAACCAATTTACACAAATAAATGAATCTAATATTTGTGAAGCAGCCCCTTATAATCCTTTTGAATTACAAGTATATGCGCCTAATAGCTATATTTTTGATATAGAGCAAGCAAAGTCTAACAATTACGGAGGGTTAGCAATTCCTGTCACTAAAGCTTATGCTATGTGGGAAAATAATGAATACCTAGACCACAAAAGTATCCCATCTGGAAAATTATCTTCTTCTGTATATTGGGAAGATGTAGAAGGTCTTATACGTTCTACTGAAATTGATCAGAACGGCTCCAATTCTCAAATTAAAGTTCAAATCAATCAAGCCAAAGGGAAAGGAAATGCCGTTATTGCTTTCCACGTAGGATCTACTGGGGATCCTAAAAAAGACCCTATATATTGGAGTTGGCATGTATGGGTAACGGATGATCCTACACAAGGTGTAACCTACAACAACAACCCTAGTGGTTATGGAATGATTAATACTTTTATGGATCGCAATTTAGGGGCTTTATCTTCAAAATTTTGGGGAGATGATTGGCATCGTTCAGGAGGATTATTATATCAATGGGGAAGAAAAGATCCATTTCCTGCATTGGCTTATTTAGATGGATCTACCCCTATAATTAATTCACTTCCTTACGGTAAATTTTCTAATAAAGATGTTTTAACTAATCGTGTTCCTTTATCAGAACAAAGATCTTCAGACTTTACGAAAGATAATATTCAAAAAAGTATAAACGAACCATTTAAAATTATTAAATTTAATATTAAAGATTTTGCTACAAATCAAGCAAGAATAAATGCATCTTGGTTTACCAATGATTTATACGGTTACGAAGTTTCGCATGGAAAAAGTTATGATTTGTGGGGCAATAATACGGAAGGTTACAAGTACGCGGGACAAGTATTTGAACAAAAACAAAAATCTCCGTTTGATCCTTGTCCTGCGGGATGGAGAGTACCTTCAGGAGGTATGACAGCTGGTACATGGTGGACTTCTTCTCCATGGGGTAAGCGCTTATTCAATGGTTTTACTTCAGAATATGAACTAACAAAACATTCTGAACAATTTAAAGGAGTGAAAGCTTATCCAGCTCTAGGATTTGATTTTACCAATGCAGAAAACTATAATATAGGTATATATCCATCAACCGGACATTATACAATGGAACCAGATTCCCAATCTGGGAATGTAAGGATCTTGTTCCAAGATGAGGGCGCTCAATCTTTTTTATGGACTGGCACTATGGGATGCAATAATTGTACCACTAATCATGTACAAGTTTTTCGTTTAATTCAAGATGTTCAACAAAGAACAGATACAAATTCTCAAAATTGGGACGGATTGTATTTAATAGATAATTATAATTTTACTTCTGGACATACAAGTGCCTTAAATGGAGTACGTTGCGTGAAAGAGAGTTTACCGAAAATGGAATGGAAGACTTTGTATTTGCCTAATGATAAAGTGGAATTCAAGGATGGTTTAGAAAATCCGAATAGCTATATGTTAGTTAAGAAAGCAGATTATCAAGAAATTAGTATTCCAGTGAATAAAGCATTTGCTATTTATAATCAATTTTTATCCAATAGAGAAATGCCGAATGGAAAACTATCTGTAAATATATACTGGACAGATAATATGCAATTGGTAGGTGAAAGTTCTTTATTAGGCTCTGATCAAAATGCTCTAATTAAAGTTAAGATATCTCCTAACCAATCTGGTAATGCTGTTATATCTTTACACAATGGAGATCAGGGAAATTCTAACGATCCAGTGCTTTGGAGTTGGCATTTATGGGTACCTAATAGTGACCCTACAGAGAAAACTTTCACTCACACAACATTAGAAAAATATTCAAAAAAATATGAAGATTTCTTAGCCTTTAATACCTCAACCGGTACGGTTCCTTTAACAACAACTTTTATGGATCGTAATTTAGGAGCAACGGAATCTAAATTAACTGGAACTAAAAATGCAGATGATAAAGTTTTTGGTTTGTATTATCAGTGGGGAAGAAAAGATCCTATGCCATTAATGCTTTCCTTAGATAATTCCATGAAAATATATTTAGGAAATACTATCAATGGTACTCAGAAATTTAATAAAACCATTGATAATATTTGGTCTTACGAACAAAATTATGTCAATACCTCTTGGGAAAACAATTTTATAGATGTTCTAAATAAGTCTATAAAAAATCCGATTACATATTTACATAGAGATGTTGAAGAAAGTTGGTTACCGGGGATCTACCCTAAATTATGGGGTCATGCGGATAAAAAATCGCCTTTCGATCCATGTCCAGCGGGCTGGAGAGTTCCAGATGCTTCATATGGTCGAGAAAAAGGTTCTCCTTGGTTTAAAGAGGGTATGGGGAAAGATGTATACACTTATAAAATTGATTCAGTGGATGCTGATGGGAAGGTAACTAAATTTCATTATGAGTGGATATTCACACCGAATAAAGAAATCTATTCTATCAAAGGTTTAGGTGGTGAATTGATCAATTATCCATCAATCAATGGTTACTCTGGCGTACAATTTTTAGAATCTATTTATAATTTAGGTATAATACCCTTTGCTGGATTGAAAGGGAATATTCAAAATCAACCTAATTTTATCAATGGATTTTCTGAAATGGCAACGATATGGACAGCAAGTATGTATTCTCATGTAGGAGGAGATCAAAATGCTCAAGCTTTGGCTGTAAAGATTGAAGGGGTTAACGATTACATAGAGGTTGGAGAAATAATTCGTCCAAGATCTTTAGCTTCTGTTCGCTGTGCAAAAGATGAAACAAGATTTACAGCAGAGTCAATAGAAAATTCTCCAGAATATATTGTACCGATCAATCGAAATTTAAGATCTGAAGCAGTTGAGATTAATACTAATAGTAAATTGACAGAATCACAAGTGCAAGTAACTCCAAATCCAAATTCAGGAATATTTAAAGCAATGTTAACAGATATACCGGAGGGTATGTTAAGAGTATTTAGCTTTACCGGAGATGAAGTTTATACTAAATCTTTTAAAGCAGAATCTGAGATATCTATAAATATTCAAAGTTTGCCAGCTGGGGTGTACGTAGTGCAAGTACAGTCTCAAGGACAAACAGTTAGTAAAAAAATCATGAAAAAATAATTTTAATTTTTAATTTATTTTTAGAGGATAGCCGGTTGTAAAACCGGCTATTTTTATGAAAAAAATATAAATGTGTAAAGTTTGGTATAATATTCGCTTTATATCATTTTAAATTAATAACCCATTAAACTTTACAAAATGAAATTTAAAATTTTATTTTTTAGTGCAGCACTTTTATTTTTTACCAGTTGCGCTACTATAAATACCTCTTACGATTACAACAAAACTGTTGACTTTTCCCAGTTTAAAACCTTTGCTTTTTATAAACAAGGGATGGATAGTTTAAAATTAAACGATTTAGATAAAAATGTAATTATTTCTACAGTTACCAATCAATTGGAAAGTAAAGGTCTAAGCCAATCTACAGATCCAAGTTTGTTGGTAAATATTTTAGCTTCTTCTCAGCAAGTGGTAAATGTTTATAACAATAATCCTTATTGGAATTCTCCATGGACAGGTCCTTGGGGCGGTCCTTGGCAAAACAGTTGGGGATGGGGATACGGCTGGGGTCCCGGATGGATCGGTCAAGATACAACCATCTCTGAAGATAGAATTGGACAAATTACCATACATTTAATTGATACTAGAAATAATACTTTGGTTTGGCAAGGGGTAGTTGACGGGTTTAACGTTAGCGATGCAGCAAGCAAAGAAGCTCAAATAATTAAAGCTATTCAGCAAGTTTTCACGAATTTTCCACCTAAATAAATATTAAAATTTAAATTTATTGAGAAAGTCACTATTTATTGATTTAAATAGTGACTTTTTACATTTAAAAAAACTGATTTATTACCAATAAATTGCAAAAAGTTATATTTTTGCGCTTGGGTAAACCCTCACTTCCAGAACCTCTAATAAAATTTTAATGAATATAAATTCCTTTTTACGAAAAAAAAATATCTCAGATTTACAAAATGAAAACCACTCCTCTCAGTTAAATAAAATCTTAAATTTAAAAGATTTAACATTTTTCGGTATAGCTGCCATTATTGGAGCAGGAATTTTTAGTACCATAGGAAGAGCCTCTTACGAGGGAGGTCCAGCAGTTTCCATGCTTTTTCTTTTTGTTGCCATTGCCTGTATTTTTACAGCACTTTGTTATGCCCAGTTTGCTTCCATGATTCCGGTTAGCGGAAGTGCTTATACTTATACTTATGTTTCTTTAGGCGAAATTTTTGCTTGGACCATTGGTTGGGCACTAATTTTGGAATATGCAGTTTCCAACATAGTAATTTCCATTTCTTGGTCGGGATATTTTGTTTCAATGCTACAAGGTTTTGGTATTCATTGGCCAGAATGGTTGGCAGTAGATTATTGGAATGCCCATCAGGCATTTTTAGCCCAACAAGCGCATGAGACACTTACCAATAATGATATAAAACTTGCAGAAGTTTATAAATCTGCTCCTAGCTTTGGTGGCATAAAAGTTTTATTTAATTTACCGGCAGGATTAATTACATTATTTGTAACCATATTAGCCTATATAGGAATTAAAGAATCAACCAAAGTCAGCAATGCTTTGGTTTGGATAAAATTGGTGGTTATTGTAGGAATTATTCTTATAGGTGCTTTCTATGTTAAACCAGACAACTGGACTCCGTTTTTACCCAATGGTTTTGAAGGAGTAATGGGTGGAGTAGCTGCTGTATTTTTTTCTTTTATAGGGTTTGACTCTATATCTACAACGGCCGAAGAATGTAAAAATCCTAGACGAGATTTACCCAGAGCTATGATTTTGTGTATTATTATCTGTACTGTACTGTATGCTGCCATTGCTTTAGTTTTGACGGGTATGGTAAATTACAAAGAATTAAGAGTTGACGATCCTTTGGCTTATGTTTTTGATAAAATTGGAATGAATTTTATTGCTGGAATTATTTCTGTTAGTGCAGTTATAGCCATGACGGGAGCAATTTTAGTTTACCAAGTGGGGCAACCCAGAATTTGGATGACGATGAGTAGAGACGGACTTTTGTGGAAGCCATTTAGCAAAATACATAAAAAGTATCATACCCCAAGTTTCTCAACCATAATTGCTGGTGTATTTGTAGCAATTCCCGCTATGTTTATAGATATGCAAGTAGTTGTAGATTTAACCAGTGTTGGAACTTTTTTTGCTTTTATATTGGTTTGTTCTGGGGTTTTATTTCTAGATTATAAAGGATATTCTAAACAAGCGAAATTTAAACTGCCTTACATAAACGGAAAATATATTATTTGTCCTTTATTTTTAATTGCTATGTATGTTTTTTTATTTCAGGTAGATGGGTTGAAAATGTTAAATGATAAGCCTCTATTGTATGTATTTTGGTTGGTATGGTTAGGTTTAGGTATAGGCTCGCTAAAATATCAATTTTCTTTACTACCGATCTTAGGAATTTTATTTAACCTTTATTTAATGACTGAATTGGGCTGGTCCAATTGGATTATGTTTATTGTTTGGTTAGTAATAGGTTTAACGATTTATTTTCTTTATGGAAGAAAAAATAGTAAGCTCAATCGAATATTTAATTCATAAAGTTGAGTTTTAATTGGTATTAACCAATTTATCAAAAAGATTCATCCATTTTTTCATTATAGCCTCTGGCGAATATCTGAGAATATTAGTAGAGGCAGCTTTTCCCATTTCTTTACGTTTATTTTCATCTTCAATGAGAAGAGATAATTTTTCAATAAATTCTTTCTTATCATTAAAGGCTACTAAATACCCGTCTTTATTGTTATTGATGATGTCTCTAGGACCACATTTACATGCATAAGAAACAGGAGGAACCCCGTAAGACATGGCTTCAGCCAAAGCCAAGCCAAAGCCTTCGTATTTAGAAGTCATTGCATAGATGGAACTCTCTAAAAAAACCTTTTCAATGTTTGGCGTTGCTGGTAAAATTTTAATAAACCCTGTTAACTTTAATTTTGATATTAACTGTTTTAATTTTCTTTCTTGGCTACCGCTTCCATAGATTTCAAGTTTCCAATCCGGATATTTTTTTGCTATAACAGACCATATTTCAATTAAATGATCCAATTGTTTTTGTTGATTTAAGCGACCAAGCGTAATCACTTTTTTATTTTCTAATTCCGAGGTACTTTTAGGTATACAGGTAAGAGCATTTTCAATAACTTCAATATTGGATAATCGATTTCCCCAAGATTCTTTATCTTCATGCGTTAATACCACGAACTTATCAAACTTCTGGATGATGGCGTATTCCTGTCTTCTATAAAAATAAGTAATAAGCCTTCCTAAATAATATTTATCTAATTTTGCGTAATAATAAGCTCGTTTATATTTAGCAAAATGTCTTTCTAATATTTTCTTACTTCCATCTTTAAGTTCATATATGTATTTAGAAAAAATGCAAAAAGTGGAAATGGTAATATCTGGCTTAATCTCTGAAAATAACTTTGATAGTGAATCTAAAAATATCTTCTTATTTTTATTAAAATTTATTTTTTTTCTAAGTCCGTGATCTTTTCTAATGTCTAAATTTAAATAGTGGAATTTAACATTAGGATCAAAATAAAAAAAAGGCTTGCTAGGAGCAGGGCATATAACAACCATATGTACTTGATACCCATGAGAAACTAAGTAGTTAGACTTAGTAGATAAAATTCTCTCTATTCCTCCAGAATTGTGTATATTTTCAACACAATAAGCTATTTTCATAATATTAGTTTATAGATAAAAGTTTGCAAATATACATTAAATCAATTAGGTGTTCTAATTGATTTAATGTATAAAAAATATATCTATGATTAAAACTAATGTTTATGATTTATTTTTTTTAGCAAAATATTCTAAAAAGTGATCGGGATGAGCTCCAGTTCTATCTCCATTATCCAAAGAATCTATTGTATGTATTTCCTCCTCTGTAAGTGTGAAATTGAATATATCCGCATTGGCTAAGATTCTTTCTGGATTTGTGCTTTTAGGAATTGTAACCACCCCTTTTTGCAAATCCCAGCGTAAAATTATTTGAGCCACACTTTTTTCATATTTTTCAGCAATTTGTTTTAAGGTAGGTGCTTCAAAAAGTCCGCCTCTTTTTAAAGGAGACCATGCTTCGTACTGAATGTTATTTTTTTTGCAAAAATCTAATAGTTCTTGTTGCACTAAATTGGGATGAAACTCCATTTGATTAACCATGGGTTTAGTACCTCCTAGGTCGATGATTTTTTGTAAGTGGTGTTGCATGCAGTTGCATACGCCAATGGCTTTTATTTTTCCCTCTTTATATAATTCATCCATGGCCTTCCACGCTTCTAGGTAATAGTCCGGATGAGGCCAATGAATTAAATATAGATCTATATAATCCAATCCTAATTTATTTAATGAGGAATAAAAAGCTTTTTTAGTGTCTTCATATTTTTGTTCAGTATACCATACTTTGGTGGCAATAAAAATTTCTTCTCTTGCTATCGAAGTAGATTTTATAGCTTCTCCAACCCCTTCCTCATTGAAATAATAAGTAGCTGTGTCAAGATGTCTATAGCCGGCATCTAATGCTTTATGAATAGAGTTAATAACTTCCTGTCCATCCTCTGCCTTATATAGACCTAAACCTAAATATGGCATCTTTACCCCATTAGATAAATTAACGGTTCCTTTGATATCTGTTATTTTCATGTTCACTTAATATGAAATTACTCAAATGTACTATTTTTTGCCTTAAAATATACCTAAAGTAAGCAACTTTAATGAAATTTTCTTACTTTTATTTCTAAAACTATCTATCATGCTGAGAAAAATAATTATGTTCGTTCTTTTATTCAATTTTATATCATCTTTATGTGCCCAAGAATATGAATGGCATTCTCCAGATTATGATCTTATTAAAAAAGAAACTTTTAACGAAAAATCGGAATTTCTTTACTCAAATTTATTGTCTAGATTTTATGCTTTTGATAGTACCTTAACTAAAAAAGATTATGAATATTTATACTATGGATATCTTTATCAAAAAGAGTATAAACCTTATAAAAAAGCAAAAAATGAAACAGCTCTTTTATCTATTTTAAAGAAAAATTCGCAAATACAAGAAGAGGATTATGAGGAAATCATAAAACTTACAACAGAATCTATACAAGAATATCCTTTTGCTTTAGATGCGATGGCTATTTTAAGTTATATTTATAAATTAAAAGGAGATACAGAAAATTATTTAAAAATTCGTTTTAGACTTTATGATATTTTAGAAGTAATAACAAATAGTGGGGATGGAAGTACTTGTAGAAATGCTTTCCATGTAACTTCTACAGATCATGAATATGTACTTTTGAAAATGATTAATAAAAAGCCCATTTCTCAAGAACTTATTTTTCTGAAAGACCCAGTAGCCTACTGTGATTTACAAAAACTACATGAAAATTCAAAAGGATATGATTCAGTTTACTTTGATGTGACTAAACTATTTGAAGCACAAGCTGAACGGATTAAAAAAGGTGAATAATTGTTTAAGCAATTTTAAATATAAGTAAGCAGAAATTATGATCGAGATGATTAAAAATAATTTCCTCTTTCATTTTTATTTCTTCATTAAAATTACAATTGGATAAATTTTTGGTATTATTAAAAATTAGCACTTTATGTTCCCTAATTAAAGTTTCAATCTTATTAATTTCAGGAGAAAAGTTTATTTTTAAATTACCTAATTTCACTAATGTTTTTAGTGTTTGTAACTTATTCTCAATAAGATCTAAAGTATTGTTTATAATTAATATACTTTTAGTGTTTGGTTGTATTTCATTCTGTACCAAGATATTAATTTTTCTATTAAGAAAGTGTAGTTCTTCTACTTTCTTTAAAATAACGTCTTTTTTATCCTTGATTTCCTGAAAGTTTCTATCTAAAACTTCAGGTATATAAACCGCTAAAAAAACTGTAGCTACTAAAGTGGCAACATCAATAATATTAATATCTACAGAGAGTGGAAGATTATAATAATGTCTAATTGCTATACCAATAACTATACCTATACATAAAAGAGAAATGTACAAAAGTATTTTAGTTTTGTTACTTTTCATTATCTTTAGCGAGCTAATAATTAATTATTTACAAAGCTATATAATAATTTTTAGATATATACTTAACTATAATTGTATTAAATATATATTGTTATTAAATGCAACTAAGAAAACCAATATTTCCCATAAAAAATAATTTATTGACTTACCTTGATAAATACAATAAAACGACAGAAATCTCTATGTTGTATGAGGATTTATTGAGATTTAAAGATTATACAGTTATTGAAGATAAAGATGGAAAGGATACCTTGTGGTTGAGTGTATATTATTCTCAATGGGAGCAGGAAGAAATTCAACAGAATTTAAAGATTATTTACACGTATTTGCACTCCGATGGAGACCGTACAACTTTACCCTTTTTAAAAGTTGAGTCTATTGAATTTTGTACTTTTGGAAACTCCAAACCTTTCCGTATAAGGGTGAAGAATATCCTTAATGAAAATTACACAAACTTTTACATAAAGAAAGCAGATGCTTCCAGAATTTATGGTTTAGAATTGGAAGATTTACTTTCTCCCCATCGGGTTAATTATTTAGTTTATAAAGATACATTAATTGAAGAGCATATATTGGGGATACCTGGAGATATTTTTATAGAGAGACATTTACCTCTTTGTTCTGATTTAGAAAAATCACAAATTGCTAAGGAATTTGTAAAGTTTAATGAGCGTTGTCTTTTAGGATTGCTAGGAGATATGCGTTCCTATAATTATGTGGTTGTTGTAACTCATGATTATGATCAAATTGTGTATCGAATACGATCGATTGATTTTGATCAGCAAAGTTATGAAGGAGATTTATCATTTTATATGCCTCAATTTTTTAAAGAAAATCAATTAATGTTAGAATTGATTGATGAAAAATTAGAAGCTAATTCTGTGGAGCAATATAGAAAAGAGGTGCGATCGGTGATAGCTAAACGTATATTAAATAGTTTTGAAAGATATTCGGATTTAATTTCTATTATGAAAGAAGATCACATTTCAACAGATGAAAAAATTAATCAATTAAAATTAGCATTGTATAAACTAACTTATAGTTATCATTTTAAGCACTGTGATACTATGGGGGAGATTGTTGAAACGGGTTTAAATTTTATTGTAAAAAATTACCGTAAACATAACTAAATATTTACGGTAAATTTTTTAACGAATTTAATCTTTACTTTACTAATTCAGCAATATCATTCAACCCTTGCGTTAGAGCTTGAGAAGATGCTGTATTTCCTCTTATATCTTTTATAGAGGTATCTGCTCCTTTTTCTAAAAGTAGTTTAGCAATTTCCATACGGTTAAAAGTAGCAGCAAAAAATAAGGCAGTTGCCCCATTAGAATTGGTAACATTTACATCCGCTCCAGCTTCAATCAATTTATTAGCAATATCGTAAAAGCCTTTAAAACAAACTCCCATTAGCGCTGTATTCCCTGATCCATCTTTTTCATCAAGATTGGGTTTAAACTTTAATAAAAAATCAACGATATCTACATTTCCATAGTAGGACGCCAACAATAAAGGTGTTGAACCACGATGATCCTTGGAATTTAGTAGGTCTTTATTTTCTTCTAATATTTCTTTTACGCTGTTTAAATCTTCCAAACGTATGGCTTGAAATAAATTTTCTTGATTGTTCATGTTCTAGTTTAAAAAATAGAAACTGCTAAATGCAGTTTCTATAAAATTTTGTGCAATATATGATGTTAAGTAATAATTAAATACCTAAAGCTTTTCTTACTCCTGCGCCATATTCTGGATCAGCTTGATCGAAAAGGTTTAATTGACGTTCTACAACTTCTTTAGATACTCCTTGCATAGCTTCTTTTATGTTCTGGAATAATCTTTGTTTTTCCTCAGGAGTAAATAAACGGAATAAATCGCCTGGTTGTTTAAAATTGCCGTAGGTATCATTTTCTTCATATCTAGCAACATTTCCATCAATTTTCAATGGAGGTTCTTCATAAGATCGATCTTCTACGGGGCCGTTTTTACTGTTAGGCTCGTAATAAGCATCCGGATTTGAATTAAAATTCTCAAAGAATCTCATAGCTCCGTCTTTATGATAATGATTTACTTCTGAAATTGGTCTGTTAGGAGGTAACATTTCATAATGGGTACCTAATCTATATCTATGAGCATCTGCGTAAGAAAAAATACGAGCTTGTAACATTTTGTCTGGAGAAAAACTTATCCCAGGAACTATGTTTGAAGGTGAAAATGCAGCGTTTTCAATAAATTGGAAATAATTACTAGGATTTTCATTAAGTTCCATAACTCCAACATCAATTAAAGGAAAATCTGCATGTGGCCAAACTTTAGTAACATCAAATGGATTGAATGGACAGTTTAGTGCATCCTCTTCTCCCATAATCTGTATATAAACTTTCCATTTTGGAAAATTACCATTTTCTATAGCATTAAATAGTTCTTCTTGATATTTTTCTCTGGTTTGCCCTGTAATTTGTTCAGCCTCTTTATTGGTATAATTTTCAATTCCTTGTTGGGTTTTGAAATGAAATTTCACCCAGAATCTTTCACCATTATTATTCCAAAAAGAATAGGTGTGAGAACCAAATCCATGCATATGCATAGGAGTTTTAGGGATCCCTCTGTCTGACATTAAAATAGTTACTTGGTGTAAACTTTCTGGAGTTAAAGACCAAAAATCCCACATAGCTTCGTTAGAACGTAAATTTGTCTTAGGATGTCTTTTCTGTGTATGAATAAAATCTGGAAATTTATATCCGTCTCTTACAAAAAATACTGGAGTGTTGTTTCCAACCAAATCCCAATTACCTTCCTCTGTATAGAATTTTAAAGCAAAACCCCTAACGTCACGTTCAGTATCGGAAGCCCCTAATTCACCGGCGACTGTTGAAAATCTTGCAAGCATTTTAGTTTGTTTTCCAATTTCAGAAAAAATGTTTGCTCGTGTGTATTTAGTGATGTCATGGGTCACGGTAAAAGTTCCCATAGCTCCCCAACCTTTAGCATGTACAACCCTTTCAGGGATACGTTCTCTATTTTGATGAGCCAATTTTTCTATTAGTTCAAAATCTTGCAATAATACAGGCCCCTTAAACCCGGCGGTTAATGATTTTTGATTGTTGGAAATTGGATTTCCAGCGGTAGTTGTTAATTTTTTTCTATTCATATCCTTAAAAGTTTTTTATTTAAATTGATCTATATGGTAAAGATAAGTCTTTATCCCATATTAATTAAATTTTTTCCATTTAAATACTAAATGTGTGAATAAAATAAATCTATACTTAAATTTTAGATGAATCAATTTAATAAAATTTCACTTTTAATATAAAAATAAACAGTTTTCTTAAGCAATTTTATTTTCAAGTAATAGATAAAAAGAATATTCTAAAGCAACTTCTTTAAGTGATTCAAAACGTCCGCTTGCACCTCCGTGTCCGGCATCCATATTTGTGTGTAACAAAAGTAAATTAGAGTCAGTTTTTAACTCCCGTAATTTAGCCACCCATTTGGCAGGTTCCCAGTATTGCACTTGCGAGTCATGTAAACCTGTAGTAACTAATAAATTTGGGTAATCTTTAGTCTCAACATTGTCGTAAGGGGAATAAGATTTCATATACTCGTAATACTCTAGATCATTGGGATTTCCCCATTCGTCATATTCTCCTGTTGTTAAAGGAATGGATTCATCCAACATGGTGGTAACCACATCCACAAATGGAACATCGGCCACAACTCCGTGGAAAATTTCCGGAGCAATATTGATTACTGCACCCATTAATAAACCTCCGGCACTACCTCCATTCGCATATAAATGTTGGGGAGAAGTATATTCATTATCTATAAGGAATTTAGCACAATCAATAAAATCGAAAAAAGTGTTTTTCTTTTTTAGCATCTTACCATCTTCGTACCAAAGTCTACCTAAATCTTCTCCACCTCTAACATGAGCAATTGCATAAATAAATCCTCGATCCAGTAAGGATAATCGTAAAGAGCTAAAGGTAGGTTCTATAGAATAACCATAGGATCCGTAGCCATAAAGAAGTAAAGGAGTTTGATTGGATATAGCAGTTGTTTTCTTTCTTACGATTGAAATGGGGATTTTAATTCCGTCTCGAGCAGTTGCCCATAAGCGTTTGGTTTCATAGTTTTCAGGGTTAAAATCGCCCAATACCTCTTGTTGTTTAAGCAAAGTTTTGTGTTGAGTATTCATATCAAATTCAAAATCGCTCCAAGGAGTAGTTAATGAACAATACTTATAGCGTAATTTTTCGGTATTAAAGTCAAGGTTTGTAGATAAACCTACCGTGTATACTTCTTCGTATAAAGGGAGAAAGTATTTAACTTTTTTATTCCAAGATTCAATGAATATGCGGACCAATCCCTTTTCTCTTTCTTCAGTAACTAAATAATTTTTAAAAAGTTCAAAATTCTCAAGTAAAATATTTTCTCTATGTGGAATTACTTCTTGCCAGTATTCTTTTTGAGTTTTATTTACTGGAGTTTTCATTAACTTAAAGTTGTAAGATTTATCTTTATTAGTTAAAATATAAAAGTGATTTTCAAAATGATCAAATGAATATTCTAAATTTCTCTCTCTAGTTTGAAAAATTTGCCAATCGCCGTTTGGTTGATCTGCTGAAATGATCCTGTATTCATCTGAAACAGTGCTACCGGAAGCAATTATCAAATATTCCATGGATTTAGTTTTCGCAACACTTACATTAAATGTTTCGTCTTTTTCTTCGTATATTAAAGTATCCTCGCATTGAGGGGTTCCTAGTTGGTGTTTAAAAATTTTATTCGGGCGTAAAGTTTCTAAATCTTGAGTGGAATAAAATAAGGTTTGGTTGTCATTTGCCCACACAATATTTCCGGTTGTGTTTTCTAATTGATCCTGAAGAATTTCCTGAGTTTCAAGATCTTTAATTCGTATGGTATAGATTCTTCTGCTTAGAGAATCAAAAGAATAGCAAGCCAATTGGTTGTTAGGGCTAACGTTTATGCCTCCTAAATGATAGTAGCTATATCCTTGGGCTAATTCATTTACATTAAACATAATTTCTTCGGATGCAGTAGGAACATCTTTACGTCTGACATATATAGGGTATTCTGCACCTTTTTGATATCTAGTTTTATAAAGATAACCATTGTATTGATAAGGAGCTGACTCATCTTCTTCTTTAATTCGAGATTTCATTTCCTTAAACAATTTTCTTTGTAATTCTTCAGTAGATTCTAGTTTTTCTTCGGTGTATTTGTTTTCCTGTTCCAAATACTGAATGACTTCAGGATTTTCTCGATTATTCAGCCAATAATAATTATCTATTCGTATGTCTTGATGAATTTTTAATTCTTTAGGTATTTTTTTTGCTTTGGGGTGGTTCATTTTTAATAGCTTATTTATGATTAAATGTACAATATCACGAATTAAATATAATGGCAATATTTATAGATTATTTTTCATTGATAATTACACTTTAATTACTAATTTATCATAGCAACAGGGTATATTTAAATCTTTAATTAAATATATTCATGTAATAATAGATTTATATACCTTACTGACAATTGTATTAATGATTAGTAATTAATATTTGAGTATTATAAAGTAAAATAAAATTTTAGAATAGTTTATTTAATAATTTTCTACTTTGTTCCAAAGCTACTCCAAAAACCAAATGAGATCCAAATTCCCATACCCACCAAGATTTAGGCATGTCTTTCACTTTTCCCTGTAAGCCTAAAGCAGGAACTGTGGATCCGTGTGTAGCAGCCCAAACCACAGCACCTGCAGTAATCCCTTCTTCTACTTTCAATCTTTTATTAGAATTCACTAAAGTTACGTAGGCAACGCCAATAACTGCCCCTAAAGCATAGTGAATAAATTTCATAGATTTCACTGCTTCTTGGTTCTGTAGTTCTTCGTTTGTAACCGCTGAATATATTTTTTTGGCTAAAATTGCTGGAGGCATATTTTCAGGCTGGTGCTTTACATCTGCACCTTTCAATTGTAATTCTTTGGGTGTAGGTGGAAAATGTTTTTCACCTAAATCTTGTAAAGGTGGTTCTACGATAGATTTAACCCATGAAGCTAAAATTCCAACAGCAACCCCTTTTATTAAATTTTTTGTACAACAATTCATAAAGATTATTTTTTAATTGATAATTTTATTTACTAGTGAAATTTCAATGGGACATTCTAATAAGGGTGTAATTTCTTGAGTAGTTTTTAAAAATCTTTCAGTTTTTAAGTGAATATCCAGATATTTTTTATGATTCCATATTTCATGGAAAAAGAAAATATTATTATCCGTAATGTTTCGGTACAAATCGTATTGTTTGCAACCTATTTCCATTAGGGTAGGAGCAATTAAAGATTGAAGCAATTTTTCAACTTCATTAATTTTATCTTTTTTAGCGGTTATTTTAGCTATTACTGTAACCATTAAATTAAAGTTATTATAGTTCTTTTAAAGGTAGTAAATTAAAATTGAATTTTTTTGTTTAGGAAGTATAAAAAAAATCACCTTAGATAAGGTGATTTTTTAGAGGCTTCGAGCGGATTCGAACCGCTGTACAAGGTTTTGCAGACCTCTGCCTAGCCACTCGGCCACAAAGCCCTATTTCTTAGGAAGGCAAATTTACAAATTTTTATTTATAAAATACAAAATTAATTGAACTTCTTTTTAAAAGTTACCTTCACAGTATCTAGATCTGCATTTACGGGAGGATTAATTTTTTCAACAGAAATTTTAGCTTTATTTATCGTAGGGAATTGTAAATTTATTTCAAATAAAATTCTATGAGCTATATTTTCTAATAAATTTGATCGCTTATGCATTTGAGCTTTAATAATATTTGTTAGATCTCCATAATTCACAGTGTCTGTAAGGTTATCACTTAAACCTGCCATTTTTAAATCCATCCAAACAGTTAAATTTATTAGATAGAAAGAACCTATCTTAGCTTCTTCAGCCATGCAACCATGATTGGCATAGATTCTAATATTTTTTAATTTAATTTTTTCCATTAAAATATACTTTTTGCTATTCTTTGTATATTATTGCTTCTACCCATGGAATAAAAGTGTAGAACAGGTACCCCATATTCAATTAATTCTTTGCATTGTTGTATGGACCATTGAATACCAATCTCATTTGCTTCTTTATTATTTTTGCATTTTTCTATGGCTAAAACTAATTCTTGAGGAATATCAATATGAAAAATTTTGGGTAAAATGTTTAAATGTTTTTTTATTGAAATAGGTTTAATACCAGGGATTATGGGTATAGTAATACCAGCTTCTCTACATCTTTCAACAAAGCTAAAATATTTTTTGTTATCGTAGAAAAGTTGAGTAACTATATAGTCCGCACCTGCTTCTATCTTTTTCTTTAGGTAATAAAAATCGGTATCTAGATTAGGGCTCTCAAAATGTTTTTCAGGGTAGCCGGCTACGCCTATACAAAAATTTGTGGCGCCGTTAGCATATTCATCGTGCAAATATTTTCCGTTATTCATATCTACTACTTGATGAATTAATTGATTGGCATAAGAATACCCTTGGGGATGCGCTTGGTAAGTACCTTCGCTTTTTATAGGATCTCCACGTAAAACTAGAATATTATCAATCTCTAGAAAATTTAAATCTATTAATAGATTTTCAGTTTCTTCTTTATCAAATCCACCACATATAACGTGTGGAACAGCATCCACTCCATATCGATGTTGAATAGCAGCGCAAATACCAACGGTTCCAGGGCGTTTACGAGTAACTATTTTTTGAATGGATCCATTGGAAAATTCTTTATATTCGTATTCCTCTCTATGATAGGTGACATCTATAAATGGAGGATTAAACTCCATTAAGGGTTCAATATTTGAAAATATGCTTTGTAAATTATCACCTTTTTTAGGAGGAAGAATTTCAAATGAAAATAACGTTTTTCCTTGGGCTTGTTCAATATGCTCTATAACTTTCATACAATTACTAAAATTTCTTCAAAATCTGGCAAATATAGTTATATTATTTATGATATTTTTTTAAGTTTAATATATGCTTTTTAAGTATTTACTAAAAATGATTCTTTAAAAATTTAAATCTTAAAGATTAAATTTTAATATGTATTTTTTTAGTTTTTAATAATTCTAAATTTGAATTTTAAAAATAGCATTAAGTAAATTAACTTTATAGTTTAAATTCATTAAAAAATATAAACATATACTTTAATCTAAATATATTTCTTTTTCGGCAAAATGAAAAAGTGATTCTATGCGGGCATTTTCATCACTATCGGACCCGTGAATAGCATTTCTTTCCATGGATTCTGCGTATTTTTTTCTTAATGTTCCTTCCTCTGCATTTTTAGGGTTCGTAGCACCTATTAATTTTCTAAATTCTTCAACAGCGTTTTCTTTTTTTAAAACAGCAGCAACTATAGGACCGGAAGTCATAAATTCAACTAAGTTTTTAAAGAATGGTTTATCTTTATGAATGCTGTAAAACTTTTTGGCATCTTGAGAAGTAAGTTGAGTCAATCTTAAGGCTATAATAGTAAATCCTGCATTCGTTATATCGTTAATAATATTTCCCATATAACCATTTTTCACTGCATCAGGTTTTATCATGGTTAGGGTTAAATTCTTATTATTTATCATAAGTGTATATTTTTTATTAAAATTAAAAAAAACACTTCATAATTCTTGATTATGAAGTGTATATATAAAAATTAAATGTATAATTATTTAATTGGGTATTTAAGCCAATAAAGAAACTGGATTTTCTAAATATAATTTTAAAGTTTGTAGGAATTGAGCGCCGGTTGCTCCATCAACTACTCGGTGATCGCAAGCCAAAGAAATATTCATGGTATTGCCTATAACAATTTGACCATCTTTTACAATTGGTTTTTGATTAATAGCTCCTACTGAAAGAATACAAGAGTTGGGTTGATTAATAATAGAATTGAAAGATTCTACTCCAAACATTCCTAAGTTAGAAATTGTAAATGTAGATCCATCCATTTCATTTGCTTTTAATTTTTTATCTCTAGCTCTTCCAGCTAAATCTTTCACAGATGAAGAAATTTGTGAAAGAGATAAATAGTCAGTATTCTTAATCACTGGAACCACTAAACCATCTTCTACAGCTACGGCTACTCCAATGTTAATATTTCCGTGATGTATAATTTTAGAATCAGTCCATGAGCTATTAATTTGTGGATGCTTTCTTAGAGCTACTGCTACAGATTTAATCACCATATCATTAAATGAAACTTTGGTGTCTGGAAGACTATTAATTGCTTTTCTGGCTTGAATAGCATTGTCCATATTAATTTCAAACACCAAATTATAGTGAGGGGCTGTAAATAAACTATTGCTTAAGCTTTTTGCAATAGCATTTCTCATGGAAGAATTAGGGGTTTCTGTATCTACTCCAGGTGTTACTTGTAACGTGACGGCTGGTGAGGAAGGTTTAGTGGTAGAAACTTTAGGTGTTGAACTGCTAGTTGCCGGTACAAAATTTTCAACATCTTTACGAGTAATTCTACCATTGTCTCCACTACCTTGTATCTGAGCGAGCTCAATACCTTTATCATTAGCGATTTTTTTAGCTAAAGGAGAAGCAAATATTCTCTTATTATCGGACGAAATAGAGCTTTTATTCTCGTTAGACGAAGTAGAAGAAATTTTATTCTCGGGCTGTTCCGATGTTTTAGGAGTAGTAGATGCAGATACTGATCCACCATTTTTAATTACCCCACTTACATCTGTTCCTTGAGGACCAACAATGGCTAAAAGTGAATCTATAGGAGCAGAATCTCCTTCTTTTACAGCCTGATAAAGTAAAGTCCCGCCATTTCCATCATATTCAAAATCTTGTACGGCTTTATCAGTTTCAATTTCTGCTATAACATCACCCTCATTAATTTGATCTCCTACATTTATATTCCATTTAGAAACTTTACCTTCAGTCATAGTATCACTCAATCTAGGAATAGAAATTATCTCTATCCCTTCAGGAATGCTAGTAGTCGGCTGAGAAGCTTCTTGGGTTTGGGTTTCATTTTTTTTTTCAGTGTTATTAGAAGTTGAAGTTTGAGAAACACCACCTTCAATTAATCCACTTATATCTTCACCTTCTTGTCCAATAATCGCTAATAGTGTATCCACGGGCGAAGATTCCCCTTCCTTAACCCCTTGGTATAAAAGTACACCTCCATCACCATCATATTCAAAATCTTGTACTGCTTTGTCCGTTTCAATTTCAGCAAGAACATCTCCTTCTTTAACAGGATCTCCAACTTTTACGTTCCATTTGGAAACTTTTCCGTCAGTCATTGTATCGCTTAGACGGGGCATTGTTATTTTTTCAGCCATAATTAGGTTATGATTCGATTAATTATTTATTGATTTTCAAATTTATCTAAAAAAGGATAGTTAGGTTCTGAATAAATATAGTCATACATGACATTAGGTTCAGGATAAGGGGCATTTTCTGCAAAATTTCCCACTTCGTTCATGTAATCTTTTATACTCTTGTCTAAAGAATCTAATTCCTCTTCGGAAGCCCATTGGTTTGAAAGAATTTTATGTTTAACCATTAAAATCGGATCTTCTTTCTTATGCTCTTCAACTTCCTGTTTAGTTCTGTAAGGTTCAGCGTCAGACATTGAATGTCCTCTATATCTGTAAGTTCTAACTTCAAGGAAAGTAGGTCCATCTCCTCTACGTGCTCTTTCAATAGCTTCGTAAGCGGCTTCTGCAACTATTTCGGGGTTCATCCCGTCTACGGGAGCACAAGGCATTTCATAACCCAATCCTAGTTGATATATATCTAAGTTGTTGGTAGTTCTTTCAACCGAAGTACCCATAGCGTATTGATTGTTTTCACAAACAAAAACAACCGGCAATTTCCAATTCATTGCCATATTAAAAGTTTCATGTAAGGTTCCTTGTCTAACAGCACCGTCTCCCATGTAACAGATGGTAACTCCATCTCTTTCAAAATACTTATCTGCAAAAGCGATACCAGCCCCTAAAGGAATGTGTCCACCTACAATTCCGTGACCTCCGTAAACATTGTGCTCTTTGCTAAAAAGATGCATGGAGCCTCCCAATCCTTTAGAAGTACCAGTAGCTTTACCACAAAGTTCAGACATAGCTGCTTCGGGAGATACTCCCATAGCTAAGGCATGTGCATGGCAACGGTAGGAAGTTATTACTTTATCTTTTTTTATATCCATAGCATGGGTAAACCCAGCTGCAACTGCTTCTTGTCCATTATAAAGATGTAGAAAACCTCTAATTTTATCTTTCAAATAAAGAGAACGTGCCTTTTCTTCAAAACGTCTCCATTTGGTCATATCTTCAAACCATTTGAGATAAACCTCTTTGTTAAATTCTTTCATCCTTTTTCTGTATTGTGCCACAAATTTACATTAATTCCTATGAAATAACAAAAATAAGATTTTATAAGTTTTGATGGGTTTATTGATAGAATTTATAGCTTACATATACTTAATGATTTAATATATAAGTTTAGAAATTATTGATTAATCAATAATTTTTTTCATAATTAAAAATTTGTAACATTTTATATAATAGATTTTTAACTATCAGGTATATTTCTAAATTATATATGTGTATAATTATGATTGTATTATTAAATTGCTTAAAATAGCTTTGATATTTTAATTTATAAAAGTCAATGTAAAATTTTATATATCAATTCCATAAGGATGTCTTTGGTGGTTGCTTGCGAGGATACTTGTACTCCTTTGGATTTCATGTCTGCATCCCTTAGGTAGGAAATGCATAAAGTAGTTTTTTTTAAAGGATAGTTTTTTATTGCTGTTATATATTCATTTGCAAAAAAAGGATTAATTTTAAGTTCTTTAGCAATATTTTGTGGGGTTTTCACGGGTAAGCTGTGCACGATTAATAAATTTGAAAAAAAACTAATCATTGTTCCAAATGTTATAACAATAGGATTTGCTTTAGGATTTTTTTCAAAATAATCGATTATTTTATAAGCCTGTGCAGCATTTTTTTCAACAATCGCTTTTCTTAACTCAAAATTGTTATATTCTTTACTTATACCTATATTTTTTTCAATGATCTCAGGAGTAATTTTTTTCGAATCACGAAGAATAAGTTTTAATTTTTGTACTTCATTATCAATTCTTGATAAGTCTGATCCTAGAAATTCAGCCAATAAAGCTTTAGATTTTTCATCTATTTCTAGTCCTGATGATTGGCAAAGGCTACCAATCCAAGCGGGGACTTGGTTATCATATAGTTTATCTGATGAAAAAATATAGCCTCGTTGGTTTAGTTGTTTCGTCAAAGATTTTCTTTTGTCTAAAGCTTTGTACTTATAGTTTATCACCAATATGGTAGAAGATTGAGGATTTTTAATATAATTTTCAAAAGATTCAGATTTATCAAAGTTCAGTCCTTTTGCTTCTTTTACAATTATTAATTGCCTTTCTGCACCCATAGGAAACTGTTTAGCTAAGGAGAAAATGGAATCAAGATCAGTTTCTGTACCATAAATGATGGTTTGATTGAAAGCCTTCTCTTCTTCGCTTAGTACATTTTCTTCTAATAATGTGCTGATCTTATCTATATAAAAAGGTTCTTCACCTTCTAAAAAATAAATGGGTAAAAAATTTTTGTTTTTAATATCTTTGACCAAATTATTGTACTCTTTCATAAGCGAAATTAATGGAGCTTTCGGTATTAAACTTTCCTGAAAAATATGAATTTCAAATTAAAGAGAAATGTTCTCTTTGGTATATTTTTGACGAAGTTAGAAAAAAATGGCTAATATTAACTCCTGAGGAGTGGGTTAGACAAAATGTGATAAAGTATTTACAAAAAGAAAAAAAAATACCTAAATCTGCTTTTTTAATTGAGAGAAAAATACAATTAAATAATCAGGTAAAAAGACTAGATCTTTTAATACTCAAAAAAACAGAATCTTTCTTACTTGTAGAATGTAAGGCTCCAGAAATTTCTATAAGTGAAGCAGTATTCGAACAAGCAGCAAGATACAATTTGGAAATTAAGGCTCCATATTTGCTTTTAACTAATGGGTTGAATCATTTATACTTTTACTACGATATTCATAAAAATGAATATAGTTTAATTAAAGATTTTAACTATTAATCTGGGTATTTCACAACCACTTTTTTCTTTTTAACCAGAAATAAATTAAAATGGTAATTACTACCATAACAATCATTATTATAGGATATCCCCATCGATTTTGAAGCTCAGGCATATAACTAAAATTCATTCCATAAATACCAGCAATGAAAGTTAGTGGCATAAAAAAGATAGAGAAAACGGTAAGAGTTTTCATAATTTCATTGGTTTTTTGAGAAGATAAGGATATGTACAAATTCAATAAGTTATTTAAATCGTCTGAAACCTGTTCATGCAGGGTGGTTAATTTTGTATAGAGATCTTTTAAATCTTGAAATTCTGGTTTTTCACTTTTATTGGGCTTGAGGGCGCTGATAACATTATCTGAAAGTATGAGAAGTTTAGAGCATAAACTGGTTTTTCTTTTTAAAGAGTAAATGTTTTTTAATGAGACTGAAGTATTCTTACTTGCAAATAAATTATTCTCGTAAGATTCTAATTTATTCATAGTGCTTAAGAGTGCTTGATTATAGGATTGAAGGCATTCTGACAGTATTTTTATAATTATTGCAAGGGTAGTTTTTGCTTTGTTTGAATCTACGAACTTCAATTTAATATCTAAAAGAAAATCAATTTTAACTCGGTGAACCGTAATAATAACTTTATCATTGTAAAATATGGCTATTTTATTGGTAATTGATTGTATGTTTGCTTCTTTTTTAGCATTTATATTAACGATTCGTACAATTAAAAAGTTTATATCTTCTCCAGATTCATACTTAGGTAAATGATTGGGTTCTAGACTATCAGCCAAATTATAGTAATTTAGATTATATTTTAATGCAATTTCTTGTAATTCGTCTTTATTCGGGTTTTGTAAATCAATCCACTCGTAATGGGTTTGTTGAACGTTTGATGATGGCATATATTAAATTTATTTAATATTAAAATCTTATCAAAATTGCAATAACAACTTTGCTGAAAACAATTTATTATATTTACTAATTCTTTGTAAATATAATATGAAATTTTATCCATTAACCGTAAAAAAAGTAAAACCATTAACATCTATCAGTAAATCCATTGATTTACAAATTCCTGAAGAGCTCAAGGCTGTATTTAAATGGAAACCTGGACAATTTGTGTGTTTAAAATTCTCTATAAATGGTGAAGAAGTGGAAAGAGATTATTCCATTTGCAATGCGCCTAACAATGAATATATTACATTAGCTATAAAAAAAACTAAAAATCCGTACATATCTTCTTATTTAAATGAGCATATAAAAGAAGGAATGCATTTACAAGTTTCTGCACCCTTAGGAAATTTCGGGATTGACTCACGTCCTAATGAAAAAAGAACATTGGTAGCTTTTTCTTCCGGGAGTGGTATAACACCTATTTTAAGTATAATTAAAGATACCCTACAAAAAGAAAAGGATGTAAAATTCTATTTATTTTATGGTAATTCTGAAGAGAGTGATGTAATGTTTAAAGCAGATTTGGATTTACTTAGATCTAAAAATCCAGATAATTTTTTTGTACATTATTTTTACTCACAGCAAAAAGTGAATGATAAATTTTATGAAGGTCAATTAGATGAAAATAAATTAAAATTAATTATTAACCAAATTGTGGATTGGGATGAAGTGGATGAAGTTATGATATGTGGACCTACCAGTATGACTGTTACTTTAGCCAATGCCGTTTATAAACAAGGCATACCCAAAGAAAATATTCATTATGAATTGTATGAACCGGTTGATAAAGTTTTTATGGATGATGAGGTTGTATCGTCTTCTATTGAAGAAGTGGAAGTTATTTTTACCTATGAAGGCGAAACAAAATCAATCCAGTGGTTGAATAATGGAAGCACTCTTTTAGATGCTTTGCTTGATTTGGGTATTGATGCTCCTTATTCTTGTAAAGGTGGAGTATGTGGAACATGTCAATGCACAAAAGAAGGCGGAGATGTTGTTTTAGGAGAGAACTTAGTTTTAACGGATGAAGATTTACAAAATCATAAAATTCTTACCTGTGTTGCCTATCCTAAAAGTAATAAATTAAAAATAAACATGGACGAGCTATAAATATGCCATTCACATTTTCACATCCGGCCATAGTTTTGCCGTTAAGGAATTTGAAAATTTTTTCTTGTACGGGATTAATTGTTGGAAGTATGATGCCAGATTTTGAATACTTTCTAAGAATGCGTATAGTGGGAGAGCATGGACATACAGCTTTAGGTGTATATTATTTTGATTTACCTATTGGATTTTTGTTTACCTATATTTACCATTATTGCATACGGAATACTTTCATTGATCATTTGCCTAATTTTTTTAGAAAAAGATTTATTCTTTTTAAACAATTCAATTGGAATAATTATCTAAAGGAACATTTTTTTGTTGTAGTTTGTTCACTTTTATTAGGAGTTTATTCCCATTTGTTTTGGGATGCTTTTACCCATGAGTATGGATATTTTGTACAAAAAATTCCTATTTTGAAAGAAACAATTTTTAAAAGACCTATTTATAATATTTTGCAACATTTAAGCTCAATAGTTGGAGCATGGCTTATTTATTATTCCATAAAAAAAATGCCTGTAGCATGTAATTTGAATGTTTATACTAATAATGTTATGATATATTGGTTTTGGATTGTATTTTTCACAGGGAGTTTTACGTTGATTCGTTTTTACAATAATATGCATCTATGGATGATTGGGAATATAATAGTTACTACAATTATGAACTTTTTCCTAGCCATGCTATTGATCAATTTTATTTACAAAACATTTAGGAAAAATAATGTTTAGCCTTTTCCCTTTCTTTTAAAATTTTTCAGTTTTTCTTTAATTATTATTATATCTCTTTGTTCTATTTTAATCATAAAATACAGGAAAATAAAAAACAAAAAATTTCCTAAAACTATATGAACAAATATACTATTGCTTGTATAGAAAGAGAGAATACTAAGTAACGAGCTACCACCTATATAGAAGATAAGCTTTCTTTGGTTGTAAGGTATAGGATAATTTTTTTGTCCCCAAACATAAGAAATAACCATCATAACTAAATAAGAAAGGAAAGTTGCGTAAGCACAAGCCCAATATCCTAAGTTGGTGTATTTTAAACCTATCCAATTAAAAATAATAGTAATACCTGCTCCGATAACAGATATTATGGCTCCATAATGAGTATTATCAGAAAGTTTATACCAAATGGAAAGATTTAGATATATTCCGAGGAAAGTTGAACCGATTAATAAAATAGGAACTACCTTAAGTCCAGACCAATATTCAGGATTGCGAATATATAATCTTCCAATCCAATCCAAATTAGCCACTAAAAATAAGAGAATCAATGCACTAAAAATAGTAAAATACTTCATTAATGAAGCATATGTTTTTTTAGAATTTTTTTCGCCGGCATGGGAAAAGAAAAAAGGTTCTACTCCCAAAAGATAAGCCGTCTTGAATAAGGTAATAAAAGTTGCAATTTTATATACAGCGCTGTAAATTCCCATTTCTATTTCTGCCGTTCCTTCCGGTAATAAGTATTTTAAAAATTGCCTATCCATCGTTTCGTTTATAATACCCGCCAAGCCGGCAATAGTAATCGGCCACGCATATAGCAACATTTTCTTCCAAAGCGGAATATTAAATGAATATTTACCATTAAACATTGTGGGAGTAAGCGCTAAAAATGTAACAATGCTAGCAATTAGATTGGCAACAAAAGCATAGCCGATGCCATATTCAGGATTATAAAATTTTGAAAATATGGATGTTCCAAGTCCAGAACTCTCAATTTGTTTAGGAATTACGAATATAAATAGTACGGTTAAAAAAAACATAACTATAGAATTCATAATCTTAAGTGAAGCAAATCGTAAGGCCTTATTTTCTATTCTTAGTTTTGCAAACGGTACAGCTGACATTGCATCAGCAGCCAATATAAAAAGAAACCAGACGAGAAAATTAACTTGATCTGGATGTTTAAATGCATTTGCTAAGGGAACCCTTGCAAGTAAACCAAAAGCCAAAAAAATTAAAGAAACAATAAATACTGAGGTTAAAGAAGTGAAATAGACCATATTTTGTTGAGTACGGTCTTCCTTAAACTTTTGAAAAAAACGAAAAAAAGTTGTTTCCATGCCATGTGTTAAAAGAACAGATATAATTCCTGCAGCGGAATAAAAATCGGCATAAACTGAATATTTTGAAGGTCCAAATGCTTTAACTAACATGGGAGTTAAAACAAAAGGAAATACTCTAACCAATACATTACTTAATCCGTAAATTAAGGTTTGACTAAATAATTTTTTATACAAAATAGATTTATTTTGGAGCTTAAAATTAATTTTATTGTTTGATTAATAAAAATAGTTTTAAATATAATCAACAAATTTAATGAAATTGATTAGGTTTGTGATAAACCTTATAAAGAAATGAAAAAAATATATTTTCTTCATGGATATAAAACCTCAGGTAAGAAATTTTTAGCCATTAAAGAGTATTATAAAAATTCTAAGGAATATTTACCAATTTATTGGGAATGGGATGAAAATTTAGATATTGCTAAATTTATCCTTGAAAAATCTAAAGTTTTAATGGAAGATGAAGGAGAGAAAATTATATTTGCGGATAGTATGGGGGCAAATTTGGCTTGGCATATCGTTAATCACTTTCCATCCATGCATTATGTAATGACGAATCCTGTTTTTACAGCAGATCAAATTATAGATCAAAGTAGAATTCAACCTGAATTAAAATCTAAAATATTTAAGGCTACCTCTGATTCTATTATGAATAAAAATTTACACTTAATTATTTCTAAAAATGATCAAACTTTGAATAATGAGTATTATAAAATAGTATTTGGAGATGATTTTAAGACTTTGGATTTGGATGATGTACACGAGCTTATAAATATAAATAAATATATGCCTCTAATTCATAATGAAATAGAGGCAGCTTTTAAGAAAATTATATAGGAAATTATTACAAGTTAAATTCTGCATTTAAATATATAAATTGTTCAGCATCTTTTTTGATGTAGTTATAGTTTCTGAAATTGGCTGCAAATTTAAGAAGTTTTGTAGGTTGATATTCAATACCTAAAATAGCCAGACTACCATCCGTTTTATTCCAAGGTTTATCATTGATGGATGTAGATTTCATATAATCGTAACGGATAAATGGTTTCCATTTAGGAGCAACTTTTATTGAAGAAAAAACGGAATAACCTTGAAAATCATTTTCTTTAATAAATTTATTGTTAAACTGCTGAATGTATTCAGCTCCTACGGCTAACTTTGAGTTGTCGTATCCTACAAAAACATTCATAGTTATTAAATCTTTCTTACTATTAATTTTTACAGTATCAGAAGGTTTATTATAGTAGTCTACATATCCTCTGATTAATAAATTTTTAACAGGTTTAATATTTGTACCCAAAGCATATCTCATAGTATTATTCATTTCAATATCTTTATATCCTTCTCCGTTGGTAATACTAGCATCTACAGAAACAATTTTGTTAAACTTATAAGTAGCATTAATACCTAGATCAGCACTTTGTCCAATTTTATTCAAAGTAGCTATATTTTCGATAACATATCTAAGTCCAAAATATTTTTCCTGTGTTGGATTAATCAGTGAGTTTATTAAACCAGCATTAACATCCCAATTTTTATAGTTCCAATTTACATAGGCATTTTTTAAGAAAGGAACCAATTGATTGGAAGAGTTCTTGCCTGATGCACCATCTACAATAACTTTCGCTTGTAAAGTTGGAGTAAATTTATAATTGTAACCTATGTAGGCTCTTGTTATATCAAAACCTCTATGATCATGAAAGTCTGTATGGTAATCAAAGAAAGTACGTAAGATTACATTTCCACTAGGTTTAAAATCACTATTCTCTTGAGATAATAAATTTAATGGAATTAGGCAATAAATGACAAAAAGTAATGAAGTTAGGTTTAAAATCTTTTTTTTCATAAAAATTTCTGGTTTAGAATTGTTTTTTTTCTTGTTATTTAGTGAAAATTTGTTGTTATTCTTAATAAAATTGATAAATAATTAAGAATTTTTAATTAATTTTAATTGTGTAAAAGTATGTAAAACAAGTCTAGAGATTGGTTAAGAAAGAGTGAAGAAATAAATACGATACTATTAAAAAAAATGATGGAATATTTAAATATCCATCATTAATTAAACATATCTATGTATTTATTATAAGTATACCACCAAATAATCTATGAGGTTGAATTTTAAATAATTAACCTTTTCTAATTAAACAAGTGCCTGAAGAATAACCTCCGCCAAATACAGATAAACAGATTAGATCGTTACTTTTAAAATTGTCATAGTTTTGGGCGAGTACCAATGGGGCACTTGCGCATCCAGTGTTGCCCAAGGTTTCAATATTGGTTAAAGATTTAGATTCACATATACCTAATTCATTACAAACAAACGAGATAATTCTTTTGTTGGCTTGGTGACCAATGAAATAAGATAAGTCATCAATGGTATAATTGTTTTTTTTAATAATGTATTTAGTAAATTCACTCATATAAATACAAGCATTAGTAAATACATCTTTGCCATAAAGCATTTGTATACCAACTTTAGGATTTAAAGTAATTCCATCTGGGCCTTTGCCTATATTTCCTAATCCTCTAGTTATAACATCAATTACCTTGGAATCATTAGAGGAAATTTCTTCATTAGAGAAAAATAAAGCTACTGCAGCATCGCCCCATAAGTGTCCAGATTCTCTATCATGATCGTTTGAATACTGAGAATTTTGATCAGCACAAACTAACAAGGCCCTTTTAGAGATATTAGTTTCAAAAAATGATTTTATAATTTCCATCCCGTTTACAGCTGAAGAGCAAGCGGAGGAGATATAGAAGGCTCTTGCTTTATCTATATTAAACTCTTTCTGTATTACATGTGCCGTTGTACTTATAGTGTCAGAGGGTGTGTAAGAACCAAAAATTATTAAATCCACTTCATGAATATCATAAGGTAAATTTTTAATCGCCGATTTTACAGCTTCAATGCACATATAGTTAACCGTTTCACCTTCATTAGCCCTAGCTCTAGTTATAATTCCAGTCCTTTTAACGTACCAATCCTCTGTAGAATCATTTATTTGAGCTAGATATTGATTATCTATTCTTTTCTCAGGTATGTAATATCCAGTAGAGTTTATAAACATGATTTATGCCTTTAAATAATAAGATATAGTGTTGTGAAAAAATAGTTGCGAAGATAATAATTAAATTATTTATCTATATTTTAAACTTTACATCATATTATTAAATATTTGAAGAAGAATAAATATTAATGTAACTTAATGAATTAGACTTATAATAATATTCAGGAATACTATATGTAAGGCTTAAAAAATACGCCAATACACTATGTTTTTACACTTAATATATTAACTATGATTTTACATTGTAAATGTATTGAAGATATTTTTAACAACAATGGAAATTGTTGTTTTTCTATTAAAAAATACTTAAAAAAAATATTAATAGATATGATAAGTACGAAATTCTGATATTAATCACCTTTGGAAAATGAATTAGTTAAAATATTAACTTTGTTATTGTTAAATATGATTTTAAATAATTAAAAAAATTGAATTTTATAATTTGAATTTTATAATTAATTTATGAAAAAATAGACGTGAATTAAAATATATGAAAAAAAAAAAATTACTACTTAGCTTATGTGTTTTTTTATCAATGCTTTTACCAATCCATTTGGAATCGCAAGTTGTAGATCAAGAATCTAGTAATCCACAAAAACAACTTGAAAACCAACAGAAACAAATTCAGGATTTACAAGAAGAAATGAGAATGTTGAAAGAACAACTTTATCGAACACAAGTTCCTGCCAATGTGGATAAATCATCTCAAACATCTCCTGAGCAAGAATTAAAAAAAGGACCGGTTTATATAAATAAGGGGAAAGTTTTTGCTAGAATTTTTATGGATTATGCTAATAATCTTACCCATGCAGGAGATAGGAGACAAGGAATTGATATTTCAAGAGCTTATTTAGGCTATGATTATCAAATGACGCAAGAATTATCTGCAAGAGTAATGATCGATGCCGCACCTGAAGGAATTTTAGCACAGACAGGAAAATCTAATACAGCAAGTTTAAAAAATCCAGTTTTAAAAAATGCATATATTAAATACCAAGATAAAGAGAATAAGTATTACATAATGGGCGGAATGTTCACAACACTTGAAAATACCGGTTACTTAAAATATTGGGGCAATAGATATATATCCAAAGGGTTGGCTGTAGATAGTAAAATGGACAAAGGAACGGATATAGGTATCGCTGGAAATTATAGATTTAATAAATTGATCTCTGTTGAAGCGTCGATCATGAATGGGGAGGGGTATAAAACAATTTCTAAAAATGGTTCTTTTTTATATACATTGTCAGTGCCATTACAAATTACAAAAAACTTTGAATTCAAACCCTTATTTAGTATAAAGACAGGTGAAGACAACCACCTTAAAGATAAAATGTTTATGTCATTTTTAGCCGGTTATAAAAATAAATTCATATCAGGAGGTGTTGAATTTGCTGAAACGTTTAACGACGGTAAGGACGATTTGAATAAATACGGTTATTCTATTTTTATTAATGGTAAATTAAATGAAAAATTTAAACTAATTGCCAGATACGATCAAGTAAAAAACACAGAATCTTCAAAATCATTTAGTGGATACGATATTTATGGGGAAAACGGTGCTTTTGCAGGACATTACAATTTAGCAATGTTTGGAATTGAATATAAGCTTATTAAGAATATTAAAATTGCACCGGCTTATATGTTAAGAACTCTAAAAAATGCAAATCAAAATCAAAAAGACATAAATATTAATACAATCTATTTATTTTTAGAATGTAGTTTTTAAAATTTAAAAAATAAGCAAAAAATATGGATAAATCTAAAATTTATAAATTAGGACTCTTAGCCTTGGTTATAGTAATCACTTGTATGACCCCCAATCCAGAAGGATTGAATCCGTTGGCATGGAAACTCTTTGGAGTATATTTAGCAGCAATATTAGGGTTGATCATGAAACCTTATAAAGAACCTGTAATACTATTATCAGCCTTAGCAATATCAGCTTTAATTATAGGTGTTTATAATAAGTTCTATATTCCCAAGGAAGAACAAGTGATAGAAATGAAAAAAGTTTTAGGGGGGTATGCTTCCACCACTACTTGGTTGGTTTTTTCTGCTTTTTCTTTAAGTGTTTCATTTGTAGTTACAGGGCTAGGGAAACGAATAGCCTATTTATTAATAAAGTTGATAGGAAACAGCACATTAAAGCTAGGATATGTAAATGTATTTTTAGAACTTCTATTATCCCCGGCAATGCCATCCAATACAGCAAGGGCTGGTGGAGTAGTTACTCCTATATTTAATAGTATAGCCTTGGCTTTAGGATCAGATCCAGAAAAATCACCCAAAAAAGCAGGACGATATCTACTACTAAACGTATACATGGTAACTAAAACAACAAGTTATTTATTCTTAACAGGTATGGCACCCAATGCATTAGCCTTAAGTTTATTACATCAAGTGAATCCGGCGTTTAATTTAACATGGATTCAATGGCTGTTATTTTCATCCGTACCAGGAATCATTTGTTTATTTCTAACACCTATAGTTATTTATCTATTGTGTCCACCAGAATTAAAAAAAGTAGATAATAAAAAAATCTCAGAGGAAGGACTCAGAGAATTAGGTCCAATGAGCGTTAAAGAAAAAATATTAACGATAGTTTTTATATTGGCATTATTAGGATGGGTATTCGGAAGTATGTTAGGAATTGATTCCTCAGCAGTTGCCATTGCTGCAATGTCTATTTTACTAATTACCAATGTAATTAATTGGGATGAGGTATTAAAAAGTAAAGGAGGTTGGAGTACTTTAATTTGGTATGGAGGTATCATAGGAATGTCTGGAGTGTTAAGTCAGGTAAACTTTTTTAAATGGTTAGGAGAAGCTTTAGCCACACAACTATCTGGAATAACACCAACCATGCAATTAGGAGGAGGTATGGTAGGTATTGTAATTATTTTAACAATCAGTATAGTTATTAGATATCTATTCGCATCCGGGGGGGCTTATGTAGCAGCTATGGTTACGGTATTCGGATTGTTAGGAGTAGCAATGAAAGTACCTTATGAATTATTAGCTATTGGATTGCTTTTTTCCAATTCCTACGGAGGAACAACCAGTCACTATGGAGGAGCAGCTGCACCCATAGTTATGGCTTGCGGATATAACGATACAAAATCATGGTGGAAAATAGGTGGAGTTATAGGTTATGGTACACTTATCGTTCATTGTACAATAGGAATCTTATGGTGGAGATTCCTAATAGAGCTAGGAGTTTTAAACTAAGCTTTAAACGGAATTTACTAAATAAATTTTTAAGGTTATGATGGATATAGATACTATTTACAAAGTAAGAGAAGTAGATGCAGGTCAGGATAAACTTATCGCTGAGATTGAAAAATTTTTAAACAATAACGATTTAAAGCTAGGAAAAGATGTAATTAAGTATCTAACAATTTCCATCGGTGGAGAAATTGTAGCTAGCGCAGGTATAGCAGAAGGCGGAATAATTAAATGTACAGCAATACACCCCAATTATAGAGGAGAAGGTTTAGTCCTCAAACTATTTACAGAACTTACGTATTTATGTTTTGATCTAGGCTTTAAAGATTTATTTATCTATACAAAACCCGTAAACGAAAAAATATTTAGGGATTGTGGTTTTTTTCCTATTGAGATAGCCTCCAAAGTTATTTTAATGGAGAATAGTAAAACCAGATTACCTAATTATTGCAAAGATCTTCAAAAAATAAACAGCCAAATAAATGCAACAAAAATAGGAAGTGTAGTATTAAATGCTAATCCTTTTACTCTAGGACATCAATTTTTAGTTGAGAGTGCAGCATCACTTTGCGATTGGTTGCATGTGTTTGTTGTTAAAGAAGATGCTTCCTATTTTTCATGGGAAGATCGTTTTGAACTGGTAAAAAAAGGGATATCACACCTAAAAAACGTAACTCTACACGAAGGATCAAGATACATAATTTCCAGAGTAACCTTTCCTACCTATTTTTTAAAAGATGAAAAAATAGCAGATGAAAATTATGCAGAATTAGACCTAAGAATCTTTAGGCATTATATAGCACCGTCTTTAAATATAACCCATCGATTTGTAGGAACAGAGCCGACATCTCCAATTACTAACAAATATAATAGCGAGATGAATTATTGGTTAGAAGAAGCACCTTTAGCCTATCCCCCAATTAAAACTACAATTATTGAAAGAAAAACAGTCAACAGTCAGCCCATTTCAGCATCTAAAGTAAGAGAGTTGTATTTAGCGGATAAAATGGAAGATCTGAAACTGTATGTTCCACCAACTACTTATGAATTTCTTGAGAAAAATAAAAATGTAAAAAATAAATGAGTGTAAAATTATGGAAATAGTACAAAAAGCTGTTGCCGGTACATTAGAATCTAGTGATATAATGATTAGAGTATCACCCTCTGATGAGCTTGATATAGTGATTAACAGTACGGTAGAAGCTCAATTTGGAGATGAAATCTTGAAAACCGTAAAAGAAATTCTTTCTAAGCTAAACATTGATAAAATAAAGATACTGATAGATGATAAGGGAGCCTTGGACTGTGTTTTAAGAGCTCGTCTAATAACTGCACTAATACGTTCAACTAAAGATCAAACATTATGGGAGAAAATTCAATAAAATTACGCAGAAGTATGTTGTTTGTACCTGGCGCAAACGCAGCTATGATAAGTAATTCTTTTATTTACAAGCCAGATTCGATTATGTTTGATTTAGAGGATTCAGTCGCACTAAAAGAAAAGGATGGAGCACGTATGCTAGTGGTGCAAGCATTAAAGCACCCCTTTTATCGAGATATAGAAAAAATTGTAAGGGTAAATTCTCTAACCTCTGAGTATGGAAAAGAGGATGTGAAAGCAGTAGTAAGTGCAGGAGTAAATGTAGTTCGATTGCCCAAAACAGACTCGGCGCAAGATGTTCTTGATATGGAACAGGAAATAGAATCCGCAGAAAAGTATTTTGGCATTGAAGTAGGAAGAACAAAAATGTTAGCAGCCGTGGAATCTGCTTTAGGAATACTTAATGCAAAAGAGATAGCATTCTCAACCAAACGTTTAATAGGGATAGCATTAGGAGCAGAGGATTATGTAAGAGACATTAAAACAGAACGATCTCCAGACGGTATTGAACTTTTATTTGCAAGAAGTTCTATACTTCACGCGGCAAGAGCTGCAGGTATCATGGCTTTTGATACCGTATTCTCAGATGCTAATAACGAAGAAGGTTTTTTAAGAGAAGCGACTTTAATAAAACAACTGGGCTTTGATGGGAAATCTTTAGTAAATCCTAGACAAATTGAGTTGATACATAATTTATACGCTCCTACCCAGAAAGAAGTAGATTTTGCTAAGCAAGTAATTGAAGCAGCGGAGGAAGCCTTAAAAAAAGGTTCCGGGGTAGTATCTCTAAATGGAAAAATGGTGGATAACCCAATTATTGAAAGAGCTAAATTAGTTTTACAAAAAGCTGAATTATCTGGAATTAGAGAATAATTAAACCCGTATTAAGATGAATCAAAAAGAAAGAATATCAACCTATTTGGAATCTAAAGAAGCGATCCATGCTGGTGAATATAAAAAAATATGCAAACTAGACTTACTTGAAACCATTGCTAACGATAGAAAAATATGTGATTCAATGGAACAAGCCATTGAAAAGTCTGGATTAAAAGATGGGATGACAATCTCTTTTCATCATGCATTTAGAAATGGAGACTATGTTATTAATATGGTGATGGAAGTAATTGCAAATAAGGGATTTAAGAATTTAACTTTAGCGGCCAGTTCTTTGAATAGTTGTAATTCCCCCTTGGTGCAATATATAAAAGATGGAGTGATAACAAAAATATATACTTCTGGAATCAGGGGAGAACTAGCCGAAGAAATTTCAGCAGGAATTATGAATGAGCCTGTGAATATACATTCCCATGGAGGAAGAGTACATTTAGTAAAAACAGGTGAAATAAAAATTGACGTGGCATTTTTAGGTGTACCGGTTTGTGACGAATATGGGAATGCTTCAGGGGTTGGATTTTGCGGTTCCCTAGGGTACGCAAAAGTAGATGCAGCGAATGCAGATAAAGTAATTCTACTTACAGAAAAATTTGAAGAATATCCTTTTACTCCCGCAAGTATTGCTCAAGATGAAGTTGATTACATTGTAAAAGTTGATCAAGTAGGAGATCCTAATAAAATTGGTGCAGATGCTACAAGAATGACTAGTAATCCTCGGGAGTTGTTAATTGCAAGAAAAGCTTCAGAAGTAATTGCTAAATCAGGATTTTTTAAAGATGGATTTTCATTACAGACCGGTTCCGGTGGAGCAGCATTGGCGGTTACTCGTTTTCTAGAAAATAAAATGAGAAGCCGAAATATTAAAGCAGGATTTGCTTTAGGCGGAATTACTTCCAGTATGGTTAAACTTCACGAAGCAGGTTTAATAAAAAAACTGTTAGATGTTCAAAGTTTTGATAAAGATGCTGCACAATCATTAAAAGTTAATCCCAATCACTTAGAAATTAGTGCTAATCAATATGCCAATTATAGTTCTAAAGGAGCCTCAGTGGAAAGGTTAGATGTAGTTGTACTAAGTGCGTTGGAAATTGATGTGAATTTTAATGTTAATGTATTAACCGGATCAGACGGAGTAATTCGGGGAGCTTCTGGTGGACATAGTGATACAGCAGCATCCGCACAATTGGCGATCATCGTAGCCCCATTAGTAAGAGGACGTTTACCGACCGTAGTAGATCAAGTACTTACTTGCGTTACGCCTGGTGAAAATATAGATGTTTTAGTCACCGATCATGGAATAGCTGTAAATCCTGAAAGACCTAATTTGAAAAGACGTTTGGAAGATGCCGGTGTTTCTTTAGTATCCATTGAAGAACTTAAAAACAGGGCTTTAGAGCTTACAGGAATACCAAAACCTATTGAGTTTACAGATAAACCCGTAGCGGTTGTCAGGTATAGAGATGGAAGAGTGATTGATGTTGTGTACCAAGTAAAACACCATGGATAATTAATTAGATAGATGGAATTTTTATTTTCCGAATTCATATCGCCCAATTGTTTAGTAGGAAAAAAACCTTCATTAATGGAAGTATTAAATTCCAGAGATAAAAAACAATTTTTACAACAAGAATGTTTGAAAAAACATTCTTGTTCTTTATTATCCATAAGTTTAATATCTCCCGGAGGGGTGAAAAAAAATTTATTGCAAGAATATCTTTTTTTTAGAGCATTAGAAACTATAGATTCCTACTTATTAAAAGAAAAAATAACTATAAACGAACGCTTAATAAAAGACGAAGAAACCGGCTTATATGCATTGATTTCTTTGGAGGTAGATCCTATGGAATTAAAGCTTAGGATGATAAAATTAGAGGAAAGCCTACCCCTAGCAAGATTGTGGGATTTAGATGTTTTAGATAAACAGGGAAACATAATCTCTAGAAAACAGACCCATCAAGCAGAATTACGAAAGTGTTTATTGTGTGATCAAAAAGCAAAAATATGTGCAAGAAAACGCCTTCATTCATTAGATGAGATCAATAAGCGAATGCAACAAATAGTAGTTGAAGATTTTCTTTCACAGAAAGTATCAGAAATGGCTTACCGATCCATGCTTGAAGAAATTAATTTAACTCCTAAACCCGGTTTGGTTGATGCGGAAAATTCTGGATCCCATCGAGATATGAATCGGCAGACCTTTTTAAAAAGTGCAGAAGCCATCAAGCCCTTTTGGGCAAGCTTTACGCTAATGGGGATTCATAATAGTCATGAAAGTCCAGAACTCGTATTTAAAAATATAAGAAGTTTAGGTTTGCAAGCAGAAAAAGCTATGTTTTCTGCTACCTCTAATATTAATACCCATAAAGGAACTATATTTTCTTTAGGATTGGTTGCTACTGCCGTAGGATATTTATACAAGAATCAACGAAAAATAAATTCTGATTCAATCGGTGAATTTGTATCAAATGCAACGGTAGGAATTCTTGAAGAATTTTATGGTATGGAAGACAGAGAAGAATCCATTGGTATACAATTATTTAAAAAATATCATTTAACAGGAGCAAGAGGAGAAGCTGCCGAAGGGTTTAAAACTGTACGTATGAATTCTTTACCGGTGTTGTATAGATATCCAAGATTAAATAAAGAACATAGGTTGTTGTTAGCACTTCTAAATCTGATTTCAGTGAATAACGATACCAACGTAGTTCATAGAGGAGGTTTAGAAGCTTTGGAATGGATGAAAAATTATGCACAAAACTTATTGCAAGATCCATTGATATACAAAGACTCTAATTTTTTAGAAAATCAAATGAAAATTTTTGATAAGTTATGTATTGATAAAAATTTAAGTCCGGGTGGAAGTGCAGATTTATTAGCTCTTACTTGGTTCTTTTTTGAATTAGAAAATAATTTTTTAAAATAAGTATATAAAATCTAATTTTTTAAAAAAGCAGATAATTTTATTATCTGCTTTTAGTATTATCGATTTCTTTCCATTAAAACTTCTTCTATATCTTCTAAACGGTAACCTTTTGCTTTTAGTAATATTAAATAATGATAAAGCAAGTCCGCAGCTTCATTTTTAAAAAGATTTTCGTTGTTATCTTTCGCTTCAATGACAACTTCCACCGCTTCTTCTCCAACTTTTTGTGCAACTTTGTTCATTCCCCTTTCAAAAAGTTTATAGGTATAAGAATCCTTAACCTTCTCATCAATTCGTTGGTTGATAATTTGTTGCAACTCATAAATAAAACCTAGAGATTTTTTTTCACCAAAACAGGAATAACTACCGGTATGGCAAGTAGTTCCTTCGGGAGAAGCTAAAATTAGTATAGTGTCTCGATCGCAGTCGATTTGAATATCCTTCACCCAAAGATAATGGTTAGAAGTTTCACCCTTGGTCCATAAACGATTTTTACTTCTGCTAAAGAAAGTTACTTTTCCTTCTTTCTGAGTTTTATTAAAAGCTTCTTCATTCATGTAACCCAACATAAGTACCTGTAAGGTTAAATAATCTTGTATAATTACAGGAACTAGTCCATCGTTATTTTTATTAAAATCTATTTTCATTAGATAAATTATATTGAAAGTTATTCATTATTTAAATTGTTGTATTCAGTTTGTTTTACTTTTGGTAGTTTTTTTATAATCTCATCCACCGAATGTTGTACAAGTTCTTTGATGAGAAGGTTAGGTACATCACTTTCTAAGTAGACAGCATTCCATAAATTTGAGGTTGTGTGCTTTCCTTTGGTTATTCCTATATATTTTTCTCTCAAATCTATGCTTTTATCAGGATCACATTTCATACTAAAACTTAATTTACCATCTTTTGGAGAAATAGATCCGTAAGCAAACATTTTACCCATTACTTTAAAAACAAGAGTATTTTCATCGAAAGGAAAACTTTCGGTAGCTCCCTTTATAGATAAACAATAATCTCTAAAATCTTCGATATTCATTTTTTTAATATAAATTCGGGGATATAAATTTTTTTTATATCTATACGATTAAGTGATTATTATGTGAAAAATATTGAAATCTATTTTCATCGCATAGGAATATTTTGTTCTGATAAATAATTTTTAAGTTCAGGTATAGGTATTTCATTAAAATGAAAAATACTGGCAGCTAAAGCAGCAGATGTTTTAGTTTTTAGAAAAATATCAGAAAAATGCTCTTTGGTTCCTGCTCCTCCGGAAGCAATAACCGGAATATTAACTAAGTTAGCAACTTCTCCGGTAATATCCAAGGCAAAACCATTTTTCGTTCCATCATTATTCATGGATGTAAGCAATAATTCTCCGGCACCTAATTGTTCAGCTTGTTTTACCCAATCTAAAGTAAAAATAGGAGTAGGGGTACGTCCCCCGTGGGTATAAACCATCCATCCATTCTCCTCATTTTTCGTATCAATAGCTACAACTACGCATTGGCTTCCAAATTGACCAGCAATTTCCGAGATTAATTCTGGTTTGCGTACGGCGGAAGAGTTAATACTAATTTTATCTGCTCCTGCTTTTACTAGGGCTGCTACATCCTCCACGGAATTAATACCTCCTCCTACGGTAAATGGAATGTTTACTTCATGGGCAATCCTTTCTACTAAATGTATAAGAGTAGAACGGTTTTCTATAGTTGCGGTAATGTCTAAAAACACGAGTTCATCTGCTCCTTGTTTTGCATAAGCTTTTGCTAGTTCTACCGGATCTCCGGCATCCATAAGGCTTACAAAATTCACCCCTTTTACCGTACGTCCGTTTTTTATGTCTAAACAAGGAATAATTCTTTTTTTTAACATCTTAATTATTATTGAACATAGAATTTTTTTATGAGTTCTGATACTTTAGATATATTTTGTATATTACTATAACATCTTGAATATCCTATGATTACAAAGTGCTCTTTGTGGGGGATTAAATATCCAGCACCATTTTTCCAATCATATTTTTTTATTTCGTTATTTTCAAAAAATGAGTAGAGATAATCAAAGACAAACTTTCCTTCTGCAATGATTATTTTAGGTTTTGTATATTTAATCAGATCACCTATAAAGCCAAGAGAATTTTTCACAAAATTATTAACATTAAAAAATTTTTTAAGATCATTTAGGTTATTAGTAATTATTGGAAATAAATTTGTCTTTAGAGATTTATTTTGAAAAATTTCTTTAATAGAATTATTAGTAATTCCAGCGTTTTCCAGATATTTGATAGTATGTTCTGCTAAAGGATATTTATATTCATCATCCCACATATCTAAGTAGGATATCTCAGGATCAGAATTAACTTTATAATGTTTATCTTTACTCCCAGAGCCAGGATTTATCCCTATAAATAAAAAATCTATATTCTGTTTGATTTTTCCTTCAATAATACAAAATCCGTAATATAAATCTTTTAGTTCTCCTTTTTTAAGTTCTTTGTTGAGTTTATTAATGTACTCATTGTATTCTTGAAAGAAAGTTAAATTTTTCATAATTTTTAAAAATTAGAAAGTTCTTCTAAACTTATTCTTCCCTCATAAAAGGCTTTTCCAACAATGGCTCCTTCACAACCCATTTCTTTTAATCTATATAAATCTTCCACACTAGAAACTCCACCGCTGGCAATTAATTTTACCTGAGTTTTTTCCAAAATTTCATGGTAAAGATCATTGGAAGTTCCTTCTAGCATTCCGTCTTTATAAATATCGGTACAGATGACATAGGAAATTCCTTTTTTCTGGTATTCTTGTATGAAATCTATTACTTCTAAAGAGGAAGATTCTAACCAGCCTTGGGTAGCTATTTTTCTATCTTTACAATCAGCCCCCAAAATAATTCTATCGGCTCCATATTTTTCAATCCAAGATTGGAAAATATCCGGATTTTTCACGGCAATGCTTCCTCCGGTTATTTGACTCGCTCCATTTTCAAAAGCAATTCGTAAATCTTCATCACTTTTTAATCCTCCTCCAAAATCTATTTTAAGGTTGGTTTCTGTAGCTATTTTATATAGAGTATCATAATTGATGATTCTACTGGATTTTGCTCCGTCTAAATCCACCAAGTGCAAATAATTAATTCCAGCATCTTCAAATTCTTTAGCTGCATCCAAAGGGTCTTCTCTATAAATTTTTTCGGTAGAATAATCGCCTTTGGTTAGGCGAACACATTTTCCGTTTATAATATCTATGGCGGGTATAATTCTCATTTTTATATTTTAAATTTATTTAAAAAACTCATTTATTTGTTCTTGAGTAGATAAGAATTTTGGATCTGTCTTCTTCCAAATTATATTTTCCTTTATGTTAATAGTGTCGCAATAATATTCTCCATTAGCAATAAGTGTTTTTTTACCTTTTTTATATACGATTTGAGTAGAACAAATAGTTGGAGTTAAGTAATCATCCACTATTTTAGGTGGTAATACAATATTTACTCCTTGAGATGCTGTTTGCACACTGGGATAAATAATTCCTTGAATATTAGGGTTTTCTAAAACTAGGTTAGTATATGCAGCTGATATTTTGTAGTTATAGTCTTCTCCTATATTAACTTTTTTGGAAAATTCATCACTAATAAATTTTAAAAAATCTATAAAGAATTGTTCATCTTCTTCTGAGAGATTTAATTTTTGGAGAAATTCTATTTGTTTATTGTAAGAATGCTTAATGTCTGGATTATTATTGCAAGAATATTCTGAAAAAACAACCTCAACAAGAGTTATTTCTTCAACACTTTTCCATCTACTTACTGTATAATATTCTCCTGTAGTAGAGTCCAAGTTATGTCTAAATAAATTAGATGTTTCAAAAATAGCTGTTGCTCTTTGTTTATCAATTAAAGTTGTTTCAATAGCTCCATAAAACATAACTTGGTGAGGACAGTTTGCTCTTCCAAAAGAATTTAAGCATTTGTCAATAATCTTCGGATCTTTTATATATCCTAAATCATTAATATGTGTAAATAATTCATTATCATTATTTTTTCGAACTCTATCTATGAAAGCTCCTTTAGAAAGCTTAGCTTCTGGTAATGGGATTTTTTTAATACCATTTTTCAATAGATTATATATTTCATCATAGGAAATTTTATTAAGTTCCTGAGAATATTTTTTCAGTTTTTCTAGAGCATCATACTTATCCATAATATCTTATAATTCTATAAAATTCTTTAATATTTGTTCCCCGATATCTGCGGATTTTTCCGGGTGAAACTGGGTGGCATAAAAATTATCTTTTTGCAAAGCGGCACTATAGGGAAGAATATAATTGCAGGTGGCAGAAGTCTCCTTACATAACTCTACGTAATAGCTGTGTATAAAATAAACATCGCTATTCTCTTCTATATTTTGGAATAAATTTCCTTGCAGGTCATAAATATTATTCCATCCCATATGAGGAACCAATTCTTTAGGGGGAAATTTTTTCACCTCTGCATCAAAAATATGCAGGCAATCGGTATTTCCTTCTTCAGAGTGTTTGCACATGAGTTGTTGTCCTAAACAAATGCCTAAAAATGGTTGGGTAAGCGATTTAAGAAAAACGTCCATATTTCTTTCTCTTAGGTAGTTCATGGCAGTTCCTGCTTCGCCCACTCCGGGGAAAATGACTTTATCAGCTTTTAGAATGGTTTCTTTATCATCAGTAACCAAAGATTCTACCCCTAATCGTGACAAGGCATTCTGTACTGATTTTATATTTCCTGCATTGTATTTTATAATGGCTAACATAATTTAGATTTAAGTGAGAAGATATAAGGTTTAAGGTTGATATTTATTTTTCTTTTGTAATTCTATTTCTATTCCTTTTTGAAACCCATACATATCTATTATTTTAGCTTTAGTATAGTGTATTTGTGTATTTTTACCATCAAAAAAATCAATTGTGTAGATTTTATTGGATAAATCATCAATTTGTTCCTCATTCTCTTCATAAAATATTTTAATATAGTTTAATGAATTTTTATTAACCTTTGTAAAACCACAATTATTATCATCTATAAAAAAATGGCTAAAAGTAGAACGGAAATTTCTATCAAACGCAGGAATAAAGCCAAATACACCTAATAAAATTTTTGTTACAAGAGTTAAATGAGTATGGTTTTCTGTAAATCTTTCTTGTATTTCTTTATAAATATCTAATATGGTATCAATATTCTTTTCATTGTAATTGTGTACATCAATATTCCATATTTCCGGGCTGTCATTTTTTAACTTATATATATATTCAATCGTAGAAATAAAATGAGCTAAGCTTTTTTCTTGCAATAAAAAACTTGAGCCACGAAACATTCCCCAGCTGGCTAAGTAAGTAGCTAAAACTAAACAGCTCTTTTCAAAATCTTTGTTTATATCGGTAGCTTTGAAATAATTAAAACAGTAATCAAAAGAAGCATATCTCTTTTTATGCTCTCTATTTTTTAAATAAAGATCTACTTTTTCTTTTATATCTTCTTGTTTCATCATTGAATTTAGTTATTAAAGGCTTCCTTTGGTACTAGGAATAGCAAAATTAGCATCGGTTTGCTTTACTGCCATCTTTATAGCTTTGGCAAAGGCTTTAAAAATAGCTTCAATTTTATGGTGCTCGTTTTCTCCTTCTGCTTTTATATTTAAGTTGCATTTGGCGTTATCGCTAAAGGATTTAAAGAAATGATAAAACATTTCGGTAGGCAGCTCTCCAATTTTTTCACGTTTAAACTCTGCATCCCAAACCATCCAAGGTCGTCCACCAAAATCAATTCCTACCTGTGCCAGACAATCATCCATGGGTAAAAGAAATCCATAACGTTCAATCCCCTTTTTACTACCTAAAGCTTGTAAAACAGCTTCTCCTAAAGCAATTCCGGTATCTTCTATGGTATGATGTTCATCTACGTTTAAATCTCCATCCACCTCAATAAATAAATCCATATTCCCATGCTTGGCTATTTGTTCCAGCATATGGTCGTAGAAACCTAAACCGGTATGGATCTTACTTTTTCCGGAACCATCTAAATTAATTTCAACCAAAATTTTAGTTTCATTGGTATTTCGTACTACTTTAGCTTTTCGGGGTTCTTTTTTCAGGTATTGATAAATTTCTACCCAATTTTTAGTGCTAAAAGTAGCTTCGTTTTCATTTTCATCTCCCATATAAATAGATTTAGAACCTAAATTTTTTGCCAACTGAACATCGGTTAATCGATCACCGATCACATAAGAGTTGTTTAAATCGTAGTTTCCTTTTATGTAGTGGGTAAGCATTCCAATTCCTGGTTTTCGAGTAGGAAGATTTTCATGTTCAAAGCTTTTGTCGATGAGAATTTCTGAAAACTTAATTCCTTCATTTTCAAAAGCTTGTATAATTTTATTATGTGCCGGCCAAAAAGTATCTTCCGGGAAAGACTCGGTGCCTAATCCATCTTGGTTGGTTACCATTACCAATTCATAATCCATTTCCCGAGCAATTTTCGCAAGATTTTGAAAAACTCCTGGGTAAAATTCTAACTTTTCCAGACTATCTAGTTGATAGTCTACCGGAGGTTCCATGACCAAAGTACCATCTCGGTCAATAAATAATACTTTTTTCATTAGGAAATATTTTTTAGGGCTTGAATTAATTTTTCATTTTCTTCGGGAGAACCAACTGTAATTCTAAGGCTATTCTTAATTTTTGAGGATTGATTTCGTACAATAATTTTTTGTTCTAATAATTCCTGAAAAACTTTATTAGCATCCGTAAATTCAACTAGAAAAAAATTGGTGTCTGAGGGATATACTTTGGTAATTATAGGAATATTTTTAAATTCTTCTTTCATCTTTTCTTTTTCAGAAAGAATAAGTTTTACTCTTTTTTCAAATTCTTCTTGATTATGGAGGACTTCTAAGGCAGCTTTTTGGTTTAATACACTAATGTTATAGGGATGTTTTACTTTGTTTAAAAGTTGTATAATTTCCGGATTTGCGTAAGCCATTCCTATACGTACTCCTGCAATTCCCCATGCTTTACTTAAGGTTTGGAAAACAATAAGGTTGGGGGAATTGTTTATTTGATTCAGGTAAGATTTTTGAGTGGAGAATTCAAGATAAGCCTCATCAATGGCAACAATACCTTTGAAGTTTTCGAGAATAAAATCAATATCCTTAGAGTTTATATGGTTTCCGGTTGGATTATTGGGGGTACAAATCACGATTATTTTTAAGTTTTCATCAGAAAAATAATTTTTTGCTTCTTCAAGATTGATCTGAAAGTCAGAAGTTAAAGGGATATCAATAATTTCAACCTCGTTTAATTCTGCCGCTACTTGGTACATTCCAAAGGTTGGATTAAAAAATAGTACTTTATCTTTTCCCGGACGGCAGAAAACGCGATAAATATGATCAATAATCTCATCACTCCCATTTCCTATAAAAATTTGATTAGGTTCTATTTTTTTTATTTTACTTATTTTTTGTTTCAATTCTTGTTGGTAAGGATCTGGGTAGCGATTGTTTTCTCCAAATGGGTTTTCGTTGGCATCTAAAAATACACCTTGGATTCCTCCGGATTCATCTCTAGCACTAGAGTAAGGCTGCATGTTTAAAACATTGGTTCGAGCTAGTTTTTTTATATCAATATTCATTTTTATTATAATTAATTTAACTAATAATTTATTTTAATCGTAAAGAAACTGCATTTTTATGACCTAAGAGTTCTTCTGCTTCAGCCATCAGTTCAATGGTAGAACCTAAATTTTGAATTCCCTCTTGGGTAAGTTCTTGAAAAGTGATTTTTTTTACAAAACTATCAAGAGAAACTCCGCTATAATTTCGTGCATAACCGTTTGTAGGTAAAGTATGATTGGTTCCACTGGCATAGTCACCGGCACTTTCACAACTATAATTTCCTAAAAATACGGAACCTGCATTTTCTATTTTATTTACATAATTTACGAAATCTTTTATAGCTAAAATTAAATGTTCAGGAGCGTATTGGTTACTAAATTGAATACATTCATCTATAGAATTAAATAAAATTGCAGTGCTATGGTCTAAAGCTTTAGCCGCAATTTCTTTTCTGGGTAGTTGTTCAAGTTGATTTTCAATTTCTTTTAAAGTTTTCTCAAGTATTGCTTCGTCCGTGGTAAGGAAAATAACCTGACTATCAGTTCCATGTTCCGCTTGTGATAGTAAATCCGCAGCTACAAAAGATGGTTGGGCTTGTTCATCTGCAATAATGAGAACCTCACTAGGACCTGCAGGTAAATCGATACTTACATTGAATTCTTGGGCGTATTTTTTGGCCGCAGTAACGTATTGATTGCCCGGTCCGAAGATTTTATAAACCGCAGGAATAGATTCCGTACCCAAACTTAAAGCTGCAATTGCCTGTATTCCTCCCACTTTGTAAATTTCTGTAATTCCAACAGTTTTGGCAGCGAAAAGAATAGCTGGGTGTATATTCCCTTCACTGTCTGGGGGGGTACATAATATAATTTCTTTGCATCCGGCTAGTTTTGCAGGGATACCTAGCATTAACACGGTAGAGAAAAGGGGAGCTGTTCCTCCAGGTATGTATAAGCCTACCTTTTCAATCGGTCTAGATTCACGCCAACATATTACTCCTGGTTCAATATCAATAAGTTTAGGATGTTCTTTTTGTGAGGAATGAAATTTTTCAATATTATTTTTTGCACGAACAATGGCTTCTTGTAAAGCCATAGATATTTTATTGGTGGAATCATCAATTTCCTCTTCAGAAACTTTTAATTGTGTAAGATTTACATTGTCAAATTTTTCCGTGTATAATTTTAAGGCAGAATCGCCAGAGATTTTAATGTCGTTAAAAACACTTTTTACAGTATCTAGTAAGGATTCTTTTTCTCTTTCCGGTCTTAGGATTAAATCTTGCCAATCAGATTTAGCGGGGTATTTTATTGTTTTCATATTCTTATTTTATAAATTTAAGCATAATAAGCTAAAGAATCATTTTTTCAATAGGAACCACAAGGATGCTTTCAGCTCCAAGATTTTTTAGTCGGTCTATAATATCCCAGAATTCATCTTCTTTTATAACTGAGTGAATACTGCTCCAACCTTCTTTAGCCAAAGGAAGAACGGTAGGACTTTTCATTCCGGGTAAAACTTCAATAATCGCAGGAATAGCGGTGTTAGGAGCATTTAATAATATATATTTATTTTCACGTGAATAAATAACTGCCTGAATTCTAAATAAAAGTTTTTCTAAGATTTGTTGTTTTTCTTGAGATAAATTTTTAGATTTAATAAGTATAGCTTCGCTTTTAGTAACAGCTTCAACTTCTTTTAACCCATTCATTAATAAAGTACTACCCGTACTAACTATATCAAAAATACCATGAGCCAAGCCTATGCTAGGGGCAATTTCTACACTACCACTAATCTCTTCAATTTCTACGTATAAATTATTTTCAGCGCAAAATTTACTTAAAATTTTAGGATAACTAGTAGCAACTTTCTTGTTATTGAAATAAGAAATACCCGTATAATTTTCATCCTTAGGTATGGCTAATGACAATCGGCAGTTTCCAAAACCAAGTTTTCGTATAGTCTCTACTTTTCTGTTTTTTTCCCATACCTCATTCTCTCCTAAAATGCCTATATCAGCTACATTTTGTTCTACATATTGAGGGATATCATCATCTCTTAAAAATAACACTTCTATGGGAAAGTTAGAAGAGTTGGTTTTTAATGTTTGACTTCCTTTTGAAATTTTGATACCGCATTCTCTTAGTAGTTCTAATGATTTTTCACTTAATCTTCCACTTTTTTGAATTGCAATTTTTAATTTATCCATTTGTTTTTTTATTCTTAATCCTGATATAATACTAACAAAAAAACCGCCAGATTACTCAGGCGGTTTATATTATAGATTGTACATACACAAAATCAATCCACTGGCTCACCTGTTTGCAAGTAGTTAAAATGATGATGATGTGTGTGTGTAAAATTCATTTATTATTTTTCGTTGATACAAATTTATAAAAAAAATTAATAACCTTTTTAAAAATAAATATTATTAATTTGAATTTAAGTGATTTAATTATAGATCTTGAAAAATGATTAAATTTTAATTTTTCAAATTTCTTTAATAACTAAATTTCAAATAATAATTTATTAAGTGAAAATGATATTATTTTAAATTTAAATAATTTTAAAATTAGTTTTCTTGTAACATTTATCTATACTATTCTTAGAAATACACCTTATTTACCGTTTATTTATTTAGCTCCCCGTTTAGATTAGGACAATCTAAAGAAAATAAAACAATGGCATTTTACATATTAATATATTAAATTTGTCTTTGAACTAAAATAAATCTCAATTATATATATGAAATCTCAAGAAGATGCTTTGAAAAAAGTTGTGGCACATGCTAAAGAATATGGTTTTGTTTTTCCTTCAAGTGAATTGTATGATGGATTATCAGCCATCTATGATTACGGACAAAACGGTGTAGAGTTAAAGAACAATCTAAAGCAATATTGGTGGAAGGCTATGGTGCAGCTAAATGATAATATTACAGGAATTGACTCTGCAATATTTATGCATCCAACCATTTGGAAAGCATCTGGACATGTTGACGCATTCAATGATCCATTAATTGATAATAAAGACAGTAAAAAGAGATTTAGAGCGGATGTATTAGTTGAAGATTTTGCTGAAAAATTTGAAGAGAAAGCAAAAAAAGAAATTGAAAAAGCTAAGAAAAGATTTGGTGAGGATTTCGATCAAGAGCAATTTGAATCTACCCATCCTAAGGTATTAGAATACAGAAAACAAAAACAAGAAATTTTAGACCGATTAGCAAAAACCTTAGAAACTGATTTATCAAAAACCAAAGAATTAATTGAAGAGTTAGGAATTGGAGATCCCGAAACTGGATCTAAAAATTGGACTGAAGTACGTCAGTTTAATCTCATGTTTGGTACCAAATTAGGATCTACGGCAGATACTGCTACGGATTTATATCTTAGACCTGAAACAGCACAAGGGATTTTTGTTAATTATTTAAATGTACAAAAAACAGGTAGGAAAAAGCTTCCTTTTGGAATTGCACAGATAGGAAAGGCTTTTAGAAATGAAATTGTTGCACGACAGTTTATTTTTAGAATGAGAGAATTTGAACAAATGGAAATGCAGTTTTTTGTAGCTCCGGGTTCAGAACTTTCCTTTTTTGAAGAATGGAAAAATAAAAGATTAAACTGGCATTTAGCCTTAGGGTTGGGTAAAGAGAATTATCGTTTTCACGATCACGAAAAACTAGCGCACTACGCCAATGCAGCCACAGATATTGAATTTCAATTTCCTTTTGGATTTAAAGAATTGGAAGGAATTCACTCAAGAACGGATTTTGATCTTTCCGCCCATGAAAAATTTTCAGGAAAAAAAATTCAATATTTTGATCCCGAATTAAATAAAAATTATGTGCCTTATGTGGTAGAAACCTCCGTAGGTTTAGATCGATTATTCTTAGCGGTACTTTCTAATTCTTATAAGGAAGAAAGTTTAGAAGATGGAACTACTAGAACTGTACTGGCTTTACCGCCAGCGATAGCTCCAACGAAATTGGCGATTTTCCCACTTGTGAAAAAAGACGGTTTGCCTGAGTATGCACAAAAGATTTTCAATGATTTAAAATACGATTATAATATCATGTATGAAGATAAAGATGCTATAGGTAAAAGATATAGAAGACAAGATGCTATAGGCACGCCGTATTGCATTACCGTTGATCATGATACATTAAAAGATAATACTGTAACTATAAGAGATAGAGATACTATGACGCAAGAAAGAGTACCTGTTGATTCACTGCGTGAATTAATTGATCCAAAAGTAAATATGAAATCTTTATTAAAAAATTTATAATTTAAAAATTTGATCATACTTTATAAGGAGATTTTATTAAAATCTCCTTATTTGTTTTTTAGTAGAATAATTAATATTAAAAATAGATTTTTATGAAATTGCAAGAAAATTTATATTCTTATACAATTGGAGCTGAGGATTATTTAACTCATCAGTTATTTAGCGCCACAAATAATGAAAATTTTAAAAAACAAAGAAAAAAAGGATTGTTAATTTGGACTTTACTATTTGGTATTCTTGCCTTGGTTTTCTTTATTCAAAAAAAATTCTTTTTAACCAGTTACTTTATAATTTTTGGAATAATATTTTTTTTTGTTTATCCGTATTATTCAAGTTGGGTTTATAAAAGGTATTTTAAAAGAATTGTACAAAGAAATTTTTCTAACGATAAGGAAGCTGTTACCTTAAAAATATCAAGTGAAAACTTTATTCTCTCTAATCAAAAAGAACAAGGTGAGATAGCTATCGCTGATTTAGAAAGCATTAATGAAATAGCAACACATTTATTTTTGAGATTTAAAGATGGTAAAAATATAATTATCCCTATGTTAGAAGTTGAAAATAAAAATTTATTGCTAAATCAAATGACTTCTATAGCTCAAGAAAATTCATTTTCATACCACAAAGATTTAAATTGGAAATGGAAATAAATAAAATCATAAGTTAAAAAAATAAAACATATAAAAACTTTGTTTCAAGCAGATTTCATACATTTGAAAGAAAACAATACAAAAAAATGAATACTTTTGATGTTATCGTTATTGGTTCTGGACCAGGTGGTTATGTAGCTGCCATACGTTGTGCACAGTTAGGATTTAAAACAGCTATTATTGAAAAATATTCCACCTTAGGAGGTACTTGTTTAAATGTTGGTTGTATTCCATCCAAAGCCTTATTAGACTCTTCAGAACATTTTTATAATGCCGTTCATAATTTCGAAAACTTAGGAATTGAGATTCAGCAACCCAAAGCTAATCTAAATAGAATGGTTCAGAGAAAAAATGAAGTTGTTGATCAAACCACTAAAGGAATTAATTATCTAATGGATAAAAACAAGATTGTGGTTTACCAAGGTGTTGGAAGTTTTATTTCAGAAAAACAAATTGCGGTTAAAAAATCTGGAGGAGAAACGGAAGTATTAGAATCAAAATATTTTATAATAGCCACAGGTTCAAAACCTGTAAATTTGCCATTTGCCCCTGTAGATAAAGAAAGAATAATCACTTCAACCGAAGCCTTAAATTTAAAAGAAATACCCAAGCATTTAATAGTAATTGGCGGAGGAGTGATAGGTTTGGAATTAGGTTCTGTTTATAAAAGATTAGGTGCAGAAGTTACTGTAATTGAATATTTAGATTCTTTAATCCCTACGATGGATGGAGCTTTATCTAAGGAATTACAAAGAGTGCTTAAAAAACAAGGTATGAAGTTCTCACTTTCAACAAAAGTTACAAGTATTAAGAGAACCGGAGAAGAAATTGAAGTACATTGCGAGGCTAAAGACGGTGAAAAATTATCTTTTCAAGGAGATTATTGTTTAGTATCAGTAGGAAGAAAACCTTATATAGATGGATTAGGTTTGGAAAATATAAATTTAGGGGTTGATGAAAAAGGTAGAATTAAAGTTAATGCTAATTTACAAACCCAAGTTCCTAATATTTATGCGATTGGGGATGTAGTAGAAGGGCCTATGCTAGCGCATAAAGCTGAGGAGGAAGGAGTCTTTGTGGCAGAAATTTTAGCAGGTCAGAAACCACATATAAACTATCATTTAATCCCAGGGGTTGTGTACACTTGGCCAGAAGTGTCGGGGGTAGGATATACTGAAGAACAATTAAAAGAAAAAGGAAAACAATACAAAGTTGGTCAATTTCCTATGAGAGCTTTAGGAAGAGCTAGAGCTAGTGGAGATATAGAAGGTTTTGTAAAAATTCTGGCAGATAAAAAAACAGATGAAGTTTTAGGGGTTCATATTATTTCTGCAAGAGCAGCGGATCTAATTGCAGATGCTGTAACATTAATGGAATATAGAGCTTCTGCAGAAGATATTGCAAGAATGTGTCATGCGCATCCCACTTATTCAGAAGCGTTAAAGGAAGCAGCTTTAGATGCAACCGATAAGAGAGCTATTCATATGTAGTATTTCTGAAATTTAAATGGGATTAGTTATAGTGAAGATTTAACGCTTTAAATCTATTGATATTCAGAAATCTTATTTATTCAAGAGTTTTGATTAAATCTTATAATTATCGTAGTATTAAATATCAATTATAATTATGGAATATAATTTTTTATTAATGGTTATAGTTTCTTTAATTTTAGTTGTAGGAGCTTTTATCTATTTGTTTAATCGCTTTATACACACTGAAAATCAAAGAAGAAATTTTGAATTGCGCATGAAGAACTCAGAGAACGTATTGCCAAATAAACTTCAGGCTTATGAGCGAATGGTTCTATTTCTTGAAAGAATCCGTCCTTCATCAATGATTAGAAGAACACCAGATGCTCATAATATCTCTGATTTAGAAATGCTTTTAATTGAAACTGTTCAAGTAGAATTTGATCATAATTTGTCTCAACAAATTTATATAAGACCAGAAACTTGGAAGGTTATTTTAGCCGCTAAAAATGCAACTCAGATTATGATTAAGAACGTTTTTCATTCTCTAGAAAGCACAGCTACAGTTCAAGAAGCTAGGGAGGCACTGTTAAATCAAGCAATAAATCAAGATGAGTCTCCCTCGTCAACGGCTATATTATATTTACAAAAGGATATTCAAGGGATTATTTAAATTTTTAGGATATGAATATTAAATCCTTAGCGGAAGAGGAACGTCCTAGAGAAAAGTTATTAGTTAAAGGAAAACAAGCATTAACAGATACAGAGCTTTTAGCAATAGTTTTAGGTAGTGGAACTAGGCAAGAAAGCGTTATTAGACTGTCTCAGCGAATTTTATCTTCGGTAAATTATAATTGGAATGAGCTTGCGAAATTATCCATTTCAGATTTATGTAAATTTAATGGAATTGGAAAGGTCAAGGCGATTGAAATAATTACAGCCTTAGAAATTGGTAGAAGAAAGTCTTTGCAGGAAGCTTTAAAAATAGTAAGCATTTCTTCCTCAGAAGATGCTTTTCAACTTATACATCCTCTTTTATCAGATTTAATTATTGAAGAATTTTGGGTTATTTTTCTTAATAAATCTAACGGAATGTTAGGGAAGGAAAAAATTTCTCAAGGTGGAATAACAGGGACTGTTGTAGATGTTCGTTTAATATTTAAAAGAGCATTAGAACTAAATGCTGTATCAATAATTGTATTTCACAATCATCCATCAGGCAGTTTAAAACCTAGTGAGGAGGATGTTAGGATTACCAAAGAAATTAAAGAGGCTGGTAATTTGTTGAAAATTATGCTTTTAGATCATTTAGTAGTAAATCAAACTTCGTATTTTAGCTTTGCAGATGAAGGCTTTATTTGACTGGTAACAAGTGAAAAATCCTAGTATATTTTTAATTTTATTAATAATATACTAGGATTAAAATATTATTTTAATAATCCAGCTCTCTTAAGTAAAGCTTCAGGCATAGGTTTTCTTCCTCTAAAATCTATATATAGATCCATAGGATTTTGCGTCCCACCTTTGCTAAGTAAAGTTTTAAATTTTTTAGCCGTTTCTTTATCAAAGATTCCCTTTTCTTTAAATAGTTCAAATGCATCTGCATCTAAAATTTCTGCCCATTTGTAGGAATAGTATCCTGCTGCATATCCACCCTGGAATATATGGGAGAAGGATGTGCTTATGCAAGTTTTTTCAATATGTGGATATAATTGAGCTTTCTTTGTTTGCTCTTGCTCAAAGTTTTCAATAGAATCTTCGGGTTTTAATTTATTCGTATGATAACCCATATCAAGCAAACCTAAACCAATTTGACGTAGGGTTTGATAGCCTTGCATAAAATTTGCTGAATCCACTATTTTGTCAATTTTTTCATCACTTAAAACTTCACCCGTCTGGTAATGGATGGCAAAAGTTTTTAGAAAATCTTTTTCGTAAACAAAGTTCTCCATAAATTGGGAAGGTAGTTCTACAAAATCCCAATACACATTTGTCCCCGAAAGAGATTCAAAAACAGTATCAGCCAATATACCATGTAAAGCATGACCGAATTCATGAAAAAGTGTAGTAACTTCATTAAAAGTAAGCAAAGAAGGAGTATTTCCATTAGGTCTTGAAAAATTACAAACTATGGAAATGTGAGGTCTTATATTTTCTTTGCCTTGCTTGTATTGTCCTCGGTATGAGGTCATCCATGCACCGGCTCTTTTTCCTTCCCGAGGGTGAAAATCTGCGTAAAATAAAGCAAGGTGTTCGTTATTCTCATTTAAAACCTCATAGGTAATAACTTCCGAATGATATTTTTGAATATCCTTTCTTTCAAGAAAAGAAACTCCGTAAAGTTTTTTAGCAGCCTTAAATGCAGCTTCCAGAACTTGATTTAAAGGAAAATAAGGCTTTAGCTCTTCTTCCGAAAAGGAAAATTTTTCTTCTCTCAGTTTTTCAGAATAATAGGCATGATCGTAAGGCATTAATTCAATTATTCCGTCTTTTTTTGCTAAATGCTTTAATTCATTAATTTCATTTTCAGCAAAAGGTCTAGCTTTATTTAAAAGATCGTCTAGAAATTCATAAACTAGGGTAGGAGTACTAGCCATTCTTTCAACTAAAATAAAGTCAGCATAGGTATTAAATCCTAATAACTTAGCTTTATTTTCTCTTAAAGTTACAATTTTATGAATAATCTCTTCGTTGTTAAATTCGTTGTTTTTAAATGCTCTTTGCATAGATGCCGTATAGATTTCTTTTCTTAAATCTCTATTTTTAGCATAAGTTAAAAACGGAATATAACTGGGGTATTGAAGAGTAAAAACCCATCCTTCTAAATTTCTTTTTTTTGCTTCAAGTTCTGCCATTTCCTTAATAGAAGCAGGAATACCTTCAATTTGATTTTCTTTAGTAAGATGCAAAAAGTAATCGTTGGTTTCTTTTAAAACATTTTGTCCGAATTTTACAGATAAAACAGCCAACTCATTTGATATTTCTCTTAGCTTTTGTTTATCCTGCTGATTTAAAAGAGCTCCATTTCGTGAAAAATCTTGATAAGTCTTTTCTAACAGCCTAAATTCTTCGGGTGTTAAATTACTAGGATCTCTGTTTGTGTAGACTTCTTTAATTTTATCAAAAAGTCTATCGTTAAAGATAATATCATTAGCATATTCAGTAAGAAGAGGAGAAACTTCAGCAGCAAGATTTTGTAGAAAATCATTGGTTTCTGCAGAATTTAAATTGAAAAAGGTTGAGGATATAATATTTAATTTTTTTCCTACAGACTCTAAAGCAACCATCGTATTTTCAAAGGTGGGCTTTTCTGAATTCTCAATAATTTTATTTAATTCTTGTTTAGCTATAAGAATACCTTCCTCAATAGCAGATTTAAATTCCTCTTGCTTAATTTTTTCAAAAGGAATACTCTCAAACGGGGTATTATATGAATTTAGTAGGGTATTATCGTTCATAAGTTTAAAATTCAATTTTAATTTTGAATTGGTAATTATTAATATAAATTTAATTTAAAATCATTAGCATCCTTAGTGCTACCAATTTCCATAAAAGTTAATTTTTTTTCTTCGGCAGAAAATAATTGCTTTGCTTTTTCCTTGTTGTTTATTTTTATGGCAGGAAAAGTATCGTAATGGCAAGCAATAACATTTTGGGCTTGTACAAATTTAGAAGCAACAACAGCATCGTATACACCCATAGTATAAGTGTTTCCAATAGGTAATATGGCTATATGAATGTGGCCATAGACAAAAGGTAACAATTTCATGTCTGTACAAAGAGCGGTATCCCCCGAAAAATACACAACTTTTTCGTCAACTTTCATAAGGAAACCAGCAGCTAATCCTCCGTAAGTACCGTCAGGGAAAGATGAACTATGAATAGCATTTACCATTTTTACCTTGCCAAAGCCGAATTTTTTTACTCCTCCTATATTCATAGGTAATACTTTAATTCCCTTTTTACTGTAATGGGTGGCAATTTCTGCATTGGCTAGAATGGTTGCATTATTATTCTTAGCAATAGTTTCTGCATCTAAAATATGATCGTAGTGAGCATGACTTAAAAAAATATAGTCAGCTTTTATAGAATTTATATCTATATGCTTAGCTAATTCATTCTCAGTAATAAAAGGATCAATAATAAAACTTTCTGCAGAGGTTTTAAAAGCAAAACAGGCATGTCCATAATAAGTTATCTCCATAATGTTTTTTAATTAAGTTTATAGGATTCTTAAATTTGTTTTCAATCAAATTTAAGAAATAATATTATCTTTGAGAGGCTTAAATAATTAGTAATGAGAAAATCTCTAGTAACATTAATTTTATTTTTATTTTGGACATTAACATTTGCACAGGTTGATCTGGGAATAAAAGGAGGGATGGCTTTTGGTTATGACGGTACATTAAAGCAAACCATTACGAATATCAAAGAAAGTAAAGCAAAGAATAATATTGGCTGGCATATTGGCTTTTATAGTAGAATTCATTTGCTAAGTTGGTATTTACAACCAGAACTTTACTTTTCATCAATGAAAAATAATTTCGAATCATCAACGGAAGGTAGTTTTACTACTCACTCTAACCGATTAGATATTCCTGTGCTGGTTGGGAAAAAGATTTTGAGTATTGGGAGAATTTATGCAGGTCCATTGTTTTCTACCTCAGTTAATGAAGGGATTTCTTTAAAAAGAATAAGTAAAACTAAATCCGATGATTTTTCTTTAGGAGGGCAAATAGGTGTTGGCGTAGATATCTCAAAATTAACTTTGGATGCCCGATATGAATTTGGATTCAATAAATCCAATACTAATTTCGTTAATAAAGTCACACATCAAGAATTTACAATTGAAAAGAAACAAAATTCTTTATTGTTAAGTGTGGGATATAAATTTTAAAAAGGATGTTGTAATCATTAATTTAAATTGAAATGCGGAGATTTTCTTATGGATTTATAGTCATCTTTATATTATTTTTATCCATTTTTTCATGTAGAGAAGATTTAGATTATCAAACAGCTTCTCATCCTCTTAGGTTTTCTAAAGATACCATACTTTTAGATACCGTTTTTTCAACTATTCGTTCTCAAACTTATGTTCTTAAGGTTTATAATCAACAAAATGAGGATGTAACGATTCCTCTTATATACTTAGATAAAGGTATAAATTCTCAGTTTAAAATTAATGTAGACGGTACTCCGGGAACCCATGAAAATAATAATAGATTTGTAAATGTTCCTATTAAAGCTAAGGATAAGATTTCCATTTTCATTGAAGTTGCGCCAAAGTCTATATACTCTACGTCTTTGGTTGCAGATGAAGATTTAATTTTTAATACTTTAGGAAATTCTCAAAAAGTTAAATTACTAACATTGATTGAAGATGCAGATTTTTATTACTCTGCAGGAGGAAATATAAAAATTAATTCTGATTTGGTGTGGGATAAAAGTAAACCGAAGGTAATTTACGGAAATTTAGAAATTGACAATGGTTCTAAATTAACAATTGAAGAAGGCTCTCAGATTTATTTTCATAAAGATGCAAGTTTAATAATTAATAATAAAAGTAAGTTATTTGTAAACGGAACTTTAAATAGTAAAGTTACTTTTAGGAGTGATAGACGTAATGCGAGATACGATTCCTTAGCGGGTAATTGGAAACAAATTAAATTAATGCCTCAGGCTGAAGCTACTATTAATTATTCTCTTCTAAAAGGAGGTGAAAATGCATTCTATTTGGAAGAAGGTTCAAAATTAAATATTACCAATACCGAGATTTATAATTTTCTTTACTCTGGTATATATTCAGAAGGAGGAAACGTGGTTGGACAAAATTTGGCCATGAACAATTTTGGCTTGGCAGCCTTGTTTGTGGAAAATGGAGGGAATTATAATTTTACACATTGTACATTTGCTAATTATTGGAATTTAACCACAGGTACCACTTATTCCGTTTATCTTTCAAATAAACAACAAAATTCAGCGGAAAATATTTATAAAGATTTGTCAGTAACATTCAATAATAACATATTTTGGGGGAGATCTGCAAACAATCTATATCTAGACAATAAAAACTTAAAGTTATTTAATTATAAATTCAATACAAACCTTATCAGAAATAGTAACTTAAATATTAATACAGATTCCAATTTTAATAATACAATTCTTGATAAAGATCCATTATTCAATAAAACTAGTTATTCAAATACTGTTCTTAGCTTAAAACCGAATTCTCCAGCAAAAAATAATGGAAACCCTAACTTTTCAGTTACTGCACCTTTAGATATATTAGGTGTTGATAGAGCTCTAAATCCATCCTTAGGAGCTTACCAGTAATAAAATTCTAATCTTTAGATATTTAATGATGTTAAAATTATTAAATAAAATTAGAAGGAAAGAGTATCTTAGTGGATATACCTAATGATAAATATTAAAAGGCTATTTTAAATAACTTATTTAAAATAGCCTTTAATATTATAAAGTATGAAATAAATTTTAACTTAAATAAAAACCCATATCATCATCTCTTAATGAAACTAAAGCCTCAACATTATCTTTTTGTACAGATAAAGGTTTAAAATATTGACGAGCAATTTGAATAATTTGATTTTTATCAATCATCTTAGTTAGCAAATTCCCTGATTGTAAAGTACATGCCTCATTGTAAGGTATGTCTTGATGATTGTTATATTCACCAAGTGTAACTTTGCCAGGAGCATAAGCATAAAAATTACCGTTTTCATCTTTAAAAGTACAAGCTCCTTGCTCAGTATAAATAAACCATACATTGTTGTGAAATAGAGATCTACTATTTTTACTAACAATCAAACTTACTTCTGAAGGATATCTTAAAAACAAAATATCAATTGTCATAGCCATAATTTTATAATTTTTAGTCGTTATCTGATTAAAGATGAATCATCTATGGCTACAAATATAAAAGATTGCCTATACTCAAATTTAAGGATATCCGTAAGTTTGGGTTATACTTTAATGAAAAATACAATTTTTTACATAAAGGGCATGAAAGCTTTTAATACTTCTGCTGGAATGTCTAATATTTTATAATTTTCTGGAGAAACAAAAATAAGTTGCTGCTTACCTTTCCCTAACAGATTACCTGCTGAATCATAAACTTGATGAGATAATGTAGCAAATTTTCTGTTATATTCAGAAACTCTAATTTTAACACTTATTTTTTCGAATTCTCTGGTTTCATTGATATATTTATGTTCAAATGAACGGGTTAGTATTAAATACTTTGTATCCTTTAAATCAAAATCGGGTAAAACATAATTAAAAAATAATTCTCGGGTTTTACCCACCCATAGAGCATAAACCCCGAAATAAACGTTCCCTACAGAATTTGTATCAGCATAAGTAGCCATAAATGAATGTACAAACCATTTATCTTCAAAATGGCTACCGGTACTAACTTCTTTTATTTTACCATTCAATGCCGTTTGGGTGGCTTTAGATATTGATTTAAGCACAGGTATTTCTGAAGCAACATCCATAACTTCTTCAACTTTCTCTTTAACCACTCTTAATAAATCGGTATTAAGCACTAACCAGCAAACATATAGAATTGGTAAAATAGATCCTAAAATCATTAACCATGCGACTTGTAAAAAATAGCCACAGGCAAAAATTACTAAAGAAAACGCACCAATGGAAAATAATTTAACCTGAGGTAAAGAATGTTGGGAGTTAGGGACAAAACATCTGGCAATTCCAAGAGCGGCATAAGCCACGAAGAAAGTTGCAAAGAAAACCATGAAATATTCAATCTCACAATTTATTAAAACTCCAAATACAGCTATAAAGCCCGCTAAAATGAATGTAGGTATTGGAGAATTTATAATTCCCTCGGGTATCATGGAAAGAATAGGACTGTTACTAGATTTAGAATTTTCTTTTAAAAACCATTTTGTTGCAATATATCCACTATCCAAGGTAGTTATTATAGCTAATGTTATAAATATAAAGTAACTAGTAGGAATCCACCAGGGGAATACAGATTGGAAATGCAACATATATTTTACAATCAAGTCATGTCCGTATTCTAATCCACCTAAGCCCACAAATGTCATATTTGGTAAAAACCAAGGATTGTTAAATACCAAACTTGCTAAAAATCCATGAAAGATTAAAAAGAAAAAGAAAATTAATCCTCCCCACATATAGCTTACGGATATATTAACATTTTCTTTTCTCATTTCAATAGCTCGTTGCCATTGCTGTAAATCTAGCCAAGGACCAACAAAAAAACCTATCAAAATAGGAATTAGGTAACCCCAAAAAATAGGTTTACAAGTTTCAATTTTTATCCAAGCCGAATATTGAACTAACTCGGAAGGACTGAAAAAACATAATATAGAAATAATGCTTAGTAGTATAAGAATACCTGCGAAAAGATGCCAATACTTTATGGTTTTAATAGTAAACTCTTCACCAATCAGGCAAGCAGCTGATATAACAAGAGCAGCAACTAATAATAATAAAAAAACTTGCAAAATAGTACTCTGGGTTTCCCAATCAGGCCAAAAGGAAACTAATAAAGGCATAACAAGATATTTAATTATAGCAAATATGGTTAGGGTAAGAGCAATTAACTGATAAAGGTATAAACTTAAACGAAAGGGTTTGGACCAACGCTTAAAAAAACGTTCCAATGACTCAGAACCTTTATCGCGAGAGGCGATTTTTTGAGTTCCATAACCAAATAAAAATAATCCTAGAGCATTGAGAAATGCAAAACTGAATAAGCCTGTTAAACCAAATAAAAAGGTCATTTGTACGGAAAAAAATAATCCCAAGCCCCATAACCATGACAGAGCAACAGAATTGCCCCATAACCATGATTTTAAAAATTTATAACCCATAGAGAAAAACTTGATCTTTAAAGAATTTGAATGTCTAAATTACGGAATAAAAACTAAATCTTAGTTTATTTAAAATAAAAAACCCTTATACTTTTGTAAAGGCATAAGAGTGAATATATTGTTTGATGTTATAAAAGTTAATTAAATACGATCTCCATCGTATTCTTTATCTTTTTGTCCAAAATCAACAATTCTCTTCATCCAGTAAAGAAGTACTAGGCAAAGAATAACAACAAAGATCCAATCAGCAAAATGTCCAATAATTGGTAATATTTTAAAAGACCATGTAAATAATTTCCCAATACCAATGATTAAATCTGTCATGATTAAAAATTTTTTATTTTTACTTTTGCAAATACAAATATAGAAAAATGTATTCAAATTCCCCCTTTAAAAATTATTTTTTAATAGTAATATCCTTAATTGCAGTTGTATTTTTAGGGTTTATTGGCTATTTTAGAATACAAGAAAGAATTGAACAAGCTTACCTATTGCAAGTAATTTTTATAACCGCTTTATCCTTTACATTGAATGTATTTATAATATTTAATATAAATTCTCAGAAAAAAAGAAAAATTATACCTCTGGCTATTTACATAGTATTATTTGGAGCATTTTTTAAAGAATTTTATTCTATAAATATGGGGGTTGTATATTTGCTATGTACATTAGTATTATTATTAGTTTTGGATGTATTATCCATATCTTCTTCATTTAAATATTTTAATATTGGAGCTTTAATAACCATCTCAAGTTTATTGTATTTTCCTATAATAGTTATGGTTCCTTTATTTTTTTTTATAACCTTACTTTACTATAAGAAAAAAATAAATATATCTCAATACATAGCCGGAGTTTTTGTTGCATCAATTTTAATCTTGGAAGTTACATTTTTAACAGGGAATTTTTCTTACATTGAACATTGGATTCAAAACTTGCATGTACCCAAATTTCATATTGAATATCAAATACCGATCATAATCATTATATTTATCATAACCATCTATGGTTGGATTTATCAATATACAAATCAAACTATTAATAATAGTATTGAACAATCCTCTAAATATACGATCCTAGTCTTTTACTTATTCGCATGGATATTAATCTATGCTTTATTTATGGGTGATAATTACCACTTATTAATTTTTGTAAGCTTACCAGTGAGTCTGATCTTACCTAAAAGCATATAGTAAAATAGGGTTATTAAACTATTATAAATATATTTTTTTTCTTATCCGGCTTAAACTTTCAGGAGTTATTCCTAAATAAGAAGCTATTAAATGTAATGGAGCTCTTTGTAAAAGTTTAGGGTTTTCATTTACAATTTTTAAATACCTTTCCTGTGCAGAGACGTTTAAGGAACAATCCAAACGTTGTAAGGTATGGGTGTAGGCATTTTGGTATAAAATCCGATAGAATTTTTCTAGGGCTGGAATTTTATCAAATAAAATTTCCAATGCATCATTACTCAATTGATAAATATCTGAGTTTTCAAGTGCTACAATGGTTTGGTTAGACGGAGTTTTGTTTATAAAACTATACATATCACCAATCCAATAGTCTTCCATTGCAAAATTTACTACGTTTTCTAAACCATTAGAATCCGTTGAATAAGAATAAAGTAAACCTTGATTCACATAGAAAGTTGTATTGCAAACCTCTCCGAAACACAAAATCTTATGTTTCTTTTTAACTTGAAAATGCTCCATGTAACTTAATAAAAGATTAAATTCATGATCGGAAATTGGGATTCGTGAACGGAAGTGTAGTAATAGAAGATTACTCATTCAATTATATTTATTTTTAGCTATAAATTAGAAGTTCTAAATTAGCAAAAAATACGTTGGAAACTATTTAATAGTAAAGATATTCATGAGTAAAACAAAAGAAACCCCTTTAATGAAGCAATATAATAGCATCAAAGCAAGATATCCGGATGCTTTGCTATTGTTTAGAGTAGGAGATTTTTATGAAACTTTTGGGGAAGATGCTATAAAGGTATCTAAAATACTTGGAATAGTACTAACTAAAAGAGCCAACGGACAAGCGAGTCATATAGAATTGGCTGGGTTTCCACACCATTCTTTAGATGTGTATTTACCAAAATTGGTACGTTCGGGTTTACGAGTTGCAATATGCGATCAATTGGAGGATCCGGCAACGGCTAAGGGAATTGTAAAAAGAGGAGTAACAGAATTGGTAACTCCTGGAGTTACTTTTAACGATAAGGTTTTAGAAGGTAAGAATAATAATTTTTTACTCTCCATACATCAAGAAAAAGAAAACTATGGGATTGTTCTTTTAGATGTATCTACAGGCGAATTTTTTATGACCGAAGGAAATTCACACAAATTAAAACAGCTGGTTGATAATTTTAAACCTACTGAAATTATTTATCAAAGGAAAAAAAACTTACCCTTTGAAATTTCTTCTTACTCTTTTCAATTAGAAGATTGGGCATATCAATTTGATTATGCTTACGAAAAACTTACCCAACATTTTAAAACTAACTCTTTAAAAGGTTTTGGAGTAGATGATTTAAGATTAGGAATTGTAGCCGCCGGTGCAGTTTTTTCGTATCTAGTGGATGACACGCATCATAAATTATTAGACCATATATCCGGTATACAGAGATTGCCCCAAGATACTTTTGTAGAAATGGATCAGTTTACCATTAAGAATTTGGAAATAATAGGAGGGGCTAACAATTCCTCCGTATCTTTACTCAATATCCTAGATCAATCGCTTACACATATGGGAGGGCGAATGATTCGCCGTTGGTTACTAATGCCACTTAAAGATATAAGAGTTATAAATAGAAGACTTAGTTTAGTACGTTATTTTTTAAATAATCCTAAAGTTACTACATCGCTTAAAGAAGAATTAAAGGGAATTTCAGATGTTGAAAGACTTTTAGGTAAACTTGCCGGTGAAAGGATATCTCCGAAAGAGTTTGGTTATTTAAGAGACTCATTAGTTAAATATTTAAAAATTGAGCAAATACTTCTATCTGGAAAAAATATAGACTTAAAATCCTTAGGGGAATTTAAAGATACTCGGGAAACAATAAATTTATTAATCAATCAATTAAATGAAGATTTACCGGTAGCTTTAGCTAAAGGAAATGTAATAAAAGAAGGAGTATCAGAAGAACTTGATCGTCTACGTTCGTTAAAAGAAAACGGCAAAGAATATTTAGAAAATTTGTGTTTAAAAGAATCAGAAAGGTCAGGGATTCCAAGTTTAAAAATAGATTTTAATAATGTTTTTGGTTATTATTTAGAGGTTAGAAATACGCATAAAGATAAAGTTCCACAGGAATGGGTAAGAAAACAAACCTTAGTAAATGCAGAACGATACATTACCGAGGAACTAAAAGAATACGAAAGTCAAATCCTAGGAGCTGAAGAAAAAATATCAGTATTAGAATCCGAATTATACAAAAAACTAAATGCAGAGGTAAAAAAATCTTTATTAGAAATACAGCATAATACACGTATAATAGCTACAATAGATAGTTTAATTTCATTTGCAGAAGTAGCTCAAGAAAATTATTATACTCAACCTCACTTAGACGAATCTAAAACCATTGAAATCACCGAGGGTAGACATCCGGTTATTGAAAAACAATTGCCATTAGGAGAAGTCTACGTATCGAATTCGGTTTATTTAGATGATAAAAATCAACAAATATTAATGATTACCGGGCCCAATATGGCTGGTAAATCTGCTTTGCTCCGCCAAACAGCGTTAATTGTATTAATGGCTCAAATAGGAAGTTTTGTTCCGGCCAAAAATGCTAAAATTGGAATTGTAGATAAAATTTTTACCCGAGTAGGAGCATCCGATAATCTATCAAAAGGAGAATCCACCTTTATGGTTGAAATGAACGAAACAGCCAGTATATTAAATAATATTTCTGAAAGAAGTTTAATATTATTGGATGAAATAGGGAGGGGGACAAGTACTTACGATGGCGTTTCTATAGCTTGGGCAATCGCAGAATATTTGCATGAACACCCCACGTGCCCGAAAACTTTATTTGCCACTCATTACCATGAATTAAATGAAATGACCGGTTCATTTAAAAGGATTAAAAATTTTAATGTAAGCATAAAAGAACTGAAAGATTCTATAGTTTTTCTAAGGAAACTTGTGGCTGGTGGTAGTGAGCACAGTTTTGGTATACACGTAGCAAAGCTTGCAGGCATGCCCGTAAGTTTAACCCAAAGAGCAGAGCAAATATTAAAAACCTTAGAAAATAAGGATGTTAGAAAAGATCTTAAAAATCGAACAAAAATGCTTACAGAGGAAAATATGCAGTTAAGTTTTTTTCAATTGGATGATCCGGTACTAGAAAATATTAGAGAAGAAATTCTTAAAACAGATTTAAATACCTTAACTCCAATAGAAGCCCTTATGAAATTAAACCATATTAAAAAGATGATAGGAGGGTAATTCATATTATTTATTGATCTATGAAAGAATTTATTTAGTTTATAAAAACTAAATAAATAACATCATACACAACATAAAATTTTTCATAACATTTATGAAAATCTATATATTTGTACTTGAAACTATACTAATATGAAAAAATTACTATGAATACTATTCTTAGAACATTCTTACTATAACATTATTTAGCAAAACCAAAATGAAGATTTATAAATCTTCATGGAATAATTCATGGACTTTAGAGTTCAATAAAAACTCCCTATCCTTTAAAGAAATTTAAAAATTAATTTATAAATATTACTACTATGAAAAGACTTTTTTTAGCTTTATTTTTATCCCTTGTCGGATTTATCTCGGCACAAATCCAAGACTTAGCCACATTAGCAAGTGGAAAATTGGTTTATAGCCAAATATTATTGGATACAGAAGATCAGGTATATGGCTATATTTATTTTTTTAATCAAGAAAATATAGATGAAGATCATATACAAATGGAGTATGTTTTATTAGATAAAAATTTAAATAGAGTGGCTAATCACTCTTTTAAGATGCATCAATACAACAAAATGTTAGTTACAAGATATTTTAGAGATTGTTCTCTTATTAATAATAATCAATTACTCTTACGTCTAAGTCATCAGCCTATGAATGCACTGCCTATTGAGTCATTTTCAATTCTATCGATAAAAGAAAAAACCATCTCCCCGGAGTTTTGGTATTACAATGATGCTATTGAAGAAATACCCAAAAGCTATCCAGAATATGAAAAAAAAGCCTTTTATTTTAAAAATACAGGAATTGCAATTCCGGATAAAAACCACAATGGTTTTTATATAAAAGAGCAACCCTATACTAAGGTTGGAACCAATAAGTTTTTGAAATTTTATGATTTGAAAAATCAGTTGCAATGGAGCTATGAATATAACACAAGTACAAAAAATAAAGAACAAAACACGATTTATATCAATAATAAAAAATCTGAAATTATTTATCTTCTTGAATCTAATTTGCTTAAAAAAGATAAAATCGTAGCTATTAACTCACAGAATGGTAAAATAGAATTTCGTTATACATTCGATAATAACCTCACTAAGATTTATCATGATTTTAATTCTAAAGTATTCAATAACCAATTTATAATTACAGGCAATTATTACAAATACGATGGTTATACTGATTCTTACAATTTAAATATGTCCTTGGGATTTTATCGAATAATTTTGGATAAAAATGGGAATAAAATAAATGAGAAATATATTCCGTGGGAAGATTTAAAAGAGCAAATAAATATTAACAAAAAAGGAAAGGTAGATAAAAAATACTTATTACGTCCCAATGGATTTTATATATTCGAAGATGGTTCCGTATGCTTTTTAACTGATAAGTATCAACCCAATTCTAGCTCTTCAGATTTTGTTTTATTTTTAATGGATCCGGATTTTAAACTAAAAAAGATTGAAACCATAGCTAAAGAACCATTCAAAGGAACTCAGTACAATTACTTATTTTCACAATTTTCAAAAGAAAAAAATGAATATACCTTTTTCTACAAAAATTATATAAACTCTAATAAAGAATGGGTTTTAGGAGTAGTAACTCTCAATAAGGAAGGTATAATAAAAGAAGATAAAATACCGATGAGTTCAAAAGATGAAAAATTCACTATTTTGCCAATTCCAGCTAAAGAAGGTTATATTTTATTAAGAGAATACAATGAAATTGACGAAAAATACAACCAACTTCGTTTAGAAAAATTAAATTAATCTTACATAATTATGAAAAGAAAACTATATTTCTATTTACTTTGCCTGTTTATATATTCAACCACAGGGGCACAGACTGCTAAATTAGCGAAGCTATCGGAGGGTAAGCTGGTTTATTATACCCCTTTATTAGATGCGTATTCTGAAAAAGAACTTGGTCTATATGGATATTTTTTTATTTTTAATAAGGACAGAACCCAACGTACAGAGTATAATTATGAATACGTTTTATTAGACAAGAATTTAAACAAAGTATTTTCCGGAGAATTTTCAGAGCAATATAATAAGGGAATTAATACAAGAAAATATTTTGAGGGATGGTATATTAATAAACAAGTATTACTCAATGTATACGAAGATGGTGATAAAATGAAAAATAGAAACAGATGGCAGCGATTGATTGATCTAAAAACCAACAAAGTATCAGATCCCTTTTATGTCAATGACAGCCAATCCAATTTCCCCATAGATATAGGAAAAAATTCTAATGCTTTTTATTATAGCCTATTTCCCTACTCTCAAACTGGTTTTTTTTATAACAATTTTAAATGGCCTTACCCATTATGTTTTTATAAGGAATTAAAACCAGGAGAGCCAACCTGGTGCTTAAAAAATAGTAAACAAAATAAACAGACCCCAAAAAAGTATACAGAATTTTGGTTATCTTCGGTTAATGAAGAAATTGGTTTATTAACAGAAAAAGATATAAAAGAAACCTCTTCTAAAAAAATATTGGACTTAAGGTATAAATTGATTAGCATGAAAGACGGATCTACTATTACCACCTTATCTATACCAGATCCGGAGAAAAAAGATTCAATTATTAATGGATTAAATAAAAATTTACAATTCTATTTTAATACCTATGGTAATATTGAGGATAATTTATTAAAAGTTTCCAAAACAAATTTTTCCGATAGGGTTATTAATCCTGATCCGTTTAAAATTATTGTCAAAGAATATTATTCACTGGATACTGGAAAAAAGGTGAAGACCGATATCTTTAATTTAAAAGATTTATCTTCCTTCATGAATTATACTCCAGACTATAAGGTCATGAATAATGGAAAAAAATGGGAATTAAAGCTCATTGAACATCTTAAATTAAAAAATAATAATTCAATTCTTATTTTTGAAGAAACAAATCAAAATTCTGAAAAATCTGAATTTGGCAATTTGTATTTGGTTGAGCTTAATAAAGATTTAAAAGTAATTAAGTTCACTAAAACGAATATTAAAAGTAGACTTTTTACTAAAAAAGAAGATCAGCAAGAAATTATAGAGAATACTAGAAAGAAACTTAGTGATTTAGGGATTTCTATATCAGTTAGTGAAAGTTGGCTAAAAAAACTACCATTAGAAGATATAGAATTTACCAAACAAATAGAGGATGGTACTATAGTTATCTTTTATAAACAAAAAAATGAAGAAGGAAAAATAAATACTCTTTCTTCCCTTTCTTATAAAGATGGAAAAATAAAACAATTGCCTGATTTCCCTATAAAGACAGAGGAAGGAAGCAAAATATCTTTCTTACCTGCTAAAAATGGTTATTTATTATTGTATGAAGAATTTGAGGATGAAAACAAAATGCCGGAACTTCGGTTAGAAAAAATAAACTATTAAAATAATTCTTTAAAAAGAAAAGCACCTTATTCAGGTGCTTTTTTTGTATTATAAAACTCAGAAATATTTTTAATTTCATCCAAGGAAAGGTTCCACATAAAACTTAAAAACTGTTGATAACTTTCGGATTGGTCTTTGGGTTCAATGCGATCTAAATAGCGATTTAAACGATAAGTTTTTCTTCCCTCGTAAATTTTCTCAAAACATTTACCTAGCCATTCTTTATAAAACTGATTTTCTGGATCTTTCTGTAAATAGTATAAGCAAATATAAATACCTGCACCATATTGTTCAAAGAAATATAAAGAAGGAACTTGCTCATATTTTGCAATTTTTTGTAATTCTTCTAATTCTTTACTAGGTTTAAGTTCTATATCATTTTCCTTCATACCTGGAAAATAGGTACGCAATTTATTGATTCGATCCTCAATTTCCGGGTGGGTAGCAATAGAATCCTTATCAATTTTTTCTTTATATAAAGAATAATCGTAATTAGAAAAATCTTCTCTTTTCAACCAATCATCCTTAAACGGTTGATTAGGAAGCGAAAAAAACTTTCGATATATATCTTCTTTCAATCCAGAAGGTTTAATAGAATCATATTCCTCCATCAACTCCAAAGCATCCACAAAAGCCCCTTCATTAAAAGGAGAATTTTTCATGATGATAAGCCCCAAAGAATCTGCTTGAAATTCATTTTTTTTCCTAAGATCTCCACTGGCATACAATTTATTTCTATAAAGTTCTAGCGCAGCTCTGCTCTTATTGTATTTTTGCTTTTGAATACTTTTAATTTGATTTTTATTATTGGAAGAAAGTTCATCATTAGCTATAGCTTCCCCTCTTTTCAAAGAATGTTTAAGAATATTATGGCTTAATTCATGTGCTAGAACAGAGGCAACTTCATCATCATTATCCAGCCAATAAAAAAGTCCCATATTTAAAACAAAGGTTCCATTGGGTAAACAATAAGCATTTAAACTAGGATCTTTGGAAATTAATACACGTAAGTCTTTAGGAATATTAGGGTTGCCTTGTTTTAATTGATTTAGAATTTTGTCAATATAGCTTGAAAAACGAACATCGTAAACAAAACTACCGTCTTTGATCTGTTTTTCAAAATCCTTATAAAATTCTTCATAGCTTAGAGCCATTATTTTTCCAACCTTTTTAGGATAGTTCGTTTTTACGAATTTGATGAATTCATCGCCCGAATTTTTAAAAGAAGCGGCAGCTAAATCTCTTTTAGCCCTGTCTGCAGTATCAATAGGAATATAATTTTGAGCCCATAAACTGCCTGTAAATAAAATAAATAGTAAATTTAGTAATTTCATTTCATTAGTTTTAACCCCCAAAAATACGTTAAAAGCACTAAACTACAAACCTATAAAGTAGTTAGAAACAAATATTGTAACTTTGTTAATCTTTGAAAATATCATGCAGAATACCTTAAAACTTTCCGGATTAGAAGAATTTACTTTACTTCCCAATAGTAATTTTATAAATATAGGAGAAAGAACCAATGTAACAGGTTCTAAGAAATTTCTAAATCTTATTAAAAATGAAAGGTATGAAGAAGCCTTGTCGGTAGCAAGAGATCAAGTTGAGGGAGGGGCTCAAATAATAGATATTTGTATGGATGAAGGGTTGATAGATGGAGTGAAAACCATGACCACTTTTTTAAGACTCATAGCCTCAGAACCAGATATCGCTAGGGTACCTATAGTCATCGATTCTTCTAACTGGGAGGTAATAGAAGCAGGGTTAAAAAACATACAAGGAAAAGGAATCGTAAATTCTATAAGTTTAAAAGAAGGAGAAGAAGAATTTATAAAAAAAGCTAAAATTATTAAACGCTATGGAGCAGCAATCATTGTTATGGCTTTTGATGAAGAAGGACAAGCCGATAACTTGGAAAAAAGGAAGACCATAGCACAAAGATCATACGATATTTTAGTACATCAATTAAATATAAACCCTTCAGATATAATTTTTGATTTAAATATATTTCCCGTAGGAACGGGAATGCAAGAGCATAGAAGAAATGCCTTAGATTTTTTTGAGGCAACAAAGTGGGTAAAAGAAAATTTACCCGGTTGTTATGTTTCTGGTGGAGTTAGTAATGTGTCTTTTTCATTCCGAGGAAATAATAAAGTTAGAGAGTCTATTAATGCTGCCTTTTTATATCATGCCATTCAATACGGAATGGATATGGGAATAGTAAATCCTACACAAGTAGAGAACTATGATGAAATTGAACCAGAACTTCTACGTAAAATTGAAGATGTTCTCTTTGACAGAAGTGAAGATGCAACCGAAAATCTGATTGAATATGCAGAAACCATTACACAAGAAAAAGGAGCTAAGGAACAAAAAGTTGAAGAATGGAGAAATTATTCCATTGAAAAACGATTAGAATATGCCCTAATCAAAGGGAATGCAGATTATATAGAACAAGATGTGGAAGAAGCTCGCTTACAAGCCCGAAGACCTTTAGATGTAATAGAAGGTCCCTTGATGGATGGTATGAATACCGTAGGTGAACTTTTCGGGGCAGGAAAAATGTTTTTGCCTCAAGTAGTGAAAACTGCACGTGTAATGAAAAAAGCAGTTGCTTATTTACAACCTTTTATTGAAGCCGAAAAAACAGAGGAAAGTAGAACTAACGGAAAAATACTTATGGCAACAGTAAAAGGAGATGTTCACGATATTGGAAAAAATATAGTAGGAGTTGTTTTGGCTTGTAACAATTATGAAATTGTAGATTTAGGAGTAATGGTTCCTAAAGAAAAAATTATTGAAACAGCTCTTAAAGAAAACGTTGACATAATTGGGCTTAGTGGATTAATTACTCCTTCATTGGATGAAATGATTAGTGTGGTAGATGAGTTAGAAAAAAGAAAAATATCTATTCCTGTGATGATTGGTGGAGCAACAACTTCCAAAATTCATACAGCACTTAAAATTGAACCCAAATACAGCCATACGGTAATCCATGTATTGGATGCATCCAAATCCGTGGCGGTAGCTTCCTCCTTATTGTCTGATCAACACGAAACCTTTAAGGCTAAGATAAAAGAAGAGTACAAATATTTAAGAGAAAGCTATTTAAGCAGAAGTTCAGAAAAAGATTATCTTACCATAGCAGAAGCTCGAAAGAACAAATTTAAAATAGACAAGAAATCTTTTACCCCCTATAAACCTAAACAAATAGGAACACAAGTATTCGATGCAATACCATTATCAGACTTAAAAGAGTATATAGATTGGCAACCATTTTTTAGAGCTTGGCAAATTACAGGTAAATTCCCTAATTTACTTACAGATAAAATTGTTGGAGAAGAAGCAACCAATCTTTATAAAGATGCGCAAGCTTTATTAGACGAAATTATAAGCGAAAATTTATTACAACCTAAAGCGGTCATAGGTTTATTTGCTGCCAATGCAACAGAGCAGGATGATATTGAAATCTATGATAGTAAGGGACAGCATATAAACACATTCCGAACTTTACGACAACAAACAAAAAAATCAGAAGGCGTAGCAAATTTTGCTTTGTCAGACTTTATTCTACCTAAAAATAAAGAGAATATCCAAGACTATATTGGTTGTTTTGCAGTTACAATCTTCGGAGCAGAAGAATTGGCAAAAAAATATGAATTAGAAAATGATGATTACTCAGCAATTATGGTAAAAGCAATTTCCGATCGATTTGCAGAAGCTCTCGCAGAATACTTACATGCCAAAGTAAGGAAGGAAATTTGGGGTTATGCATCGGATGAAAATTTAAATAAAGATGAAATTATTAAAGAAAAATATTTAGGGATTCGTCCAGCTCCAGGATATCCGGCATGCCCGGATCATTTAGAAAAAATAACGATTTGGGAATTATTGGATGTAAAAGAATCAATTGGATGCATACTTACAGAAAGTTTAGCTATGTATCCCGCCTCTTCCGTTTCAGGCTATTACTTTGCCAATCCTCAAGCCAAATATTTTGGATTGGGTAAGATCACAAAAGACCAAGTGGAAGATTATGCCAATCGTAAAGATATTAAATTAGAAGATGCAGAGTATTGGTTACAATCCAACTTAGCTTAAAAATTTTAAGAAAATAACAGAATTCTTGTACAGATAGCTACTTATTTTTATTTCTGGATTACTTATATAAACCAATCTTTTTTAGAGAAGGTGAACAAATATGCTATAACTATTTCCATATTAGAATTTATAATCAATAAGATTAAAAAAACTAAAATTCCTTATGTATATTTGAAAGGTTATGAAGATTGTATGGATAATATTTGGAACTATTTCATTATTACTAGGAATTATAGGAGCTTTTCTACCCATACTTCCAACCACACCATTTTTACTATTAACCGCCTACTGCTACGGAAAAGGATCAGAGAAATTTCATTCTAGGTTAGTATCTTCAAAAATATATAAAAAATATATAAAAGATTGTGTTCAAGAAAGAGCCATGACACTAAAGCAAAAGTTGATTCTACTAGTGTTTGTGAGTTTTTTGTCGATTATATTTATGATAATATATCAAAATATATTGATAAAATCAATATTAGGCTTAGTAACTCTAGGTCATGTAATATTTTTTGGCTTTTATGTAAAAACAAAAAATAAAAGATTTTTTTGAATAGTTAAGACTATAATATTTAATTATTTCTAATTTTTTTCTAATGGTTTTCTAATGGTAATAGAATACAATATGCCATACTTTTGCACTACCAACATGTAGAAAAATGGAAGATTATCTCCCAAAATTAAAATATTTAAAAATTATTAATATTTCACTTTAAAGGACGACATATCGTTTGGTTTGTTCTTAGGTGAATAAAATTAAACGAGTCATGCAATTATTAATTTATAAACTACTTAAAGATAGTTGCCTCAATTACACAAATTCTAGAAAAGTTGGCATTAAAAACCAATTATATGTAAATGGTACCGAAAAAAAACGGTAAATTATTTATATTCATCAATAAAATCAATTACAATGTTACCAATCACTGAATTTGCTTTAAGATTAATTTTGGCTTTTGTTTTAGGTATGGCTATAGGCATAGAAAGACAATGGCAACAGAAAAGTGCCGGTTTACGAACCAATACTTTAGTGGCTGTAGGCTCAGCAGCATTTATATTAATTTCTATGTCTGTAAGTGGTAGCCATGGAGATCCTAGTCGTGTGGCTGCACAAATTGTAAGCGGAATTGGTTTTTTAGGTGCTGGAGTTATCATGAAGGATGGTTTAACCGTAAGAGGGTTAAACACAGCTGCAACCATTTGGTGTTCGGCTGCAGTTGGTTCATTGGTAGGCATTGGCTTATATGCTCAAGCAGCCTTAACAGCTTTAACTGTAATCATAATTCATATAACATTACGACCACTAGGAAGCAAAATGAACAAAATATCTTTTAAACAAAAGGATCATACAGCAACTACGGAGTATCAGATTCTCATTCACTGTAAAAATAATATTGAAAACCACATAAGAGTTTTATTAATTCAGCAATTAGGGAACAACGAAAAATTATTACTTCGATCACTTTCAAGTAAAGACGATTTAGATGGAGAAAGCACACTTATTACCGCAGATATAACTGCCAATGGAATTCAAGATTATTTAATGGAACAAATGGTAAGCCGATTAACTATAGAACAAGAGGTTATAAAGGTTAGCTGGGAATTCGTAGGGCAACAGTCTGATGTATAAGATATAAGCATAAATAAAATAGATCATTATGAATGCAAATAGATCTAAAAAACATTCTAACATTGAAATAAATTCAACTACGAAACTTCAAATGGTTTCCAAGAACACTAGCAATTTATTTTATGCTATGTTAGAAAGTAGTGAAAAAGGATTAAGCCTTCCCACGGTTGAAGAAAAGATTAAAAAATTTGGTTACAACGAGATAGAGCAGGACAAAGTACCCTCATGGTACAAACAGTTTGTCATGGCTTTCATCAATCCTTTCATAGCTGTTTTAGTTATACTTGTGATTATTTCAGCAATAATGGATGTATGGATAGTTTCTCCTGAAGAGAGAGATTTCAAAACAATTATTGTGGTTGGCTCTATGATTATTATAAGTTCCATATTAAGGTTTTGGCAAGAATACAATAGTAATCGAGCAGCTGAAAATCTAAAGAATATGGTTAAAACTACAGCGACTGTGTTTAGAAGAAACCAAGGTAAAGTAGAAGTTAATATAAGAGAAATTGTTCCCGGAGATATTGTTCATCTAAGTGCAGGAGATATGATACCTGCAGATTTAAGGATTATTAAATCCAAAGACTTATTCGTAAGTCAGGCCATACTCACGGGTGAATCCCATCCTTTAGAAAAGAGAGATGAGGCTATTGTAAATGCAGAGAATAAATCTCCACTAGAATTAGAAAATTTATGCTTTATGGGTACCAATGTAGTAAGTGGAACAGCCATAGCTATTGTTGTGACTACAGGTAACCAAACCTACTTAGGTTCAATAGGTAAAGCAATTAGTGGTAAAAAAGGAGAAACCAGTTTTGATAGAGGAGTAAATAAAGTAAGTTGGCTTTTAATTCGATACATGCTTGTAATGGTCCCCTTAGTCTTTTTAATTAATGGTTTAACCAAAGGAGATTGGTTACAGGCTTTGCTTTTTGCTGTAGCTATTGCAGTAGGTTTAACTCCAGAAATGCTACCAATGATTGTTACGGCTAACTTAGCCAAAGGAGCTAAAAGTATGAGTAAGCAAAAAGTGATTGTAAAAAAATTAAATGCAATACAAAACATTGGTGCCATGGATATTCTGTGTACAGATAAAACAGGCACGCTCACCTTAGATAAAATCGTTTTAGAACGACATTTAAATGTATTGGGACATGAGGATGATGAAGTTTTAAAGTGGACTTATTTGAATAGTTTTCACCAAACGGGCTTAAAAAACTTATTAGATATTGCCATTCTTGAGCATGTGGAGGTTCATGATTATTTAAAGGTTGAAGAAGATTATTTAAAAGTTGATGAAATTCCTTTTGATTTTCAAAGAAGAAGAATGAGTGTTATTTTAGAAAAGAAAAACAAAAAGCAACTTCTTATTTGCAAAGGAGCCGTAGAAGAAATGTTAGATCTTTGTACTCATGCTTTTTATCCTGGTGAAAATTCTAAGATGCATGCAGAAAAAGATTCAATAATAGCCTTAGATGCTCAGATGAAAAAAACGGTTTTAAACACCTCAAGAAAACTAAACGAAGATGGTTTAAGAGTATTGTTAGTGGCTATTAAAGAATATAACAACCCTAAAATAGATTATAACGTTGAAGATGAATCTAACCTAATACTCACGGGTTTTATAGGTTTTTTGGATCCAGCAAAACCTTCAGCAAAGCCAGCTTTAGAAAAACTTCAAAAATTAGGGATCCAAGTAAAAGTGTTAACCGGTGATAATGAAATTGTAACTAGAAAAATATGTAAAGATGTTGGAATACCTTTTCAAAACATAGTTTTAGGTGCAGATATTGAGCTCTTAAACGATGATGAACTTTCAAAGAAAATCAAAGATATAAGCATATTTGCTAAGCTTAACCCTGTACAAAAATCAAGAATCGTTACTCTTCTTCAAAAACAAAATTTTACGGTAGGCTTTATGGGAGATGGAATCAATGATGCGCCGGCATTGCGTAAAGCTGATGTTGGGATTTCTGTGGATACGGCTGTAGATATTGCTAAAGAAAGTGCAGATATTATACTCTTAGAAAAAGATCTTAGAGTTCTTCAAAAAGGAGTGGTATATGGTCGAAGGACTTTTGGAAATATAATTAAATATATTAAAATGACCACCAGTAGTAATTTTGGGAATATGTTTAGCATGATTGGTGCAAGTATCTTTCTTCCATTTTTACCTATGCTTCCCATACACTTACTAATACAAAATTTACTTTATGATATATCTCAAACTTCTATCCCTTGGGATAAAATGGATGAGGAGTTTATGGAAAGATCCCAAAAATGGGACACAAAAGGGATTAGTCGTTTTATGATATATATAGGACCTATTAGTTCATTCTTTGATTATATAACTTTTGCAGTCATGTTTTTTGTTTTCAAAGCAAATTCCCCTGAACACCAAAATTTATTTCAAACCGGTTGGTTTGTTGAAGGGCTTTTATCACAAACATTAATTGTACATATGATACGCACGCGTAAAGTACCTTTTATACAAAGTTGGGCTACAGCACCAGTAGTTGCATTAACAAGTTTGATTATGTTGATTGGTATCTCATTACCATTTACTCCGTTAGCGGAATCCATACATCTACAACCCTTACCTTTAAGTTATTTTCCTTGGTTAATAGCTATACTCTTTAGTTACTGTTTACTTACTCAGTTTATAAAAAATAGATTTATTAAAAAGTTTCATCAATGGCTTTGAAAAATAATTATTTTAAAAAGTGGATTTGGATAATAATATTTTTCCTTCTTTTAGTCTTTACCGTAGATTTTTTAGTAGCTAAATGTAGTTCACATAAAAACCATAGAAAGATAATTTTTCCCTTTCATTTGAAGGATAGAAAGTAGGGATTTTAATTTAAAAAATAAACATACTCAAATATTTCAATTCGAAAAGACGATTAATTTTAATTAAATCGTCTTTAAATTTTGTATTTTCACTAAAAAGAAAACAAAAGTATGCAAAACGCAGCTCAAAGTTTAAGGAACTTTCAATTTAAAGATATTTCTTTCTCCAATTTAATGAATAAACGTATTTATAATGTGTTATTAATAGCTACGAAATACGATTTATTTATATTGGAAGAAGATGGTAGAATAGATGAACAAATATTTGATGAATATACAGCTTTAAATCTTAGATATCCACCCCGTTTCACCCAAGTTTCAACGGAAGAAGAAGCATTAGAGCTTCTGCAAGAAAATCATTACGAGTTAGTGATATTCATGCCCAATATGGATGAAGTTCATATGTTTTCCACGGCGGAAAAAATTAAAAAACTCTACTCTGAGATTCCATTAGTGGTTTTAACAGCATTTTCAAAAGAAGTTTCAAAACGATTATCAGCGGTGGATTTAAGCTTTGTAGATTATGTATTTAGTTGGTTAGGAAATTCCAAACTACTATTGGCAATTATTAAGTTGATTGAAGATTCTATGAATGTAGAGCACGATGTTCAAACAGCAGGAGTTCAGGTAATTTTATTGGTGGAAGATTCCGTACGCTTTTATTCCTCAGCTCTTCCATCACTATTTAAAATAGTTATGAATGAGTCCAAAAATTTTGCAAAAGAAGCGCTGAATGAGCACCAGCAAATGCTTAGGATGAGAGGAAGACCCAAAATACTATTAGCAAGAAGTTTTGAAGAAGCTAGTGAGATATATAAATTATATACAAAAAACTTGTTAGGTATTATTACAGATATGAGTTATCTGCATAACGGAGTTAAGGAAAAATTAGCCGGATACAACTTAGCAAAATGGATTAAAGAATCAAATAAATTTCTACCCATTATATTTAATTCATCAGACCCTAACAATAAAAAATATGCAACAGAATTAAATTGTGATTTTATAGATAAAAATTCTAAAAGTTATTCTTATGAATTAAGACAAAGAATAATACAACAATTCGGATTTGGAGATTTTATTATCATTAATCCTGAAACAAAAAAAGAGCTTTACAGGATTAGAAATTTGAAGGGACTACAAAAAGTTATAAAAATTATACCGGATGATTCTTTGGCTTATCATGTTTCTCAAAATCATTTTTCAAGGTTCTTATATTCGATTGCAATATTCCCAATTGCTGAAATGCTCAAAAATATAGATGCAAAAGATATTTCCCTGCAAGAAGTTCGTCAGTTGATTTACGATTCAATTATCGAATATAGAAAGATGAAAAACACAGGGGTTATAGCTGTATTTGAAAAAGATCGTTTTGATGAATATTCCGAATATGCAAGAATAGGAGAAGGATCGTTAGGAGGAAAAGGTAGAGGTTTAGCTTTTTTAGGGAATATAATCAAAACACATCCAGAACTAAATCAACACAATAACTTTCCAGTAACTATACCAAAAACTATCGTGTTGTGTACAGATATTTTCGATGAGTTTATGGAAGAGAACCATTTGTACTCAATAGCTTTATCCGATGCAGAAGATCATGAAATTTTAAATGCTTTTTTAAAAGGAAACTTTCCTGAAAGATTAGATGAAGACTTTATTTCTTTATTCCATACAATTAAATCACCCTTAGCCATTCGTTCTTCCAGTTTATTAGAAGATTCCTATTACCAACCTTTTGCAGGAATTTATTCTACCTATATGATTCCATGTATTGAAAATAAACTACAAATGCTGAGCTGGTTGAAAGATGCAATTAAATCAGTATATGCATCCGTTTTTTTTAGAGACAGTAAAGCATACATGGAAGCTACGCATAATGTAATTGATGAGGAAAAAATGGGCATTGTTATACAGGAAGTGGTAGGAAGAAGCTATGAGGAGAGATTTTATCCAGCCATATCTGGGGTAACCCGTTCATTAAATTTTTATCCTATTGACTATGAAAAACCAGAAGAAGGCATTGTAAACCTTGCAATGGGTTTGGGTAAGTATATTGTAGATGGAGGAATAACCCTTAGATTTTCCCCTTACCATCCTCATAATATTCTGCAATTGAGTACCCTAGATTTTGCCTTACGAGAAACGCAGCGACAGTTTTATGCTTTAAATATGAAAGGAATTGATGAGAGTTTTTCAATTAATGATAGTTTCAATTTACTTAAATTAAATGTCAATGAGGTTTTAAAGGATAGTTCTTTAAAATATATAGTATCTACTTATGAACCAAGAGAACAAATAATATACGATGGGTTTTATGAAGGAGGTAGAAAAATTATTTCCTTTACAAATATTCTACAACATGAATTATTTCCATTGATTGATACGTTACAAAAAGTTTTGAAAATAACAAAAGAGGAAATGGGTAGAGATATTGAAATTGAATTTGCAATAGATATAGAAAATAAAGAAAAAGCTACTTTTTATTTACTTCAAATTCGACCTATTGTTCTTAATAAAGAAGATATGAATGAAGATTTATCTCTCATTCCTGTTGAAGAAACTTTATTAACTTCTAACAATGCTTTAGGCAATGGAATTATTGATGATGTGTACCATATCATTTATGTAAAATCTAAAGATTTTAATCCTGCTAATAATCAAATGATTGCTTATGAAATAGAAAAAATTAATAAAAAATTCAAAGAAGGTGATGGAGGTTATGTATTGGTAGGACCAGGAAGATGGGGGAGTAGTGATTCTTGGTTAGGAATTCCTGTTAAATGGTCTTATATAACCAATGCTCGTTTATTGGTAGAATCTGGTTTGAAAGACTATAGAATTGAACCCAGTCAAGGAACACATTTTTTTCAAAACCTAACATCCTTTGGGGTAGCTTATTATACAATAAATTCTTTTCAAGAAGGAGAAGGCACTTTTGATGAGGAATATTTAAACCATTTACCTTCAATTGAAGAAACCGATTACCTCCGAGTAGTTAAGTTTGAAAAGCCAATCGTAATAAAAACCAATGGAAGAAAAAAACAAGGAGCTGTCTTTAAAAGTAGCAATTAAATTTTAAAGTAATAAAATAACCATACTTTTTATTTAAAAAGTATGGTTATTATTTAATGGATGAATTATAATATACCTTGTGCCATCATAGCTCTAGCCACTTTCATGAATCCTGCTATATTAGCTCCATTTACATAGTTAACAAAACCGTCAGCATCTTTGCCGTATTTCACACAATTATTATGAATTTCTTGCATAATTTCTTTAAGTTTTTGGTCTACCGTTTCCAAAGACCAGCTTAAACGTTCTGAGTTCTGACTCATTTCTAAACCTGATACAGCAACACCTCCTGCATTTGCTGCTTTTCCTGGGGCATATAGTATTTTCGCTTCAATAAATGCTTTAACGGCATCTGGAGTAGATGGCATATTTGCGCCTTCTGATACTGCAATTACTCCATTACCTATAAGAGCAACTGCATCATCTCCATTCAACTCATTTTGAGTTGCTGAAGGTAAAGCTATGTCTGCTTTTTCACTCCAAGGTCTTCCTCCATCTACATATTTGCATCCATACTTTTCAGCATACTCTTTAATTCTACCTCTGTATAATTCTTTAAGTTCTTTTACGTATTCCAACTTCTCAGTAGTAATACCCTCAGGATCATAAATATATCCTGCAGAATCTGAAAGAGTTACAGGTATTGCACCTAATTCAATTAATTTTTCACAAGTATATTGAGCAACATTACCAGATCCGGATACTAAGCATTTTTTACCTTTAATATCAATTCCTTTCGTTTTTAACATTTCTAATAAAAAGTAAACATTACCATAACCGGTAGCTTCTGGACGTATTAAAGAGCCTCCAAAGGTTAATCCTTTGCCGGTAAAAGTTCCTGTAAATTCACGAGCTAATTTTTTATACATTCCAAACAGATAACCCACTTCTCTACCACCAACTCCTATATCTCCAGCAGGTACGTCGGTATCTGGTCCGATATGTCTCCATAATTCCGTAACAAAGGCTTGGCAAAATCTCATGATTTCATTGTTAGACTTGCCTTTAGGATTAAAATCTGAACCACCTTTACCGCCTCCCATAGGTAAAGTAGTTAAAGCATTTTTAAAGGTTTGTTCAAAAGCTAAGAATTTAAGTATTGATACATTCACAGATGAGTGAAAACGTAATCCCCCTTTGTAAGGACCAATAGCATTGTTGTGCTGAACTCTATATCCCATGTTAGTTTGTACTTGTCCCTTATCATCTACCCAAGTAACTCTAAATGTAAAAATTCGTTCAGGAATACATAGTCTTTCAATTAAATTTGATTTCTCAAATTCTGGATGTTGATTGTATACCTCTTCAATAGATTCTAAAACTTCATGCACTGCTTGATGATATTCTGGCTCATTTGGAAATCTTCTTTTTAGGCTGTCTAATACCTGTTGTGTTTTCATAAACTTAATAGATTTTTATTGTTTGTAGTATAAATGTATGAAAATAATGGTAACTAATCAAATTTTTAGGTATAAATTTATTATAATAAGAAAGAAACTGCTTTATAATTCTAATTATGATAAATTAATATAAAGAAAAAATTTAGCTTAATTTTAATGTTTTTATCAATTTAGGATGTAATAATGAATAAATATTTTCGGATATAAACTAATAAATCGAAGATTAAGAAATAAAATTTTTTAAATCTTCAAAAATGGTTATAAAACAAATAATATAATGGAAAAGTGGAAGAGTATAGTAGAGTAATTTATTCTAAGTAAATTAATTTATAAATTAAGAGTGTTTCTTTTAAATTTAAGTAAATTTTTACTTAATATAGCTTAAGATTTTTATAAAAGAAATAAGGATTTTGTTTAAAATCCTTATTTCAGTAGAATATTTGTTTTACATATCTAATACATATGCAAATACCAATGGAGCAACTATTGTTGCATCACTTTCAATAATAAATTTGGGAGTATTAACATCCAATTTGCCCCAAGTAATTTTTTCATTAGGTACAGCTCCTGAATAGGAACCATAACTTGTAGTAGAGTCTGAGATTTGGCAGAAGTAGCTCCAGAAAGGAACATCCTCCCATTCTAAATCTTGATACATCATAGGTACCACACAAATAGGAAAATCTCCAGATATACCTCCACCTATTTGGAAGAAACCCACTCCTTTGCCTTGAGAGTTATTTCTGTACCATTCAGTTAAATATGCCATATATTCAATCCCAGATTTCATTGTAGATGCTTTTACTTCCTCTTTAATAACATAAGAAGTAAAAATATTCCCCATGGTGCTATCTTCCCATCCTGGAACTACAATCGGTAAATTCTTCTCTGCCGCAGCAAGCATCCAGCTATTTCTAGGATCAATTTCATAGTATTGCTCAAGCACGCCAGAAAGTAGTAGTTGATACATATATTCATGGGGAAAATAACGTTCTCCCTTGGCATCAGCATCTTTCCAAATTTTTTCTATATGTTGCTGCAAGCGTCTAAAAGCTTCTTCTTCAGGAATACATGTATCAGTTACACGGTTTAAATGATTATCAAGTAGATTCCGTTCTTGTTCTGGAGTTAAGTCTCTGTAATTGGGAATTCTTTTGTAGTGAGAATGAGCCACTAAGTTCATGATGTCTTCTTCTAGATTCGCACCAGTACAAGAAATAATAGCAACTTTGTCTTGTCGTATCATTTCAGCTAAAATCTTTCCCAATTCAGCAGTACTCATAGCACCACCCATGGTTATCATCATTTTTCCACCGTCCTTAAGATGAGCGGTATAACCTTTAGCCGCATCTACTAAAGAGGCAGCATTAAAGTGCAAAAAATATTTTTCTATAAATTCTGAAATAGGTTTACTCATGATATATTTTATTTATTGAATTTGTTCTTTTTTATTAGGGAATATCAAAGACAAAAGTACAGAAAGTATCAGAACACCAGCTACAACCCCTAAAGAGGATAGTGATGAAATATGTATGAATGGAGCCATTAACATTTTAATTCCAATAAAACTGAGTATGATAGCTAATCCATATTTTAACTTACTAAACATATGCATAAAATTAGCTAAAAGAAAGTAAAGAGAGCGTAGTCCCAATATGGCAAATATATTTGAGGTATATAAAATAAATGGATCGTTTGGTGCTATAGCAAAAATTGCAGGAATTGAATCCACCGCAAAAATTAAATCAGTAATCTCAATAATTATTAAAGCTGTGAACAAAGGGGTTGCCATTTTAATCCCATTGCTAACAGTGAAAAATTTATCCTTATCAAAATCTTTAGTTACTTTAAAAAATTTTTTTACAATTCTTGCTCCCAAACTTTCATTTAAATCTTTTTTTGAATCATTATCCTCCTCCTTGGAAAACCATGAATGTATACCTACATAGATTAAAAACACTCCGAATATAGTTAAGATAATATTAGGTCTATAGAATTCATTGCTTGTAGTATTTGAATATTCAGTATGATGATCTAAGACAAAATGAAAGTTTCCTATTGAAAATGGAGGCAAATAGGTTCTGTTTATCATTTCAACTCCTAGAAATATAAATATACCCCGGAAGATTAGCGCTCCAATTATGCCCCAAAAAAGTATTTTGTGTTGATATTCTTTAGGGATTTTGAAAAAGCTAAAAACCATTATAAAAACAAATAAATTATCCACGGATAACGCTTTTTCAATCCAGTAAGCAGATTGAAATTGGGAAAATTTTTCAAGAGCAAATTTATAACCATCGGCTTCTTTAAATACAAGGAATATAACCCCACTAAATATCATAGCCAATGAGATCCAAACCAGTGACCAAGTAGCCGCTTCTTTATTGGAAATTGAATGTGTTTTTTTATTTAAAATTCCCAAATCTAAAATGAGCATTACTAGAATTGAAATTGAGAAAATGGTAATTAAAAGCGGATGATTAAACATATTATCCTCCATAGTATTGGTATCGTTTTATTAATTATTCCAAATTTACTTATTTTTAACTATTAAATAAAAGAAAAAGCTTGGCTAAGCCAAGCTCTTTCTTTTATTTATCTTAGACGTATATAATTACTAAAAATTAAATTCCTAAATCTAAATTTTCAGAACCTTTTTTATAGGTACCATCCATTAACTTCCCTCTAACAGCTTCAAAAGCAGCTAAGGTAGCATCAATTTCTTCATCTGAATGAGAGGCTGTAGGAATTAATCGTAATAAAATCATACCTTTAGGAATCACTGGGTAAACAACAACACTAGTGAATATTCCATAAAATTCTCTTAGATCTTTAATTAATAATGTAGCTTCTAAAGGGTCTCCTTGTAAATAAACAGGAGTAACACAGGTGTTTGTGCTTCCAATGTTGAATCCTCTTTCTTTTAATCCCCCTTGTAGCTTATTTACATTGTACCACAATTTTGCTTTAAGCTCAGGCTTAGTTTTTAAAAGTTCTAATCTTTTTAGAGCCCCCATAACCATAGGCATAGGAAGTGATTTTGCAAATATTTGTGACCTTAAATTGTATTTTAAATATTTAATAATCTCTTTATCACCCGCTACGAATGCACCTATTCCTGCCATAGATTTTGCAAAAGTAGAAAAATAAATATCAATTCCGTCTTGGCAACCTTGTTCTTCTCCTGCACCAGCACCCGTTTTCCCCAATGTTCCAAAGCCATGAGCATCATCAACAAGTAATCTGAAATTATACTTTTTCTTAAGTTCTATAATTTCTTTTAATTTTCCTTGTTCTCCTCTCATGCCAAAAACACCTTCTGTAATTACAAGAATTCCTCCTTGTGATTCTGCGGCGTTTTTAGTCGCTCTTTGTAAGTTTTTTTCTAAACTTTCGATGTCATTATGTTGATAAGTAAATCTTTTACCAAAATGTAATCGAACCCCATCAACAATGCAAGCGTGGCTATCAACATCATAAACAATCACATCGTTTTTTGATACGAGTGTATCAATAATTGATAACATACCTTGATATCCGAAATTCAATAAGTAGGCAGATTCTTTATTTACAAATTCAGCCAATTGTCTTTCTAACTCAGCATGTTGAGGTGTTTGTCCAGACATAGCCCTTGCTCCCATAGGATAAGCCATTCCATATTTTACACCTGCATCTGCGTCTGCTTTTCTTACTTCTGGATGATTGGCTAAACCTAGATAGTCATTGATGCTCCAGACAATCATTTCCTTGCCTTTAAATTTCATACGAGGGCTAATTTCTCCTTCTAATACTGGAAAAATGTATTCTCCTTCCGCATACTCCGCATACTTTTCTAAAGGACCGGGGTGATTTTTTATTCTATCGAAAATATCCATTTGGTAATGTGAATTATTGTACTGTTTCTATTGTGGCATGGGATTCTAACCCGTTTAATCGACTTTTAACAAATCCTTGAGATTGCATCCATTCATCACTAAATACTTTTGTCATGTAGCGAGATCCATGATCTGGGAAGATTAAAACAACTACAGATTCATCGGTAAAATCTTCAGAGATCTTTCGAGTAGCAGTTAGACTTGCTCCACTGGTATAGCCTACCATCATAGCTTCTTTTAAAGCGATTTCTCTTGTAGCATAAGCACTTGGTTCATCTGATACTTTTACGTATTTATCTATAACAGAAAAATCTAAAGCTTCAGGAATTAAATTTTTACCTAATCCTTCAATTTGGTAAGGTTTAATTTCATTAGGATCGATTTCTCCAGTTTCAAAATACTTTTTTAAAACAGAGCCTACTGCATCTACCCCTATAATTTTTATATTAGGATTTTTTTCTTTTAAATATTCAGCAGCTCCAGTTAATGTGCCTCCAGTACCTGTGCATCCTATAAGGTGAGTGATTTTACCTTGGGTTTGTTCCCAAATTTCAGGACCAGTAGTTAAATAGTGAGATTTTGTATTTTCTTTATTAAAGTATTGATTAATGTAAATCGAATTAGGAGTCTCAGCAGCAATTTTTTTAGCTACTTCGTAGTAGGATCTAGGATCGTCTGCCGGTACATTGGCAGGACATAAATATACCTTAGCACCCATAGCTCTCAAAAAAGAAATCTTTTCTGGCTTAGTCTTATCACTAACGGCTAAAATGCACTTGTATCCTTTAACAATGCTTACCATAGCAATAGAAAAACCTGTGTTTCCAGAAGTGGTTTCAACAATGGTTGCGCCTGGCTTTAATAAGCCCTTTCTTTCGGCATTTTCAATGATATGTAGTGCAATCCTGTCTTTTGTTGAATGTCCGGGGTTATAGCATTCTAGTTTAGCGAAAAACTTTCCCTTCATCCCTTCTGTTACTTTGTTCAAGCGTACTAACGGTGTGTTGTTAATTAACTCAAGAACATTATTGTAAGTTCCAGCCATCCTATTTATTTTATTAATTTTTGAATATAATTAATTTCAAGGGGCAAATTTATAATTTTTTTTTATTACAAAAAATTAAAGCTTATGAAATTTAAAGTTCAAGTAAAGTTATATTAACAATTTTTAAAGTGCGTTTTTTTGTAAACAGTTAGAATAAAGATATTTAATAATATCTTTATCTTCTTGAGTCGGTTGTTTATTTCTTCTTAACATCACCTTTTCCATTACGTCATAAACTTTTTCTAATTGAAATAGTGGTGAATCCTTTTTACCACCCCAAGAAAATGAATCTATAAGCTTAGGTGGGAAACCTGGCAAAAAGATATTGGAGGATACACCCACCACAGTTCCGGTATTGAATTGCGTATTTATTGCAGATTTTGAATGATCACCCATAATTAACCCCGCAAATTGTAATTTAGAATCTATAAACTTTGAGGAATGATAGTTCCAAAATTTGACTTCCGAATAGTTGTTTTTCATATTCGATGAATTTGTGTCTGCGCCTAAATTACACCATTCTCCTAATATAGAATTTCCAAGGAATCCTTCGTGTCCTTTGTTAGAATATCCTGAAAAAATACTATTACTTACTTCTCCGCCAACTTTAGAGTAGGGGCCAATAGTTGTTCCTCCATAAATCTTAGCTCCCATATTGATTTTAGAACCTTCACCAAGCATTAATCCTCCTCTAATCATGGAGCCTTCCATAACTTCAGAATTTTTATCTAAATAAATTTCACCTTCTTTCGTATTTATGATTACATGTTCAGCCACAGCTCCTTCTTCAATAAAAATTTTTGAAGTATCCCCAATGACTCTGACAGTTTCTGACAAAGGACAAGATTTTCTGTTTTGAGTTATTAATTGAAAATCGTATGTTATAGCTAATGAATTATAAGTAAATAAGTCCCAAGGATATTGGATATGGAAACTAATATCATCTATGTAATTTTTTTTACAGTTAGAGAATTTGAAATCTTCGTAATTACAATTTGCAGCTATTAATTTTTCATTTTGGTATAAGGCTTCTCCTTGTTGCAAGTTTTTAATTTTAAAAATTAGTTCTTGGTTAGGGAAATAGGCTGGGTTAATAAAGAGGTTAAGATCCTTTATTTTTGCAGGATATTTTTTGGACAAATATTCTTCACTGAGAAAAGATACGTTAGTGGTTTCTAATATTCTCTTCCATCTTTCAGTAAAGGATAAACCTCCCATTCTAAGCTCTGCTACTGGTTTTGTGAAAGTTAGAGGTAACAAATTATTGCGCTCTTCTCCATCAAATAAAATAACGTTCATAGTGGATTATTTATTCTTTCAAATATAATCATTTGCAACGAATGAAATTTATTAAGAAAAATATAAAAACTAAGGGATTGTAAATTCTGCATTTGTATTCGGATTTATTTACCTTTGAATAAAAACTTAAATATGGAAATAGCAATTATAGCTCATGATGGTAGAAAAGCAGATATGGTTGCCTTTTTAATGTCTCATTTAGAAGTTTTGCAACAGCACAATGTACATTTAATAGCAACGGGAACCACAGGTACTTTTGTTGAAAGTGCAGGGTTAAAAGTTCAAAAATTTAAGTCCGGGCCTCTAGGGGGCGATGCTCAAATTGCTGCCCGTGTGGTAGACGGACTAACTAATATGATTATTTTTTTTAGAGATCCGTTAGGTAAACACCCTCATGAGCCAGATGTTAACATGCTTCTTCGATTATGTGATGTGCACAATATACCATTAGCTACGAATAAAGCTACTGCTGAAATTCTTATTAATTCTTTAGGAAGTATGAAAAAAGAAAAACAGAAATGACTTTCACAAATAAAAAAAGGTTCAAAATCGAACCTTTTTTTATTTAGATAATTTATCTTATTTACTTTATTTTTTCTTGCTCAAACTTCCTAGATGCATCATTTACAGCGTTTATAGCTTCATAAAATCCATTATTTATTTCATTTAAAAGTTGTAGCTGTTTACTATCAGTACCTTCCTTTGAACTTATATCTATCAATTCTTTATATTTAACTGTAATAATTTCTTTATATTGATTTAAACTCTTTAAGGTTGCATCTTTAAATGAAGAATCTCCTTTAAAATCGCCTATTTTAGTTATTTCTTTAATAACTTCATTTACATTTCCTTCCCATTTAGCCCTTACTTCTTCTGCCTTCTTTAAATCATTAGAAGTCATTGCTGAATTCATATTTTTTTGATCTTCCTGTAATTTATTTAAGGAGTTCATAATTTTATTATTATACTCTACAGGGTTTTGTCCAGAACAACTTACCATAAGAAACAGAACACTTAGAACACCTAAAAATTTAACTGCTAATTTTTTCATATACTTAGTTTTTAGGCAAAACTACATCATTTTTTTTATTAAAAAAAAATCTCTTTTTATAAAAAATTTTGTCTTAGATATTCTAATCCTTCTGAAGCACCTTTATTTATATAGATTATTTCTTTGTTCCATAAATGATCGATGGGTTTTGGATCTATAACAATAATTTTGCAATTTTTGGGCGCAAATTCAATTAATGAGGCAGCAGGATAAACTTGAAGTGAGGTTCCTATAATTAAAAATATATGGGCTTCCTGTGTTATTTTTATAGCGGTTTCCATTAAAGGGACGCTTTCGCCAAACCAAACAATGTGTGGGCGAAGTTGTGCTCCATCTTCTGCAAGATCACCCATTAAAACATCTTCAGAAGTCTCATAAATTAAACTTTCATCTTGTACGCTTCTTATTTTAGTTAATTCACCATGTAGGTGAATGATATTTGAAGAGCCTGCCCGTTCGTGAAAATTATCTACATTTTGAGTGATAATTGTGACTTCAAAATTTTTTTCTAATTCTTGTAATAAAAAATGTCCTTGATTGGGTTTGTGATTTTTTAATTCAGCTCTTCGTTTATTATAAAAATCTTGAACTAAGTCAGGATTTCTATACCAGCCTTCGATGGAGGCTACATCTTCCACCTTATAATTGTTCCATAAACCGTTGGAGTCTCTAAATGTACTTAAACCGCTTTCAGCACTCATTCCGGCACCAGTAAGAACAACTAATTTAGATTTCATTACCTATTTTTTTAAATTTTTGAAGGTTTGTATTCCACATTGCAAAAATTTCTTAAAATCCTCTTTTTTCATGTATCCAGCAACAGGATAGTTTAATATTTGGTTGTCCGGGGTAACCAAAACATAAAAAGGTTGTGAATTGGAATTAAAATTTTCTTTTTGAAAAACCGACCATTTATTTCCAATGGTTTTAATTTTTCTACTTCTACTATCTTTAAGTTGAACGACTATTTGCTCCTCTTCAGGCAAAGATTCTGAATCATCTACGTATAAAGAAGCAATAATAATATCGTTGTTTAGTATTTGCCAAATGTCTGCTTCACTCCAAACAAATTCTTCCATCTTGCGACAATTTTCACATCCAAATCCTGTGAAGTCTACTAAAATAGGTTTATTTTGTTCTTTGGCTATCTTTAATGCTTCAAAATAATCGTGCTGTATAAATAAACCTAAGATGCCTTGCTCTTTATCTTTCTTATATATACTTACATTTAATGGGGGAGTTAGTCCACTTAGTAATTTTAAATTTGGTTTTTGAGATGGAAATAATCCGGGTATTAAATAAATTCCTATTAAAAAGAATAAACAGCTCCATATCTTTCTACTAGTTCCTATCTTAGATTTTTTGCTGTCGTGTGGAAACTTAATAAATCCTAATAAATATAAAGCGGTTGCAAATGCAATAATGATCCAGATGGCAATGAATATCTCCCTTTTTAATAAGAAGGTTTTAGCAACTAAATCAGCTTTAGAAAGGAATTTAAAAGCCAAAGCCAGTTCAACAAAACCTAATACTACTTTTATAGTATTCATCCAACCTCCAGATTTAGGCATGCTCTTAAGTAAATTAGGAAATAGAGCAAACCCTCCGAATACTAGAGCCCAAGCAAGTCCGCATCCAGAAAAAGCCATAGTAAGCTGTGTAGGGTTTTGAATGGATTGGGCTAAAATGCTACCCAATACAGGACCTGTACAGGAAAAAGATACAATAACTAAGGTTAATGCCATAAAAAATAAACCCAAGATCCCACCGGATTCTGAAGCTCGGTCTGATTTATTTGCCATCCAGCTAGGAAGAGTTATATCATAAAATCCAAAGAAACTGAATGCGAAAACTATAAAAACTATAAAAAAGGCTAGGTTAAGCCAGACGTTGGTGGATATCTGATTGAAAATATCGGAATTAATTCCATTAATTAAATGAAAGGGCAGTGTAAAAATTATAAAAATGAATAGAATGAAAAAGGCATATATTAATGCGTCTCTTTTACCTTTTTTATTGGAATTTTTAGTAAAATATGAAATGGTTAAAGGAATCATTGGATAAACGCAGGGAGTTAACAAAGCAATCAATCCGCCTAGAAAACCAAATATAAATATCCAAAGGTATCCTTCGTTTTGGATGATTTTATCCCCACATTCTTTATTTATGGGGTTGTCAACATCCAAATTAGCGATTATTATATTTTTATTTTCTGAATCTGAAGTATTACTAATGATTTTAACTTCTTCAATTTCTGGATTGTTTTTAGAGTTAAAAGTATCTTTAACTATATTTTTACTTGGCGATACTATTTTATTTATATCATTATTGGATTGCTTTGATACAGTTAAATTTTTTTCAGGTTCAATTTTTAAAATGAAGCTTTCACCGTCTGGAGAAAGACAAATTTTATCATTACACAATTGGTAGTCAACGTCAGCTTCTAGGTTTAAAGGAATGTCTTTTAATATCTCAAACTTCTGGTGATATTCTACTTTGTTTTTATAGTAGACAATGTTAGCTTTAAACGCTTGGGAATATTCTTTAATCTTTTGCCCAACTTCTTGTGTTTTTCCTATTAATTTAATGTTAGGATTTGGAATGAATTTAAAAGTGGTAGGGATAACAATTCCTTCTTCAGCATCTGCAGAATACAAATGCCAATGGTTTTCAATATTTGCCGTAAAAACAGCTACGTATTCTTTATCTTTTAAATGTTTAATTTCTGATTTCCAATGAATAGGATTCTCTATTTGTGCTTGAATGAAGCCTGTTATTAATATAAAGATCCAAAGAATTTTTTTCATATATATTTATTATTTTTGATTCTGAAAGTAGTGAATTACTACAAATGTAAAATACTTTTTTATTAATAAATTACTTTAATAATTTTTTAAGATAAGGATATGTTTCTTCTAACTATTTTTCCTGTAGGGGTTCTTTGAAATTTTTCTATAAAGTAAATTTCTCTAGGCTTTTCATATTTATGATTAAAATTAAAATTTTGAATTAATTCTTCTATATAAGGCGATATACATCCCTCAATAACGAGTATAACCTTATTTCCTAAAATGGGATCTGGTTGGGATGAAATTATAAACTCATTAGGAATAATAGTTTTTAATTGCTTCTCTACTTTTTCAGGATAAATTTTTATACCCCCAGAGTTGATAACATTATCCAATCTTCCTAGCCATTCAAATTCATTTTCTGAATGCATTTTTACTATGTCGTTGGTAATAATTTCCTCATTAGAGAAAGGTGTTTTTATAGTTAAACAACCTCGATCATCTAAATCTATTTTAGTATTAGGTAATAATTTAAAACTTTCTTCCGGATTTTTAGAAACCTTCTTTAAAGCAATATGAGAGATGGTCTCAGTCATACCAAAAGACTCATATATGTTGTTAGTAGAGAACTGATTCAATTGTTTGTATAAGGGGGCGGGGATTTGTGCGCCCCCAATAATTAGTTTTTTTATTAAATGAAGTTTATCTAAAGAATGTTCCACTTGCATAGGAGTCATAGCTGAAAAGGAAATTTCATCCGTAATGTTCTTCAAAGGATTGGAAGATGGCGGTATACAGAGCAATTTTAATTTCCAAACGATGGCTCTTACAAGCATCATTTTGCCAGCAATATACAAGGCAGGCATACATAAAAGTGCGGAATCATTTTCTTTTAAATTTAAAAATTTCCCGGTCATTTCAGCACTTTTTACCATAGCTTCTTTGGTGAGCTCAATGGTTTTAGGGATTCCGGTAGAGCCAGAAGTGTTGGTTTTTATTATTTCAGAGTTATCATACCATTCTGTTAAAAAACTAACTATGTTATTTAGCCAAACTTCATGGGTAGGAATTTTATTAAGATGTATTTCTTTAGAAAAGTCTAATTTTATATTACACATGTAATTAATTCCTAATTTTTAAAGATTGTAATATAACCGATCACCTCGAACTTCTAAATTGGAAGGGAAATTATTAGTATAAAGACCTCCGGTTCCTAGACCTTGGGGTAGAGAATTATTTAAAGTTGCTGTCCATTGGGCTATAGCATTTAAACCTAAATTTGATTCTAAGGCAGAGGTTATCCACCAACCAATTTTATAATTCTTAGCCAAATCTATCCATTCTTTTGAACCTTTAAAGCCGCCTACTAAGGCTGGCTTGAGTATAATATATTGAGGCTTCACTTTTTTTAACAATATTTCTTTATCCGTTAAAGAAAATTTTCCAATTAATTCTTCATCCAGAGCTATAGGTGTGGGGCTAATTTTGCATAAATCTGCCATTAGTTCTATCTGTCCAGCTTTAATAGGCTGTTCTATGGAATGAATCTGTAGACTTGCTAATTGTTCTAATATTTTTGGGGCTTCTTCAAAAGTAAATCCACCATTGGCATCCACTCTAATCTCTAATTTATGAGCCGGGAACTCTTTTCTTAAACTTTTTAATATTGAGTATTCTCCTTCCCAATTAACACCAATTTTTAACTTTATACAATCGAATTTTTGTTCAATTTTATTTTGAATCTGTTCTCGCATGAAATCCAAATCTCCCATCCATATTAAACCGTTGATCTGAATTCCCATGTTCCCATGAATGAAATCTGATTCAAAAAATAATCCACTTTTTTTATTTTCAATTTGCAGAAATACTTGTTCTAAACCAAATTGAATAGAAGGAAATTCTTTACATGAATCTATTAAATAATCTTTATCCTCATTTATATGTTTACAAACCCAGTGTAATTTATCTTCGTATTCAAGTTCTGAATCTGCACTTAGTCCCTTAAATAAGGCGCATTCCCCAATGTATTCTTTTTCAAAATACTTAACATGTAGTAGATAAGTAGTTTTACTTTTTAGAACTCCACGCGAAGTTCCTGCGGGAGTTTTAAATTGTAAATCATAAGAATGAAAACTTGCTTCCATTTAACAAAAATACTTACTGTAAAAAATAAAAGAGATATAAATCTATACTTTTTCTCTATTATAGTATCATTTTATTGCTGTACCTTTAAATCATATAATATTATCAAAGATTTGTTATGCAGGATAATCGAAAAAAAATTCAAAGGTCAGCGCGTTTAATATATATACTTACTAAGTATGGTTTTGACGAATTAGTTATAAAAAGCGGTATCAGTAAATTAATTCCTGAATCATGGCAATCTAAAGAAGAGGGTATGAATAAAGTAGCCAAAGGAAAAACAATTTACGAAAGAATTCGAATGGCTATGGAGGAGTTAGGACCTACCTATGTGAAATTAGGACAGGTTTTAAGCACTATTGATTTATTTCCTGAAGAATTAATACAAGAGTTTAGAAAATTACAAGATCGAGTAGAAGCAGAAAACATTAATATTATTTCTAAATTAGAAGAAGAGTTAGGAGAAGATCCTAAGGAATTTTTTGAGGTTATAAATCCCAATCCAATTGCAGCTGCATCAATATCACAAGTGTATTTTGCTATTTTAAAAAATGGAGAAAAAGTTGTTTTAAAAGTTAAGCGAAGTAATATTCATAAAGTAATAGAATCTGACCTATTATTAATGAAGGATTTGTCTGTAATTCTTGAAAATAACTATGATTGGGCGAAGAGGATAAATCTAGTTTATATCATTGATACTTATGAAAAATCAATTTTACAAGAATTGTCTTTTTTGAAAGAGCTTGAGAATATTGAAAAATTTTCGAAGAATTTTGAGAATAATCTCTATATACATGTACCTAGGACTTATAAAGAATATTCCAACAATAATATTCTATGTATGGAATATATTGAGGGTATTAAAATATCTGACAAAGAAGAGCTTATAAAACAGGGTTTTGATCTAAAAGAATTAGCGATTCGAGGGATAGACCTGTATTTAAAGCAAATTATCGAGTATGGTTTTTTTCATGCTGATCCTCATTCAGGGAATATATTTGTTTTACAAAATAGAAAAATTGTGTACATAGATTTTGGTACCATGGGTATGTTAATGCCGTCTGATCAAGAGCAAATAGAAAATATGCTTATTCATGTAATTAAAAAAGATGTACCCAAAATAATTACTAGTATAAAATCAATAGCAATTAAATATTCAATTCCGGATGAAAAGCAATTAGAAAGAGATATTTATGAGCTTTTAAATTTTATTGATCAAAATTCCTTAAAAGATATAGATTTAAAGGCTTTGATTGAAAAACTTTTAAATATTTTAAATAAGAATGAGATTTTAATGCCCTCACATATTTATTTGCTCGGAAAGGGGGTTCTACTTATGGAAGGCATTGGTAGAAATCTATCTTTAGACTTTAATATTATTGAAAGTATAGAACCTTATGTATTAAAAATTATACGTAAAAGGCTGAATCCCAATTATCTTTTATCTAAAGGTATTCATAGTTTGCAAGAGATTAGTAGCGATATACTATCAATTCCCAACGAGTTAAAAATTTTTATAAAAAACGCTAACGAGGGAAAATTTAAAATTCTATACGACTTTGAAAATAATAATAGTTTTATAAAAACAATACATTGTTTAACATTATCCTTGATAGTTCTATCGTTGCTAGTTAGCTCTGCTATTCTATCTTTATCTCCATTGCCTCCATTTTTACTTGGAATACCTGCACTCTCATTTTTTCTAATGAGTTTTGGGTTAATAATTCTTTTATATCTTCTATACACGATAAAAAAAGGAAAATAAAAAATAAGCAGCTAATTAATTAGCTGCTATTTATTGCAATAAAATTAATTTTATTGCAATAGTTTTTCTCAAAATTATTTAACTTAAGAATTAAATACATGGTAAAGATAATAATATATTTAATTTATCCTAATTATTAATTAAATTATTTTTTATTTATTTAAAATAGTATAATAAATAATTTATGTTATTCTCTTAATTTAAAAACTATTAGAAGTAATGATATGCCAAATTTAAAAATATCTATTTTTGTTTTTTAAGAACTAATTAATTTAATACAGTTGTATACCGTATCAGACATTAAAAAAAAATTAGCAAGTTATTGCGCTTATCAAGATCGTTGCCATTGGGAAGTGGAAGAAAAGTTGAAAGAATATTATTTTTTAGATGATGAGGAAAAAGGGGGGATTTTAGTATGGTTAATACAAAATGATTTTTTAAATGAAGAGAGATTTGCATTGTCTTATACAAGGGGGAAGTTCAATTTAAAGAAATGGGGAAAAATAAAGATTAGACAAAAACTTAAACAAAAAAAAATTCCTGAACGTTTAATCTTATTAAGTTTTGAAGAAATTGATGAGCAAGACTATATAAAATCATTAGAAAAGATTGCAGAGACTAAATGGAATTCTTTAAAGAATGAATCCATCCTAATTAAAAAAAAGAAATTAATCAGCTATCTAATCCAAAAGGGATATGAATTTGAATTGATTCAAAACTCTATAGATTCTTTGGTTAATAAAGAATAACAGAATTTCAATATAATTTATCTAAGGTGAGAATTAAGTTAATAATTGTCTTAAAAATATCAATTCAGAAGTAAATCAAATATTTTTAATTTTAAAGGTGCATTAAATATCTTTGATTTTTTCCGTTAAGAAATTTAGTGAACAGTAATCGTGCCTCCCAATATAGTTTTTTGTTGAACCTCAGCGCTACCATAAATATCAATATTCCCTCCTGCGCGTGTGGTAGCAATTACACTTTTGGAAGCATATATCACCGAATTTCCTCCTGCTGTAAGGTTAATGTTTGCATTATCTGAATTTAAATTCTTAGCCAAATATTTTCCTCCGGAAGTAATTAAAATATTTTGATCTATGGTATTACCAGAAGCATTTATCACTCCACCGGAATTAACTCTTATATTCAACTCTTCTACATTTAATGTAAGAGTAATTGCGGCTCCTTCTTTTGCGTTTAAAGTAAGTGTTTGAGATTCAATCTCTTCTTCGCTTTTTACTGAGGAGCCTTCGCTTGTTTCAATGTTGTTAATTTCAGAGTAATAAATTTTAACAACTGTGTCATCCCCACTTAGAAGATTTAACGTAGACATACGTACTTTTAATTCTCCATTTTTATTAATAACTTGTACATCTTCAGACTTGTTTCCAAAAATCTCAATTCTTGGACTTTCTGAGCGTATTAAAATTACGGGTATTTTATCGAAAACTCGCAAAGAAGTAAAATCACCTACATTCTTAATAACTTCCGTTTGTCCCAAGCATACGTAAGATACAATAAAAAAAATGGGTATTAAAAAGGATTTGCGCATAAAAATTTTTTATGTTATATTAGATACAAAAACTAAGCCACTTGATTGGATGATTAAGTTTCGTGCATATTTATGTATTGAGATAAATTCATATTAGGTAAAAATATTTGTATGCTTGGGGATATATAACCATGCACAAATAAATAGTCAATTTAAATAAAAAAAGATTTAATAACTTTGCATATATGCCTGATATAATCCGATTGTTGCCAGACAATGTATCTAACCAAATCGCAGCGGGAGAAGTTGTTCAACGACCGTCCTCTGTGGCTAAGGAATTATTAGAAAACGCTATAGATGCAAATGCTAAACAGATACAATTAATGGTAAAAGAAGCCGGAAGAAATCTCATTCAAGTAGTGGATAATGGTATGGGCATGAGTGCTACGGATGCACGTATGTCTTTTGAAAGGCATGCAACATCAAAAATAGCAAATACTGAAGATATCTTTCACATAAAAACCAAAGGTTTTAGGGGAGAAGCTTTGGCCTCAATTGCAGCTGTATCTCAGGTTGAATTAAGAACCAAAAAAGAAGAGGAGGAAGTAGGAACTCAGATTATCATTGAAGGAGGACAATTAATAAGTCAAGAAGTTATTCATACACCCACAGGCTCATCTTTTCAAATTAAAAATCTTTTTTACAACGTTCCAGCACGAAGAAAGTTTTTAAAATCGAATTCTGTTGAATTTAGACATGTATTGGATGAATTTCATAGAGTCGCTTTGGCTCATGAAGATATTCAATTTCAGTTGTATAACAATGGAGAGGAACTATTGAGGTTGCGTTCCGGGAGTTTGTTACAAAGGATTTCAGATATTTTTGGGAGGAAAATACAAAACTTGTTAATTCCCATTTCTGAAGAGTTGGAATGGGTAAGGCTTAGCGGATTTGTAGGAAAGCCAGAGAGTGCAAAAAAAACAAGAGGAGAACAATTTTTATTTGTGAACCATAGATTTTTTAAGTCTACTTATTTTAACAAAGCGGTGCAAGATGCTTTTGAAGGGCTGATTCCTCAGCGTTACTTACCATCCTTTTTTCTTTATATTGAAATTGATATTGAACGCATTGACGTTAATATTCATCCTTCTAAAACAGAGATAAAATTTGAAGATGAATCGTCTATTTATGCATTGCTTCGAACAGCTATAAAAAAATCTTTAGGGGTTTACCATGTAGCACCAAGTTTGGATTTTGAACAAAATCAGGATTGGGTATTTTCAATTCCCAAAAAAGATAGCCCGATAGAAGAACCCAAAATAAAAATTAATCCGGCATATAACCCTTTTAAGGAAAATTCTAAACCATTTACGAAGGCGGAAAAATTGAATGTAACGGAATTTTATTCAAGCTTTAGAAACGATGATATTACCAGTGATTTATTTGACGCTCCATCAGCTAACAACGAAGAAAATTTTTTACGATTAATGAATGGAAGGTGGATGATTGAACATAAGGGGCAATTATGGTGTATTGATCCCTACCGTATACATCAAACCATTTTATATAATAAGTATATAAAAAGTATAAAAAATCATGCCCTTAGTCAACAACTTTTATTTCCTTTAGAAAGACCGGTCTATGACTTGGAAAAAGAAAAATTAATTTCTATACAATCCAAGTTATTTGCTCAGGGATTTGATATGCAGATTGAAGATGATTTGTTAACGATTACTGCAATTCCTTCTGATATTTTGCAGGAAAAAGTTTTGGATATTATAGAAGAATTGTTATATCAGCTCACTGAACATTCAGAGGAAGAATTTTCGGTTTTCTTTAGTAAATCTGTTTCAAAAGTTTCAGCAAAAAAAAGGAATGAATTTATTCAATCTTCACAAATACGTCCGATTTGGGAAGAATTCAAAAATTTAGAAATGCCTTATTTGAATCCGTTGAATAAAAAAAATTACGAAATTATAAGTATTCCTAATTTTGAATAAATAAGATAGAAAAATAATGAATAGATATATACCCCCAGTAACTAAAAATTTACTAATATTAAATACCATTTTTTTTGTTGGTAAATTTCTATTGCTTATGCAAGGAATTGATTTAGACGTTGTTTTGGGAGCTTTCTTTCCGGCGTCTCCTAATTTTAAATGGTACCAAATCATTTCTCATATGTTTATGCATGGCAATTTCATGCATTTTGTGTTTAATATGTTTGCCCTTTGGATGTTTGGGTCTGCGGTGGAAAAAGCTTTAGGAATAAAAAAATATCTGATCTTGTATTTCGTATGTGGATTAGGCGCTTTCGTCTTATATAATCTAGTGAATTTCTATGAATACAAAAAAATCTATGAAGTTTTAATAGAACAAGGAGCACCTTTAGGAGAGCTGTACAGTTATACCAAGCTAAGTCCAATAGAAGCTAAAAATATAACTATCACAGATGTTAAAGAATGGCTTAATGCTATGCCTTCGGGGGTAAATGTGCAGTTATTATTTGAACTGTTTAGGGGGTGGAGAACTCCAATGATAGGAGCTAGTGGAGCTATATACGGGGTGTTGGTGGCATTTGGAATGATGTATCCTAATACTGTTTTAATGTTACTTTTTCCACCGATACCCATGAAGGCTAAATTTTTTATACCTATAATGATAATATTAGAATTATTCTTTGGTTTTCAAAATCAACCAGGAGATAATGTAGCGCACTTTGCACATTTAGGTGGCGCAATATTTGGATTTTTTCTAGTAAGGCATTGGTTGAAAAATAGGTATCGATGGAATTAAGGTTAACTACATATATAATTAATGATGGATAAGTTATTTTATTATTATAAAACAGGCACAGAAGGAGTTAAAATTATCTATTTTAGTGTAATTGCTTCAGTTGTTTATTGGATACTAGAATTTATTTTTCAGAAAATATTCAATGTCTCTGTCGGAAGTTTTTTTCTTTTATCTTCACATGCCTTTATACCAAATATTTGGACATTTTTAACCTTTCCTATTTTCTATGTGAAATTCATGGATTTGCTTTTTGGCTGTGTAATGATTTATTACACAGAGAAAATATTTAGATTGTATTTTAATGGAGAAAGTTTTTTGAAATTTTTCATACTAGGCAATTGGGTGGGGGGAATACTATTTTTACTATTTGGATATGCAACATCGACTTATGGTTATCTTTCAGGTTCTATTTTAGGGGTATATAGTTGCTTATTTGCTATTATTTCGTACAATCCTAAAATGAAAGTAACTCTATTTCTTTTGCCTATTGAATTTCCGCTTTATATATTAGGACTAGTAATTGTTGGATTAGATTTGCTCCAACTTTCAGCACAACCTGAAGGGGGGGGATTTCTTATATCCAGAGTTAGCGCTGCAATTTTTGGATATTTATATATGAGAGCTTTCCAATCTGGAAATGATTTTCTTGGAAAATTTATTCCTTCGTTCCATTCATTAATGAAAGTGAAAAATTTATTTAAATTAAGGCAAAAGTCTCATTTAAAAAAGGAGAAAGGAGGTGGAAAAACGAATACTTTTGACGGTCGAAGACCCATGTCTGATGAAGAGTTTAATAGAAATAAAGTACAAGAACAAAATGAAATCAATGCAATTTTAGATAAAATATCAGAAAGAGGTTATGAAAATCTAACCAAGGAGGAAAAAGATATTTTGTTTAAATTTAAAAAATAATAATGATATTTATTAAACGTAGAAAGAGTAGTTACATATATTTAATCATCCATAGTATTGTAGCGATTCTTTTGGTTTCAGTATATGTTAATAGATTCATAACCCCTAAAGATTTTCCATACTTTGGAATAGTAGCCTTAATCTTTCCAATATTAGTTCTTCTTCATCTCCTATTCACCTTTGTTTGGCTTATTAAAAAAGAGATGATATTTATTCCTTTCTTGCTCTTAACTTTTTTATTATTATTTCCTGTAAAAAAATATATTCATTTTGGAAATCAAAAGAATTTATCATTATTAAATGAAAGTGATAAGAAAGAAGAACTCAAAGTTCTTACTTATAATCTCAGATATGCAAATGGAAATAGAGATTTAGAATCCTTAGAAAAATTCATTAAATCTAAAGATGTAGATGTGACTTTTTTTCAAGAGATTTATACTAGGCAATGGAGATCCAAAGAAGTTTTTCTAGTAGATAGGTATAACGCAGTCTTTGATCTGGTTGGAATATCATCTAAATACCCAATCATCGATAAACAAAAAATAATTTTACCCGATCAAGGCTATGCCTGTATGGCAGATATTCTAAAAGGGAATGATACGATCAGGTGTATAAATATATATTTAGAGCCCATGTATCTAAATAAAAGTCTTTTTAAGTTCAGTAAAATTGATGAAGCTAAAGACCAAACTAAAATAGTAACCGAAAAATTAGTTAATGGGTTTAAAAAGCATCAGAAACAATTAGAATTACTTACTAAATATATAAGAGAATCCCCTCATCCTACAATTGTTTGTGGGGATATGAACTCGGTTCCTTTATCCTATGAATATTTTACAATGTTAAATGAAAACTTAATCGATGTTTTTGAAACCAAAGGACAAGGTTTAGGATTGTCCTTTTACGATTATTTTTATCCAATTAGAATAGATTACATATTTACCAATAATAAATTTATGCCAATTAGTTGTTATGTAGATAGAACCGTTCATTTTTCAGATCATTACCCTGTTTTTGCTACAATGAAATTGAATCCATAAAAGAATAAAATAACTATTGATAAAAAGGTTTATACAATAAAAACTTATATATATTTGTTTCTTACTTTTAAAATAAAAACTAGTGCAAACAAATAACGTGAATACTTCAAAATTATCTATTATCGGAATGATAGTAACCGTTGGAGTAGTATTTGGGGATATTGGAACTTCTCCATTGTATGTAATGCGAGCAATTGTAGCTGCAAATCATATGCCTCATATTTCGGAAGAATTTATCATAGGTGCTTTATCTTGTATTATTTGGACCCTAACCTTACAAACCACTATTAAATATGTAATTATTGCTCTTAGAGCAGACAACAAAGGAGAAGGAGGTATCTTAGCTTTATATTCATTAGTAAAGAAAATGAAAAAAAAATGGCTTTATCTGGTAGCCATTTTAGGGGCAGCCACCTTAGTCTCTGATGGTGTTATTACACCATCAATGACAATTGTATCTGCCATTGAAGGTTTAAAAAATTACAATCCCAATACACAAGTCGTACCCATAACTATTTTTATACTTATAGCACTATTTGTAATTCAACAATTTGGAACTCAGTCTATCGGTAAATTTTATGGACCAATAATGACTTTATGGTTTATTATGTTAGGGGTTTTAGGATTGATTGAATTTCTCCCACATTTGTATGTGATAAAAGCCTTTAATCCATACTATGCAATCCATTTAATGATGGATGTCTCCAGCAACGCTGGTTCAGTCACTGAAGGGAAGCATATGATTTTACTAATTATGGGAGCTGTTTTTTTATGTACCACGGGAGCAGAAGCTTTGTACTCAGATCTTGGTCATTGTGGAATAAAAAATATAAGAATAAGCTGGATTTTTGCTAAAGTTTGCTTAATACTAAATTATTTAGGACAAGGAGCTTGGATTCTTGCAAACCCAGAGCAAGCTCAAAGTGGAGGTAATCCATTTTTTATGATGATGCCAGAAACTTTTTTAATTATAGGGGTAATTATGGCAACTTTAGCAGCCATTATTGCTAGCCAAGCATTAATAACAGGCTCTTACACTATCTTTAGTGAGGCAATGTCTCTGAATTTTTGGCCACGTCAAAGAGTAGAATATCCCACCCATGAGAAAGGGCAAATGTATATACCGGCAATTAACTGGGGGCTTTTAGTATCTTGTATTTTCGTTGTACTGCATTTTAAAGAATCTGCTAAAATGGAGGCAGCTTATGGATTAGCCATTACAATAACTATGTTAATGACTACAATACTCTTAGTATTTTATTTAAAGCTAAAAAAGGTACATGCACTTTTAATTGTATTGTTTGGAGCGGTTTATCTTATAATAGAAGGAGGATTCTTTTATGCAAATGTTTTAAAATTTGCAGAAGGTGGCTGGATCACCATGTTTTTAGCAGGTTTAATAGCGGTCTGTATGTATGTATGGTTCAATGGAAGAAAATTAAAAAATAAGTACGTACAATATGTAGATTTAAAACCTTGCTTACCGATAATAAAAGATATGAAGGTAGATACCAGTCTATCTAAATATGCAACGAATTTAGTTTATATAAGTAGATCCAATAGTCCCAACGAAATTGAAGCTAAAATTATATTTTCAATTATCAATAAAAATCCAAAACGAGCGGATTACTATTGGTTTTTGAAAGTGGAAAATGATTTAAATCCGTATACTTTCGAATACGACGTTATGGAATTGATTCCCGATACCTTATATCAGGTCAAGTTTAGATTAGGTTTTAAAGTAGAACCATTAATTAATATATATTTTGCACAAGTACTAGAAGATTTAAAAGTTTCAGGAAAAATAAATTTAATTAGTAAATATCCGTCATTACGAAAGCATGATATCCCTGCGGATTTTAAATTTATATTGATTGATCGGGTATTTAATCAAGAATATCTTTTATCAATCAAAGAAAGATTCATTTTAAGATTTTATAATATGGTTAAATATATGGGAATCTCGGATACTTCCGCTTTGGGGTTGGATAGTTATAACGTAGAAGTAGAGCAAGTGCCTATGTTAACAGATGTTATATATAAAAATAGAATTAAAAGGGTTCGAATATATTAAATATAGATAGTATTAATTATTATGAATAAAATTAAAATATTAGTAACAGGTGGATTAGGTTATATTGGCTCACATACGGTAGTTGAACTAATAAATTCTGGATTTGAGCCTATTATCGTTGACGATTTAAGTAATTCTGAATTGTTTATTTTAGATAACATCTATAAAGTTTCCGGACAAAAACCTAAATTCTACAAGTCTGATATTTGTGATATAAATAGTTTAAAATCAATATTTGAAGAAAATAAAGATTTAAAAGCTTGTATCCATTTTGCAGCAAAAAAAGCAGTAGGAGAGTCCATGGAAAAACCATTGCTTTATTATAGAGAAAATTTAGTTTCTTTATTGAATGTTCTTGATTTAATGAAAGAATATAAAATACACAATTTTGTATTTTCGTCGTCTGCAACCGTTTATGGTGAACCAGAGCATTTACCTGTTCAGGAAACTTTCCCTATAAAAAAAGCACTTTCCTCCTATGGAAGCACCAAGCAAATGGCGGAAGATATTCTGGAAAAAGTAGCTACGAATCATTGGTTAAACGCCTTAGCCTTGCGATATTTTAACCCAGTAGGAGCCCATTTGTCAGGCTTATTGGGAGAATTACCTAAAGGAATACCCAGTAATTTAATGCCGTTTATAACGCAAACAGCCATAGGTATAAGAGAAGAGCTGACTATTTTTGGTAAAGATTATAATACTCCAGATGGAACTTGTATAAGAGATTATATACATGTGGTTGATTTAGCCAAAGCACATGTGTATGCTTGTAATTTTTTACTCAATGGAAAAGGGAATTTACCTTACGATGTATTTAATATAGGAACCGGAGAAGGCTATTCTGTATTAGATATGGTTGAAACTTTTGAAAGAGTAAATAAAGTTAAACTTAAATATAAATTTGGAGAAAGAAGAAATGGTGATGTAGCAAGTATTTATGCCAGTAGCCAAAAAGCCAATGAAATCTTAGGATGGAAAACAGAACTGTCTTTAGATGATATGGTTAAAGATTCGTGGAATTGGGAAAAGAACTATAGAAACCAGTGAAATTTTTCTTTGAAATTATATCAATTTTAAAGAAACTCTGTATATTTGAAGTAACCATAATATAACATAAAACCTTTAAAACCCATGGATAACAAAATAGTATTTGATTTAATTGAGAAAGAAAAGCAAAGACAGCTTAAAGGAATTGAACTTATAGCTTCTGAAAACTTTGTAAGTGAGGATGTTATGAGAGCAGCAGGATCTGTTTTAACTAATAAATATGCAGAAGGTTATCCAGGGAGAAGATATTATGGAGGATGCGAAATAGTTGATCAAATTGAGCAATTGGCCATAGATAGAGCTAAAAAACTATTTGGTGCTGCATATGTAAATGTACAACCTCATTCTGGTGCGCAGGCGAATGCGGCTGTATTTTTAGCTTGTTTAAAGCCTGGAGATAAAGTAATGGGATTGGATTTATCGCATGGAGGTCATTTAACGCATGGCTCACCGGTGAATTTTTCCGGATTAACTTACAGCCCAGTTTTCTATAGAGTTAGAAAAGAAGATGGAAGAATTGATTATGAAGAAATGGAAGCCTTGGCAAGAAAAGAAAAACCTAAAATGATAATTGTAGGGGCTTCTGCCTATTCTAGAGATTTAGATTATGCTAAGTTCAGAGAAGTGGCTGATGAAGTTGGAGCTATATTAATGGCAGATATTTCGCATCCATCAGGACTAATTGCTAAAGGTATTCTTAAAGATCCAATCCCTTATTGTGATATTGTTACAACAACTACTCATAAAACTTTAAGAGGTACCCGAGGTGGAATTATAATGTTAGGGAAAGATTTTGAGAATCCGTTTGGACATAAAACTCCCAAAGGAGAGATTAAATTAATGTCTCAGGTTATTGATGGGGCTGTATTTCCAGGAATTCAAGGAGGACCTTTAGAACATATTATTGCTGCAAAAGCAATAACATTTGAAGAAGCCCTAAGCGATGGGTACTTTAAATATATTTTACAGGTTCTTAAAAATGCACAAGCATTATCCACTGCTTTGATGGATAGAGGTTTTGAAATTATTTCTGGAGGAACTGATAATCATTTAATGCTAATTGATTTGCATAATAAGAATATAACAGGTAAGGCTGCTGAAAAAGCATTAGAAAAAGCGGATATTACTTGTAATAAAAATATGATTCCTTACGACGATAGAAGTCCATTCGTAACTTCAGGGATAAGATTTGGAACTGCTGCGATTACTACTAGAGGATTGAAAGAAGAAGAAATGGTTAAAATTGCAGACTATGTACAGGAAGTGGTTGCAGACCCTGAGAATGAAAAAGTATTAGGAAGAGTTAAAGAAGAAGTAAATGCTTTAATGAGTTCTAGACCTTTATTTCAATGGTAAATAATAAATATATAAAAAACTTATTAGCGTTATTAATTAAATAACGCTAATTTTTTATGTGAAAGGTATAATATCGTTGAGAAGATTTAAATATTTTTCTTTCATAGGCAATTCTTGATTTATAATTAACTCTCTTTGCTTTGTAATAACTTCCTTACTAATATCTTTATTTATCCATTTTTTTTCAAAGGTTTTCCAGTAAATACCGATACCTCTTTTTAGCCATAAGGGCAGATCATTAAAATTTATACCTCTTTTAAAAAGAAATTCATTTTTATTTGAAATAGACATACCTTTAACAAAATCAAAAGCTTGTGTTGCAGTCTTATTTTCTTCTCTCAAATTCCAATAGCAATAGGCATTAAGAGAATTTCTTAATGCATCTTCGCTCCTCCACCTAAAATAATCCATCACTAGCTCTCTATGGGGTAACTGAGAAATTCTACAGTCAAAAACACCAGGGCTTCCTAGCAATAACGAAAATTTTGCGCTTGCTTCACCTGCAAGTATAGAGATGTACTTTCTAGTTTTTCTTGAGAAAGCTGTTTCCTTTTTATGAAATAGAAGAGATATTTCATCACTTTGTGTATAAGCATACAAGATATGAAAACCGCAATTCATTAAATGTTTAGAAGTTTCAACCATTAAATTACTAAATTCTAAATCAAAAGGTTTTTTGTATGGATGTGTTTCTTTAGTAAGTTTAGTGAAACCTCTTCCGTCTAATCTTGCAATCATATAGATTTCAGGTAAAATTTAAAAATCGTTTGAAATTTCAAAACATTTCATCTTAGCATCTAGCTCATTTAGTCTCATAGTAAAATTGTGTTTAAATATAATCTTTGTGGTATTAAATGATTTTAAACTTGAATCTAATTATAAAGATTTATAAACTAAGAGAAATACTTTAACAATGTTTAATCAAAGTAATATCGTTTGAAAATAAAGCGAAGTTTAATCAACTTATATTAAGAAATATAAATTTGTAATTATAAGTTTTTCTCGTACATTTTGTTATACAAATCAATGTATTTTTCCTTGATGAATTTTCTTTTTAGTTTTAAAGTAGGAGTTAATTCTCCACCTTCCATAGACCAAATGCAAGGAGTTAATTCAATTTTTTTTATTTGTTCCCAATTCCCTAAAGTCATGTTTACTTTTTCAACTTCCTTCCATATTCGGTCTTTGATAGTAACATTTTCAATTAATTCCTGATTTGAAAATTCCTTTTTATTTTCTATGAGGTTTTTACGAACTAAATATTTTTTGATGAATAAAAAATTAGGTTGAATAAGCGCACAAGGCATTTTTTCACCAGCACCTACTACCATTGATTGCTCTATAAAGCGAGATTGTTTTAATAGATTTTCAGTGATTTGAGGAGTAATGAATTTACCTCCGGAAGTCTTGAATATTTCATTTTTTCTATCTGTAATTTTTAGAAAAATTCCATCCATCTCTCCAATATCTCCAGTTTTAAACCATCCATCGTCCGTAAAAGCTTCCTTAGTCTTATCTTCTTCATTGTAATAACCCATAAAAACATTAGGACCTTGTGTTAATATTTCCCCATCTTCAGCGATTTTGACTTTCATGTCTTTTAAGAGAGGTCCTACAGAACCGAACTTAAATAAATTTTTATCTTTTCCATTCACTGCAATTACTGGAGAAGTTTCTGTTAATCCATACCCTTCCAAAATGGGTAAACCCGCAGCGAAAAAAATTTTATTTAAATTTTTAGAGAGTGGTGCACCTCCTGAAATAATTGTTTTAATTTCTCCTCCAAGACCTTCTCTCCATTTTTTAAATACTAGTTGATTTACAATTTTATAGGACAATGAAGTAGATGAAAAAGGTTGAAAATTATGTCCAATTTTTAATGCCCATAAAAATATATGTTTTTGTATCCAACCGGACGAGGTACCCTTTTGATATATAGTAGAATATAATTTTTCAATTACCCGGGGAACCACAGTCATTATATGTGGCTTAATTTCTTTTAAGTGCTCAGGAACTTTTTCTATACTTTCTGCAAAATAGATATTATAAGATCGATACATAGCTAAATAAACCACCATTCTTTCAAGTACATGGCAAATGGGAAGGAAACTTAACATTTTTATAATACCGCTATTTTCAATAATCACTCTTTCATGAGTATTTAAAGCGTCAGACAATAGGTTTTTATGACTAAGCATTACACCTTTAGGTGAACCAGTAGTGCCGGAAGTATATATGATTGTTGCTAAATGTTCTGGATGAATGTTCTGTTTAATTTTCTCAACCTCTTTTTGATTGGATAAATCATTACCTAATTCTTTTATAGAATCTAAAGAAATTAAATGATCTAAATTTTCAAATGTGAATATGTTTTTTAAGTGTATACTATCCAAATTTATTCGTTGAATTTTATTCACCAATTCCATTCCTGAAACAAAGCAAAACTTACTATTGCTATGTTTTAAGATAAACTTTAAATCAGGATCACTTAAATTGGGATATATGGGAATCGTAACAGCTCCAATTTGTTGGATCGCAAAATCAATTATTAACCATTCAGTACTATTATTTGGACTAAGAATGGCAATATGATCTCCTTTTTTTACTTCTAATCTTAATAAACCTCTACTCACTTGATTAATTATTTGAACAAGTTCCTGAGTGGAGGTTACCACCCATTTACCAGCATGTTTAGTAACCAAAGAGCTTTCTTGTGGAGCATTTACTAGTTGAAAATAAGGAATATCAAATAGCCTTGAAACATTCATTCTTAGAAATTATTTTATTTTTTAAAGATACAATAATTATACTTTATGAAATACATCTTAAGGAATTAAGAATGAATTTAGGTTTTTTAGATGATAAAAGCAGATAATCCATAAAATTATCTGCTTTTATTTAGTAATATAGAAATACTTAATTGTAACTAATTTATCTTTTTATACTTATAAGCATTTTCTCCATTACCTTCAAATAATGAAAGTAAAACTGATGTGGTTTGAGAAGATGCATCCACTTTGTTTGATTCTTGAAGAATAATACTTCCATCTTCCGCTAAACCTATTCTTCGTTGACTTATGACACAATTCTTTGAAGAGTAAATTTTTGTACAATTTTTTTCCTTAGGAAGATAAATAAATCCATCCTTAATATTGCCTTTATATGTCAATGATGTAGCAATTTGATCATTTTTTAGAAAATTAAATGTAAGGTAACCATCTGGTTTTATTTTAACTTCAAAAGCTTCGTAATTACTAGTTAAACTTGGAATTGAATCTATTGGTGGGTTTTTTAAAATATTGCCTATATCTCCCAAGTCTTTTACTTTCATATTTGGAAGTTTATTTTCAATTTTGTTATGGAATGAGTATTTTTTTTTATTAGTACTTACAGCAGTAAACCGCCCATTCTCATTATATTTTCCGGAGGCAAAAATTTCGTAAGTTCCATTCAACTGTGAAATATTTCTTTGATTTAATTTTTCGCTATTGCCATTGGTAAATCCATTATTAAAAGATGTTGAACAACTGTAGAATGCAATTAGAGTAATAATTGAAAAAAAATATTTTATCATAATATTTATTTTTATTGGAGGTTCTTTTATCTCTTAACGTTTGGTTTTTATTTTAATTGTATAATAAATGTTAAATAAAATAAAAGTATAATTTTCATAGTCTTAATTTTAGGGGTGTATAAATAACATTAGATTTATAATCTATATTATAAATTATATTTTTGAATCAATTAATAAATGAAAGAACGAGTTATTTCAATAAAGATATTTATTTGGCTTAAGTTTTGATCGTAAATTTATATGAGTAATAATGAAATTAATTCAAAGGATATCAATAATAAGAATTCAGAAGAATTTTATGATAAGTTGAAAATTCAATTGGATGAAAGCAATACTCTTCCAGGTAAATATATGTTTAAATTTATAGTTCCTACGGAGAGTAGCAAGATCGCTAAAATTCAAAAAATTTTTGAATTTGCTTCTCCAACATTTTCAATGAGGGATAGTAAAAACAATAAATATACAAGTATAAGTGTTAATATATATGCTGTAGATTCTACCTCAATAATAAATTATTACAAAGAAGTAAGTTTAATAGAGGGGGTAATGATGCTTTAGGTATAGCAATAATATACACTTTTATAATCCCTCTTTGTTTGCATTAAATTCATTCATAGTATTGTTTATTCCTGAAAAAATAAATGATTTAATGGCTTCTGCTCCAACTTTTATTCTAGTATTTAATTTAGTATATTCTTCCTCATTCCACTTACCTAACACATAGTCTATTTGTTGACCTTTAAGAAAATCATTACCAATTCCAAAACGTAATCGTGGATATTGTTGGCTTTGAATGTTATTTTCAATGCTTTTTAACCCGTTATGCCCAGCGCTACTCCCTTTAGGCTTTAAACGGATATGTCCAAAAGGTATACTTAAATCGTCACAAATAACTAAACAGTTTTCTAATTGTATCTTTTCTTTAGTAAGCCAAAACTTCACAGCATTTCCACTAAGATTCATAAATGTGTTTGGTTTTAAAATAAAAGTTTTTCTTCCTTTAAAAGATGTTTCACATAATTGACCAAAATTTGAGGGCTTAAATGTTGCATTTAAATTTTCTGCTAAATAGTCTGAGATCAAAAAACCTATATTATGTCTGGTATAAATATATTCTTCGCCAATATTTCCTAGTCCGACTATAAGGAACTTATTCATTATTTAAATTTTTTCTTGTAATATCTTTTAATTCTTAATAATTCAAAGGGTAATTTTAAAGAGTAAGAAAGCTTTACCTTTGAATCTCCAACATCTCTCCAAGATTCTAATGGTATTTCTTTTGCTTTTTCTTCAACCTTATCTTTACCCACTAAATGTATGAATTTAAAAAATATTTCAACATCAAAACTCCAATCAGAAATAAAAGGTTCATTAAAAATTTGTTTTGCTGTTTTAGAAGTAAAAGCTTTTGCCCCGCATTGGGTGTCATAGACAGGAAGATTTAACATTGTACTAGATAAGGTAGCAAAAACTCTTCCAATAAGATGTCTATGCAGTTTTCTATTAATGTGAGAACCTATTCTTTTTATTCTTGATCCAAAAACAAATTCAATGGGCGGATGTATGTAGGTGCAAATTCTTTCATATTCTTGAATGGAAGTTGCTAAATCAGCATCTAAATATCCAACAATATCAAAAGAATTTAATTTAAGCATTTCATTTATTCCTGTATATATAGCAGAAGCTTTGCCAGCATTTTTCTTCTTATCAACAACATATATTTGATTGGGGTATCTGTTTTTTAATTTATTTAGAATATTTAATGTACCATCTGAACTCCCATCATTGACAAAACAAAAATAAAGAGAATTTTGAGAAGTTAAATTTTCTTCAAATTCAGAAATGGGAAGTCTTAATTCTTCATTGTAGCAGGGAATAATTACACAGTTTTTAGTCATATGTTTTGAATGAGAATTATTTTTCAAGAATAGAAATAGTTTTTTTACTAAAAAATTTAGCCATAGATTGGTTATAAAAAAAACTTTGATCAGGACTTAAATCAGAGATGAAAATTGATCTAGGTCTATAATTTAATGGAGATAATACAATAGTTTCATTGTTTGAGTATTCGATCTTTTTATATCTAGCTTCTATTTCCTTATTATATTTATAAGCATTTCCACTTATAAGATCATAATAAGCCAAATACAAATTATTATGAACACTTAAAAACTCTTTATTTCCAACTATAAATGAATAACTAAAAATAATAAATAGTAGTATGAAGCTTAGTTTATTAGGAGAAATTTTTAAGTTATATAAATTGGTTGATACCACTATTTTATAACTGATAATCATTGAGAAAACAAGTACGGGTAAAAATATCACATTGACTGTTCGTTGTGGAGGATAACTTCCAATGCTTACTAAACTGGGGAATGAGCCTAAGAACAAAAATATAAATAGTGCAATTATGTAAAAATAAAAAGGAAAATTTAAAATCGAAAAACTATATTTTTTTAAATCATTTCTACAATTATAAAATACCAATAAGTTAATAATAAAGACAATAATTCCATATCTAAAAATTATAACAATAGACTTTTTTATAGCCATAAAAAAACTTTCAAGTAAAGGAATGTGATGAATTATTGATGAAGAACGCTTTGCATTACCTGGAGATAATAAAATTAGTAAAGTTAAGAATCCAGCCCAAACAAGTAAAATTAACCAATTACTATTAAGTTTTTTTTTCTTGAAATAGGAATATATAAATATTATAAATATACAAATATCTAAGTAAATCATTGAGATTTCATTGCATCCAATAATTAGAAATACTAATAGAAATAGCATTAGTATCTTTAATAAAGATTTTTGATTGTAATATGATATTGAAAGTCCTACAAAAAAAATCAATAAAATATTTGCCAAATGGTAGGTTGCAGAACCAGCCAGCCAATAAAAGGAGGATACAATTTCCGGAATCATAAATAAATAGCAAAATATAAATGAACAACCTAATATAATTGTTATAGTATTATTAGTTGTAATTTTATAGAACATATAAAATGTTGCGATAACAAACAAGACTATCATGCCTAAGGATATTAATTTATAACCATTCCATGAATCCCATTGAATAGGGTTAAGTATTAATAGACCTGTTGCCGTATATCTACTACTCCAGTTCATGTAGATATTGATTTGAGTCTCAATAAAAGATTTATCTGATAAATTTAAAGCATAACCAAAATCATCTAAGGTTGGTTGTGTAAATAAGCATAGGAGTAAAAATGGGAATAAAGCAAGTATAGATGCTATTATAATCACTTTATTAAAAATGTTAGATTTAAAAATATCTCTCATAAGATAAAACAAATGCAAATATACAGGATAAGAATCTAAATATGAGAGATAAAATTTTTAATTTGATTAAAAAAGTCTAGTATAGTATTAATAGAATATATATTTTCCTTTTTAAAATATAAGATTGAACCGTCGTTGGTGTTTTTTTGTTTAAATATTCCTTCTTCTGGATTTTTATTTAAATATTCTAATATACCTTTAAAAAAATTAGATTGATAGTATTTGGATTGAGAATTAGTAGGGAAGTAAGCCAATAAAATATTATTTTTTATTACAAGTTTTTCAAAGCCCAGAGATTTAGCGAGCCATTTTAATTGAATACTTTCAAGTAAATCTTTCGTAGGATTAGGTAAATCACCAAATCGGTCTATGAGCTCTTGACTGAAAATTTCTAATTGACTTTCATTTTCAAGTTCAGAAAGTTTTTGATATAGAGAAAAACGCTCTTCCACTTTATTAACATATTCGTCTGGTATAAGTAGTTCAAAATCAGTGTCAATTTGTACTTCTGATACGAAGTCCTTGGTTTCATTTTCTTTTTCAAAAAGTTCAGCAAACTCATTTTCTTTTAATTCTTCAATAGCCTCGTTGAGAATTTGTTGATAAGTTTCAAACCCAATTTCATTAAAAAAACCGCTTTGATCAGCCCCCAACAGATCTCCCGCCCCTCGTATTTCTAAATCTTTCATAGCAATATTAAAGCCAGACCCTAAATCTGAGAATTGTTCAACTGCCTGTAAACGCTTTCTAGCCTCAGAGGTTAACACATCAATAGGAGGGGTAATTAAGTAACAAAAAGCTTTTCTGTCAGATCTTCCAACTCTCCCTCGCATTTGGTGTAAGTCTGCCAGTCCAAATCTTTGAGCATCATTAATGAAAATAGTATTGGCATTTGGAACATCTAATCCCGATTCAATGATTGTTGTTGAAATAAGTACATCATACTCCCCCTCCATAAAATCAACCATAATTTGCTCTAATTTTTTGCCTTCCATTTGTCCATGTCCAGTAATAACTCTAGCCATGGGAACTAATCTCTGAATCATTCCTGCTAAAACAGCTAAACTCTCAACTCGATTGTTTATAAAAAATACTTGTCCACCTCTGTTTAGTTCATACATGACAGCATCTCGAATCATTTCTTCGTTAAAGCCCATTAGTTGAGTTTGTACCGGCTGACGATTGGGAGGAGGTGTTTTTATAACAGACAAATCCCGTGCAGCCATTAAAGAAAATTGCAGGGTTCGTGGAATTGGGGTTGCAGTTAGAGTAAGAGTATCAACAGTAGTTTTTAAAGTTTTAAGTTTATCTTTTACAGAAACTCCAAACTTGTGTTCTTCGTCTATAATTAATAATCCTAAGTCTTTGAAAACTATATCTTTTCCTACCAACTGTTGTGTGCCGATTACAATATCAATTTTCCCTTCACCTAAATCATGTATAATTTCTTTTTTTTGTTTAGCTGTCTTAAATCTATTTAAATATTCCACCCGAACAGGAAAGTCTTTAAGCCTTTTAGAAAAAGTTTTATAATGTTGAAGAGCCAACACTGTAGTAGGAACCATAATAGCCGTTTGCTTTCCGTCAGTGGCAGCTTTAAAAGCTGCACGAATGGCAACTTCTGTTTTTCCAAAGCCCACATCACCACAAACCAATCGATCCATGGCAATCGGTTTTTCCATATCCATTTTAACTTCTTGAGTTGCCTTTTCTTGATCTGGAGTGTCTTCGTACATAAAGGAGGCTTCTAGCTCGTTTTGAAGATATCCATCTGGAGAGAAAGCAAAGCCCTCCTTAGTCCTTCTTTCCGCATATAATTTAATTAAATCAAAAGCAACCTCTTTAACTTTTTTCTTGGCTTTATTTTTTAAGTTTTTCCAAGCGGGAGAGCCTAGTTGGTTTAAACTTATTTCTGCACCGTCTTTGCCTGAAAATCTGGAAATTTTATGTAATGAATGAATGTTTACATATAGAATATCATTATTTTTATAAACAAGCTTGATGGTTTCCTGAATTTTATCATCATTTTTAATTTTTACAAGCCCCATGAATTTTCCAATGCCATGATCTACATGGGTAACATAATCTCCAACTTTTAAGTCAGTTAATTCTTTAAGGGTTAGCGATTCAGATTTAGAAAATGAGTTTCTAACTTGATATCGGTGATAGCGTTCAAATATTTGATGATCTGTATAGATAAGAAATTTAGAGTCATAGTCAATAAAACCTTTACTAATATTTACGTGAATTCCTTTAAAAGGAACTTCATGTTCAATGGTAGAAAAAATTTCTTTTAATCGATCTTCTTGTTTTTCAGATTGGAAGGCAATATAATTTACAAAACCACTTTTTTCTTTACTTAGTAAATCTTCTCCTAATAAATGAAATTGTTTATGAAAACTTGGTTGCTCTGTTTGGTTGAGTTGAATCGTTTTAAAGTTTATAAAATGTGGGAGTGACGAAAACTCTATAAATGAAAACTTCTCAATTATTTTTAAAATATCGTTAGAGTCTATAAATAAATCTTTCGGCTTTCCTCTATTTATAATACTAGTAAGTGATGAATATACCTCTTCAGCTTTTTGAAATTTTTTATCAATTACAGATAGAGAAATATCTAAATCTTTAGCAATAAAAATAATATCTTCAGGCAGATATTCTAAAAAATTAATTTTTGATTCTGAGTTATGATAAGAGGCATCAATATTTGGAACAATAGTAAACTCAGTAACACTTTCTTCTGAAAGTTGTGTCTCAATATTAAATTTTCGTATAGATTCAATTTCATTTCCGAAAAAACCAATTCTATAAGGTTTTTCATCGGAGAAAGAAAATATATCTAAAATTCCTCCACGCAAAGAAAATTCACCCGGTTGAGTTACAAAATCCGTTCGTTGAAAATTGAAACTAAATAAAACTTCATTTAAAAAGTCAGGATTTAATTTATTTCCAACAGAAATATTTTGAGTTACATTTTCTAAAGATTTTTTACTTAAAACTTTTTCTGATAAAGCTTCAGAATATGAGATTATAATTTTAGATTCTTTGTGATTTAATATGCTATTTAAGACCTCAGTTCGCAAAACAACATTTGCGTTCTGCACTTCTTCTACTTGATAAGGAGTAAGATGAGAAGATGGATAGAAAAGCACTTTCTCCTTTCCAAAAATACTTTCTATTTCATTTAATGCAAATATAGCTTCTTCCTTATCAGCAAAATATAAAAAAACAGATTTGTCCGTTACAGAATGTAAGTGGCTGTAAAATAAATTAATAAAGGATCCAACAGCACCTTTAACAGATAATTTTAAGATTTTATTTTCTGATAATAAATGAATTTCCTCATCTAAAAGAGTTCCTTTTAAATGAGAGCTCAATAAGCTTTTAATTAAATTAGTTTTCAAAGTAAAGCAAAGGTAGTAATTTTACCTAAAATTTATTTCCATACAAACAAAACTAGTCGTAGGTATAATTCAAAAGAATGAAAAAAATAATTTTGATTCATGCGCACAAGAATTTAGATCATCTTAATAGATTAATTGATGCATTAGACTATCCTGCTTTTACTATATATGTAAACATTGACAAAAAATCGAATATTAACACTGATAAGATATCAAGTAAAGCTATATTAGTTAAAAAAAGGGTTTCAGTGGTTTGGGGTGAATATTCACAAGTTGAATCAGCCCTAAATTCATTAAGGCAAATCATTGAAGAACAAAAAGATTTTTCTCATGTCATCTTTATTTCAGGACAAGATTATCCAATAAGAAGTAATTTTGATATTGATGAGTTTTTTAATAACAATTTAAGTAATAATTTTTTAGTTACTGAGAATAATAAATATCACGAGTATTTATACAGAGTAGACCGTAAACATTATCCTAGTCATAGAATTATAGAGAGAAAATTCCATACTGCTTTTAAATTAATGTATAAATTTTTAACTAAAAAGGAATACAAGATCAAAATGATTAATAATTATACCTGTTATTGGGGGGCTAATTGGTGGAATTTATCCAAGGAAGTTATAGAGTTTTTATTACAGGTTGCCGAAGATAAAAAAATAATCAATTTTTTTAAAACAACATGGTGTTCAGATGAAGTCTTTTTTCAAGTTGTGCTTCTTAACTCTCATTTCAAAGAAAAAATTATTAATAACAATTTAAGGTATATAGACTGGACAAATTGTATAAATAATCCTAGAAATTTAGTTCCTAATGATTTTGAAAAGATTATAAATTCAGAAGCTTTATTTTGTAGAAAAATGGAAATAGGTTTCAGTGATTCACTAGTAGATCAACTTGAAAAATATAGAAATAAATGATAGTTTATTTACCGTTTATATTTATAGGTAGCTTTCAAGGAATGGCAATATTCCCATTTATTTTTGTGCGTTATAAACATATGTTATACGATAAGCGTCTAATTAATCATGAAAAAATTCATTTGAGACAACAAATTGAATTATTATGGATTTTTTTCTTTTTGTGGTATTTGACAGAGTATTTATACAATGTAGTTAAATATAAAAATCTTCAGTTGGCGTATAAGAAAATTAGTTTTGAAAAGGAAGCTTATGCGAATGATTTAAATTTCACATATTTAAAAACACGTAAAATGTGGAATTTTCTTTCTTATTATAAACGGGTTTAATAAGATGTAAGATTTTTATGTAATCTTAAATTTAGTAAATCAGTAGTATTATTGGTTATTTTAAAACGATCGTCTAAACGATAACCAACCAGCCAAATTATTCGATCTAAGCCGTCACATAAAACGAAAGTTTTATTTTTTTCATAATTGGAAATTTTCAGGTCTTTTAAAAATTTACTTACTTTCTTCTTTCCATTCCCATTAATAGGGTAAAAGAAATCTCCAGATTTCCAATTTCTAAAATATAAAGGAAAAGATATTGTGTTTAAATCTAAAATTTCATGGGATTCACTTTTTTCATGTTTCTTTGAGCTATAGAGCGATACATGTAAAGGATGATCAATTTCCCAAGGGATGGAGTTAATTTTTAAATTTATTTCAGATTCATAAATCGTTCTATTTTGTAATGCCTCGACCCACATCTCGTTCCGATTTACCCATAATTTATGGGTTTTAGATAAAAAAATACTGCCTGTTTTTGATTTAAGTATATTTTCACAATCTTTTTTATTTACGAATCCAAATTCAGCCAGTAATAAATAAACTAATAGTGATTCAGCATTTAAAAGTTTATGTAAATCAATTACAGATACATTTGAATCAGTTTTTAAGGTAATATCATCTTTTAAGAGATTCACTTGCTTTTGAATAAATTTTTGAGATTCATCTATAATTGAGAGGCTTTTTTTAGCTAAATATATAAAATTAGGTTTTATGTCTTCTAAATTAGGAATTATTGTATGTCTAATTTTGTTTCTTAAAAAGTCTGTGCTTTGGTTAGTATAATCTTCACGCCAAATTATACCATTGTTTTGAGCATATTCTAAAATTTCTTTCCGAGAAAAATTTAGCAGCGGCCTTATAATATAATCTCTCTTTTTTTTTATGCCGGAAAGTCCTTTTAGACCAGCACCTCTAAATAAATTAATAAAAAAGGTTTCAATATGATCATTAAGGTGATGAGCCGTTACTAGGTAATTATAATTATATTTCTTTATTAATTCTAAAAAAAAATGATACCTTAAGTCTCTAGCAACCATTTCAATAGATTCTTTTTTTTGCTTAATTTTTAAAGTGTCGAAACTTTTTACGTGTAGTTTTATTTTGTGTTTTTCACAATATTCTCGAATAAATGCTTCATCCTTTAATGAATCCTCCTCTCTTAGATTAAAGTTGCAATGTGCTACGCTAAAAGATAAACTTGTTTGTTGAAATAAATGCAAAAGAACCATACTATCAATACCTCCACTTATAGCTAATAAATATGATTTTTTTATTTCAAGCTGATTAATTGATTTCTGCATTTTTTTCAATAATGAATAAAACAGGGTACAAATTATTATATTATCCAAGAGTTATTAAGTATCCCACCAACATGCCCATGAATACCAAGAATAATTTTTGAAAATTCAAATTGTGTTTCTCATTACTTTCAAAAATGATAACTGAGGATATATGTAGAAATATACCAGATACTATTCCAATAATTTCAAGGAAGTATTTGTTTGGTATAATAGAGCCAACTAATGTTCCAATTGGAGCAGATATAGCAAATAATATCAAAATTAAAAATTTATATAAATTTTTAATTTTAAGTGAAAAAACAAAAGTGGAAAGAACAATAGTCTCAGATATTTTATGGATGCTTAAAGCCCATAAAATATTAGAATGTTCGTGGGAGTGTCCATGGTGATGAGCTTCAATGGGTGCACCTTCTAAAAATGAATGAATGAATAATCCAAGCATTACACTTAAAGGAACAATAGAATCTACCTGACCATGGCTATGAGTATGTACATGTCCATGTTCTATGCCTTTAGGTAAACCTTCCAATAACAATTGTAAAAAAACACCGACAATTACCCATAGCCCGGCATTTACTTTTTCATGGGAAGAATACAGGGTTGGAAACATATCTAGAACAGTAATCGCTAATAGAAGCCCTGCACTAAACATTAAAAGTTTTTTACTGAATCTATGGTTATTTTGAAAAAAATATGCAATGACGGCTCCAATAATTACAGCAACTATTAGTACAACATATTCCATTACTTTTCAAATATTAATATTAAACGAGGAGATCTTTTAGAATCAAACTCATTTAGTTGATAGTCACCGAAAACTCTTTTTAACTTAAATCCAACTATCTTTGCTAAATTTTCAAAATAGTCAAGTTTGAAGGTTTTAACCCTTTCCTGAAAGTGATAATCTTCGCCATTGTCACTAAAATGAATGTCTTTTATTATAAAATCATTTTCAGTTTTTCGTTGAAGATGAAACAATATTCCATCCACTTCTTTATCTTCTTTTTCAACCAGATTAGTTTCCGCTAATGAAGCATTCATGAAATCCATGACAAAAATCCCTTGAGGTTTTAATTGTTCATATACGGATTGATAAACTTTTAGGTTATCTGCATCATCACTAAAATAGCCAAAACTTGTAAAAAGATTTAGAATTGCATTAAACTCATTAGGGAAATTAGTTTCACGCATATCTCCTACAAAAAAATGCAATTTTTCATTCTCTTGTATTTTAGCTTCTTCAATACTTTTAGTTGCTAGGTCAACCCCCGTAACATTATATCCCAACTTATTTAAGAAAATACTATGTCTGCCTTTTCCACAAGCTAAATCAAGAATTTTACTATCAATCGGGAGCGAAAGATATTTAATTAAGTTAATTATAAACTCTTGAGCTTCTTCCTCGTTACGATTTTTATATAAAATATGATAATACGGTGTGTTAAACCATTTTGCAAACCAATCCATAAGTCAAATTTATTGAAAATTTTTTGTAACTATAACATTGCTTAAGTGAAAATGTTTGAATTAGTTAGATAAAAACAACCTTTCACACTATATTATAATTTATTAATAGGTGCATAATTTCAATTTTTCTACGATCATTTCCAATTCATTGGTTGAAAAATTACCAAATCCCATACGAAGAGCGGTAACTTTTTTTGATTGATAAAGCAAAGACTTTGGAATAAAAATATTTTCCTTTTTACAATTTTCTCTTATTTGCATTAAGTTAATGGGGGAATTCCATTCTATCCATGTAGCTAAGCCTCCGCTAGGTGGTGTAAACCGTATTTCTTTTTTAAAATGGTGGGAGAGTAGGTGGGTAAGTGAATTTCTTCTTTCTTTATATATATAGGTAGATTTTTTTAAATGTCTATAAATTTCCCCTTCTTCAATCATTTCACCGAGAGATAAATCCATGAAAACATCTCCTTGCCGATCAATAATACCTAATAATTTATTCATTTCATGAATTAAATTTTGTGGAGCTATAATAAATCCTGAGCGAAAACCAGGAGCCAATGATCTTCCAAAAGAGCCTATATAAACTACCATTCCATCCTTATCAGCACTCGCTAGTGGTAATGTACGGCTATTGGTATAATTAAAATCATAATCATAATCGTCTTCCAAAATTATAAATCCGTATTGGGTTGAAAGTTCAAGCAAAGCAATGCGTCTTTCTGCACTAAGCGTTACCGTGGTAGGGTAGTGATGATGGGGCGTTAAGTAAAGCATTCTTATCTTATTTTTTTTACATAAATGTTTCAAAGGCTCAATTAAAATACCCTCTTTATCAATAGGAACAGTTAGTAACTGTGCTCCTGCCTTTTGAAAAATCATATTAGGAAGAAAGTAGCTTAGTTCTCCAACTATTACTTTATCTCCAGGAGATATGAGTATTTCAGAAGATATGTACAAACAAGTTTCAATGCTTCTAGCAACAAGCATATTTTTTTTGGTAATATGCAAGCCACGGGTAAGATTTAGAAAGTTAGATAAATGAGATTTAAAAAAATCTTTGCTTTCATGAAAAGCCCAATCAATATTTTTTTTTCTTTTCAAACTAGTTGAATATAGTTTAGCCAAAGGTTGAATAGGTAACAAACGTAAATCTGGAATTCCATCATTTAGTATAAATGAATATGTAGGAGTTTCAAAAGGCGAATCTAAAATCATAGATTTTTTAAATCTAAACCCTGTTGAATTTGGGTAGGTCGTATACCTAACAGGGGTTGTGTTTTTAATTCTGTTAACTACATTTTCTTCTTTAGCTAGAATAAATGTTCCTTTGTTAGGAATAATTTCAATCCATCCCAAAGAAGCAAGTTCCTCATAGGCTAAGACTAAGGTATTACGATTTACATTTAGAATTTTACTTAAAACCCTTGTACCGGGAAGTTTCATTCCTTTGTAGAGGTATTGTCTTTGAATGGCGTTGATCATTTGGGTTACTATTTGTAAATAAATAGCAGTATTGGATTTACGATCTATTTGAATAAAACTTTGAAAAGGAATTGTATCCGGACTATCCATTTTTAAAAAAGTGGTATGTTTAAATGATCCGGAAAGTTACTTAATTTGTTTTAAATTTTATATTTAAGTCTTACAATGAAATATATCGTTAACTTTTATTCTTTATCAAGATTAATAAATGTTGTTGCATTCGGTCTTGTATTTACCAACCTTACCTATGCTCAAAAGACAGGAGAATTATCAAAGGTTATTGTTACAGGTAAAAAAACGTCACTAAGTTTAGAAAATATTTCGCAGAATATACAAACCATAGAAAAAAAAGAGATTCAAAACAGTCCTGCTTCTACGATTGAAGAACTCTTGTCTTATTATTCAGGAATTGATATTAGGCAGAGAGGTGCACACGGCATACAGGCAGATATAAGTATTAGAGGGAGTTCTTTTGAACAAGTACTTGTTTTAGTGAATGGCATCCCTATGAATGATAGTCAAACGGCTCACAATATGTTAAGTTTACCACTAGATTTGGCATCGGTTCAAAAAATAGAAATTGTTAAAGGGCCGGCAGCACGTCGTTTTGGTTTAAATGCCTATGCAGGAGTGGTTAATATAATTACTCAACCTTCTACAGAAAATAAACTAGGGATATCAATGTCAGGAGGAGATTACGGTACGTATTCTCTATCTGCAAATGCAAATTTAAACGGTGAAAAATTCTCTCAATTTATACAAATAGGAAATGCACAATCAGACGGTTATCGTTATAATACAGACTTTACTAAAAAGAACATATGGTATCAGAACCAATACACTCTAGATAAAGGAGAACTCTGGTTTCAATCTGGTTTTTTTGAGAAAAAATTCGGAGCCAACGGCTTTTATTCCTCTCCTCAAGCCAAAGAACAATACGAAGAAATTCAAACTTCATTAGTTAGCTTGGGTTGGAACCAGCAATTTTCCAACTTTAAATTACAGTCTCATGTTTTTTGGAGAAGATCTCAAGATGAGTATATATTTAATCGTAAAAATCCATCAGCTTATCGAAATTTGCATTTAGGAAATACAATAGGAGCTAAGGCTGAGGCTTCCTATTTATATTTATTGGGTATTGCAAAAGTTGGTGCAGATGTTAGGAGAGAATTTATTAACTCAAAGAACCTAGGGGATAAAAATAGAACCATTAGTTTATTATTTTTAGAGCATCGCTTTTTGTTATTTAATAATGCTTTAGATATTAGTCCAGGAATCAGCTTTGTAGATTATTCGGATCAAGGAAATTTTTGGTATCCAGGAATTGATATGGGATATAAAATAAATTCCAAAAATAAAATTTTCTTAAATGTTGGGAAAACGTATAGAATACCATCATATACGGATTTATTCTACACAGATCCTTTAAACAATGGAAACCCGGATTTAAAGCCTGAAATGGCATGGTCTTATGAAATTGGATATCAAGCTAATTTAAATAAACTAAGTTCTGAAATAAGTTTATTTAGGAGAGAGGCTAATAATTTAATTGATTGGGTTAGAGAAAACGAGGATAGTAAATGGACGCCTGAGAATATTGCTAGAGTTAATACGAATGGAGTAGAAGTAAAAATAAATTATGATTTTGGATATAAACTTTTTTCGTCCATAAATATTGGTTATACATATTTAGATAATAAGCTGGAAAATTCAACAGCTAATTTTTCAAAATATTTATTAGATAATTTAAAGCACCAATTAGTGGTTAAATTTGAGCAAAGATTGTTTAAAAACTGGACTAATCAATGGATTTACAGATATAATGATCGTTTAACCTTAGATAGTTATCAGTTGTTAGACGCGCGTTTATCTTTTAAAAATCGTAGACTAGAATCGTACCTGCAAGTAAATAATATATTAAACACCCAATACACAGAAACCAACTTGGTTCCTATGCCTGGTAGATGGTTAGAAGTTGGATTAACTTTTAATAATTTTTTTATCAATAATAAGTAGAATAAAACAGAGGAACTTTAGAAACAATAGCAAACAATACCAATCACCATTTCTTAAGTTCTACGGTTTTAAAATATGGATCTATATAGATTTATTCGTAAAGATTTAATCGATTGCGTAAATTATTCATTTCGTTTTCTAAAACTTCAATTTTATTGAGTAAGTTTTTTATAGCATCGATGCCAGCGGTATTAATTTCAAGATCGTAATGCATCCTACTATAGGATTCAAGTTCCTTTAATGAATCCATGGATATAAATCGCTCCTCTTCTTGTTTAAAAACGCGTATAAGACCCATTTCTTCTAGTTCATGAATAAAGGAAGATTCCACTTTATAATGAAAACAATATTCTTTAAGATTGATTAATTCATGTTCCATGAGGTAGCTTTTAAGATTTTGCTAATTCTTCAAATAATTCTTTTTGTTTAGGTGTAAGTTGGGTAGGTATTTTAACTTTATAGGTTACAAATAAATCCCCCCATTGATTCTCTTTTTTATAAACAGGAAATCCCTTACCTTTAAGTCTAACTTTGGTATCGTTTTGAGTACCCGGAGAAACTTTTAATTTAACTTTCCCGCCCAACGTATCAACCATTGTTTCGCCTCCAAGAACAGCCGTATAAAGGTCAATTTCAACCGTAGTGTTTAGATCATCATTCAAACGCTTAAAATTTGAATCCTCAGTGACTATAAAAGTGATATATAAATCCCCCTTTGGCCCCCCATTCATCCCTTCACCGCCTTGTCCTTTAAGTTTTATTTGTTGCCCATTGGAAACACCGGCAGGAATAGTTATTCTTATTTGTTTACCATTGATGTTTAGAGTTTGCTTATGAGTGGTTGCTGCATCCCTTAAAGAAAGGTGCAATTCTGTAGTATAATCTTGTCCCTTAAATTGGGAAGTTCTGCTTCTTTGGTTATTACCAGCTTTCGCACCAAATAAATTCTCAAAAAAATCCGAAAAATCTTCAGTTCCAAAACCTTGAGAAAATCCATCAAAAGTGTTACCGGAATTTTCATAATAATACTGCCCGTTACCTCCCTGTTGCTGTTGGGCTTGTTCAAACTGCTCAGCATGTTTCCAGTTTTCACCGTATTGATCGTATTTTTTTCTTTTCTCAGGATCGCTTAAAACTTCGTTAGCTTCATTGACTTGCTGAAACTTTTTTTGTGCCTCTTTATCATTGGGATTTAGGTCTGGATGATGCTTTCTTGCTAACTTTCGATATGCCTTTTTAATATCGTCAGTAGATGCATTTTTATCTAGGCCAAGAACTTTATAATAATCAATAAATGCCATATATAATCAAATCTTTTTATATTAAAATCAAAAAATTAACTTTAATGTGTTAACTAAACTTGTAATATTCGAATGCAAAATTTAAACCAAAATAAACTTTGTCAGGGGTATATATATTAATTAGAATAAAGCTAAAGAATAGCAATTTTATAAGTTTAATTTATAGAAATCATAGGTACTTCTATGAGTAAAATTTTTGAATTTTCACTTGTTGCTTGTATAGTGACAGAGCCAGCTTCCCATATTCCGATAGCATCTCTTTCATTTAAATTTTCTCCGTTAACAGAAAAACTTCCTTCAATTACCATGAAGTATATGCCGTTGCTAGTTTTATTAAGGAAGTATTTTGCATTAAAATCTTTATCAAAACACCCTAAATGCAACCAAGCTTCTTGGTGAATCCATAGATTCTCATCTTTTGAATCTTTAGGAGATACAATAGATATCCATTCATTTTTGATTGAAAAGTTAAATGATTTTTGATCGTATCTAGGTACTACATCCTTTTTATTTGGCAAAATCCAAATTTGAAATAATTTAAGTTCATTAGCTTCATCAGCATTGAATTCGCTGTGTACAATACCTTTTCCAGCACTCATAACTTGTACTTCCCCGGGTTTAATCACCTCAGTGTGTCCCATGCTATCCTGATGTTGAATGCTTCCTGACAAAGGAATTGTTATAATTTCCATATTACTATGAGGATGAGAACCAAAACCTTTTCCTCCGGCAATTGAATCATCGTTGAGTACTCGTAAAGCACCAAAGTTTATACGATCTGGATGAAAATAATTGGCAAAACTAAAACTATGGTAAGTTTTCAACCATCCGTGGTTGGCGTGTCCTCTACTTTCAGATGGGTATAAAATAGTTTTCATGGTTTTTAAATTTTATTTCACAAATATCTGAAAGTAAAAAGTTGAATTTTGTTGATTTAGGATAAGAAATTCTTGACATATTTGATTAAAAGTTGAAAAATTGATAAATTCGTTTTTATTAATATTTTTACAATGAAAATAACCCTTTTACTTCCGATGAAGGAAGAAAAAGAAAAAATGTTAGAAGCTTTCCAGCAGCATTCTTCCTTAAGACATATTTATGAAATAATTGAAACTGGGGTAGGTAGAGAAAATATGGCTAAAGGATTTCTTAAAAAAAAAGAATCAGACTTGACAGTATTGGTTGGGTTTACAGCCATAACAGGAATTGAAAAAACTTTGCCCGTAGAACTAAAAAAAGGAAAACTGGTAGAAGTTACCTCAACTTCAATTTATGGATATAAGGGAGAAGTTTTTGAAAATGGAGCTATTAAGTTAACAAATTCTAGAACTTCATTACCGTGTTTATCTTCTTTAACTACAGATCAATTTATAAGATCTACAGATTTACCTATAGGAACTCTAATTAATATGGAGGATTATACTTTTATGTGTTTAAAAAAGCCCAAGGATTTAATCATTAGAGTTATTTCTGATTTTTTACCTCATAACAAGGAAATTGATTTTTTTAAAGAAATTGAAGATATAAAGTTTTCATCAGTTGTTGAATTGTTAGAAAAATTAAATTAAATAAAAACACATGCAAAAACTAATTACTATTGGATTACTGTCTCTAGGATTAATTCTTATAGCATGTAAAAATTTAAAGGGCATTGAAGTTCCTAGTGATAAAACTAATTATATAGGAACTTGGATATGCCAAGATCCGGAAATTGTATTATCCATTAAAAAGAATGGTTCAGTGAAATACAGTTTTAAGGATGGGAGCCTAAGCAAAAGTATTGAAGCACCCATTCAACAATTTGATAGCAATGATTTTGTCGTTGGAGCTTTAGGAATAACTACAAAATTTAAAGTTTCAAAACCTCCTTATCAAGAAAATGGAAAATGGAAAATAGTAGTTGATGAAAGAACATTAACAAAAGTTGAGAAGGTAAACGAGGATTTTTAGTATAGTATTATTTTTAAATTAATTAAAAATTTTAATTGTATAAATTAATGTTAAATGTGTGTATTACACTTACATTTGTTCTATGAAACTACTAAGTTATAATGTAAACGGTATAAGAGCAGCCTTAAATAAGGATTTTATTACTTGGTTAAGAGCAACAAACCCAGATATATTATGTTTACAAGAAGTTAAAGCCAATGTCGACCAATTTGATGTTTCTCAATTTGAAGAATTAGGATATCATAACTATTGGTTTCCGGCAGAAAAGAAAGGATATAGCGGAGTTGCTATTCTTTCTAAAATAGCTCCGAACTCAATAAAGTGTGGTTGTGATAATGAATTTTATGATAAGGAAGGGCGTGTTATTCAAGTGAATTTTGAAAATTTTTCAGTTTTAAGTGTTTATGTTCCATCGGCAACCAATATAGATAGATTGGGCTTTAAAATGGATTTTTGTGAATATTTTTTGACTTATGTTAAAGAATTGAAAAAAGAATTTCCAAACTTAATTATTAATGGAGATTTTAATATCTGTCATACGCCAATTGATATTAATGATCCGGTTAGAAATTCGAAGGTCTCTGGGTTTTTACCTGAGGAAAGAGAGTGGTTGGATCGGTTTTTACAAGAATGCAATTTGGTGGATTCATTGCGTTTATTTAATCAAGAACCTTTTCAATATTCTTGGTGGACCTATCGCGTAAAGACAGCTAGAGCCAATAACAAAGGCTGGCGTATTGATTACAATTTTGTTACTCGAACTCTTGAAAAAAAGTTACAAAGAGCTTATATATTAACCCAAGCCATCCATTCAGATCATGCTCCTGTTGGAATAGAATTTGAATTGTAAAATTATAAATGAATAATTGAAATCATACCCTACTAAAATATTATGAAAAAAATAGGTATTTCAATCTTTATATTAGTTGCATTGACCGCTTGTGTACCTCAAGCCAAATATAAAGATTTAGAAAAAAAATATTATGCAGCCCTACAAGGAGAGTCTAAGAACAAACAAGAAATTGAAGCGAGAGAAGCAGATTTAAAAGCATTAACCGATCAATTTTCTTCTCTGCAAGCACAACAAGAAGCTTTAGCACAAAAAAAGGTGCAGTTGGATAACGAATATGCAGATTTACAAATCGAATATACCAACAAGCTTAAAGATTTAGAAGATTTAAAGAATAAAAATTCTCAAATTTCTGAAACTGCCTTAAAAGAAAAGCAGAAAATTGAAGGAAAGTTAGCTCAAACACAGGGGCAATTAAATCAAAAGATTCAAAGAATTAATGAACTAGAAGGTTTAATTAATCAACAAAAAGAATCTGTTTCTCTTTTAAAAAAGAATTTGCAAACCGCTTTGAAAAGTTATGAAGGTAAAGGAATATCCGTTGAAGAAAAAGACGGATATATTTACATTTCTATGGATAATAAATTGTTATTTCCATCTGCGAGTTGGACTGTTGAGTCTCAAGGATTAAAGGCTTTACACGAATTATCCAAAGTACTAGCTAAAGATAAAAATTTAAATATTATTATTCAAGGACATACTGATTCAGACAAATACATAGGAAATGGGAATATCAAAGACAACTGGGATCTTTCGGTAATGAGAGCAACAGCAATTACTAAAATATTACAATCGGAAGGTATATCTCCAGAAAAAATGACAGCTTCAGGAAGAAGTCAATACGCACCAATTGCAAGTAATTCAAATCCTACAAGCAAAGCTTTGAACCGAAGAGTTGATATTATCATTGCTCCTAATTTAAGTGAAATTAATAAGCTTTTAAATCAACTTTAATGAGTAAATTATTTAAATTATAAATCTTAAAGTCAATAGATATTCTAAGATTTCATTTGTAAATAATTAGAATTAAACAAACTTTTTATGAGAGTTGTTCTGCAAAGAGTTAGAGAAGCTTCTGTAGAAGTTGAAAATAGGATTGTAGGAGAAATTAATCAAGGATTATTAGTGTTGCTTGGGGTAGAGGACAAAGACACAGAGGAGGATGTAGAATGGTTAGTAAGAAAAATTATAAACCTTCGTATTTTTAATGATCCCCAAGGGGTTATGAATCTATCAGTTGAAGACATACAAGGAGGTATTTTAATAGTTAGTCAGTTTACACTTTATGCTTCTACAAAAAAAGGCAATAGACCTAGTTATCAAAGAGCCTCTAGTAACAAATTTGCTTATCAAATGTATTTAACTTTTTTACAAATGTTAGAACATTCGTTTACAGGCTTAGTATCTTCAGGTAGATTTGGAGAAGATATGAAAGTTTCATTAATGAATGATGGTCCGGTGACTATTCTTATAGATTCTCAAAATAGAGAATAATACTAATTTTATAATGCATTATATTTATAAACACAATACAAATAAGTATTGTGTTTATATATTAGAGTTGAAATAATTCTCAATAGTTTATTGTGTATAAGCGTTTGAAAGAAAATCTACTTTTAAAGTTGAGTATAGTTGATATATGTTGGAATTTATAGGATTTCTCCATGCATATGTTCCTGCAAGAATTTGTAATGATGAATTTCCGTTTCCATCACTTTTACCAAATACTTTAATTTGATATTGATGATTCTCTTTAACACTATAAATAAAGTCAGAAGATACAAGAGCAGGGTTGTTACTCGCACTTCCTGTACCGCCTCCAGGGATTGATATGGATGCTGCAACATTGCTAGATCCAGAGTAAAAATTTGTAGGTGGAGTACCATCAGTAAGGTCTGTAATTTGAATGGTATAAAAAGTAGGTACAGCTGTAAAATCTGAAATTGGACCTATAGTTATTTTAGAATATATAACTGTTGAAATATAAAATTTTCCATCTTTAGGTGCTTGAACGATAGTTCCTAATGGAACTATTTCTTGATCTATACTATTTAATAAAACAACATTTTTTTGGTCATAAGTTTGAGTTGTGCTAGTATTATCATTGGTTTTATTATTAACTAAATTTATGAAATCTTGTTGTAAACCGTCGTTATTGTATATAATAGTATTCCAATTAGTCCCGTCCCATATATATAATCCCTTTTTAAGTAAAGTATTAGGATTGGTATTAAAGATTAAAGTACCTTCCATAATATCTAGATTTGATAAAGGAGAAGGGTCGTCTGGTTTTAATAATGAGACTTTGTTAGTTAAAAATCCCTTATTATTAGAACCCAATGTTAAATCGGCATTTATTTCAGGATTTTCAGTATTTATACCCACTTGAGTTTTATATATAGTGGGCATTAGAATAAATCCTAATAGAATAATTAATCTTAATAGTATATTTTTTTTTAGATACATAATAATCGTATTAATGATAAATATTATTTTAATTTTATAATTTTTGTTAAAATTGAGGATTTTAATTTAATGAGGATTGGATATAAAATCAACTTTAACCGTAGAATATAGATTATTTAGAGGGGAAGAATTATTGTTAAATGTTCCTACATTTACTTGTATAAATTGATTCCAACCTTCTACTCCCGTTATCTTAATTTCATAATTATAATCTTTTTTAACCTCTAATTTTGAAATTGAGGGAGCTGTAACTGGAAAATTTCCAACAAATAAATTTGTAGTTGGATTATATATAATTAAGGGTGTACATCCTGAATAGAAGGTTGTAACTTTACCAGTTTCAATTTCTGTAGTATTAATAGTAAAGAATGTATTCCCAATAGATGAAAAATTGTAATTGGGGGGAGTTATAACATTGGCATAGGCATAAATCAAAGTAGATATATATACTAAACCATCCAAAGGAGCTTGAAAATTGGTAGTTAATGAACTTATTTCTTGAGGTATATCTTTAGTAAGACTTGTAATGTCTGTAGGTCCTGTTTGTTTATAGACTAGAGTTTGATAATCCTGTCTTTTACCAGGATCCATTAATAATCGATTCCATTGTGTGCCGTCCCAAACATACAATCCATTACCAAGTTCAGAAGTTATATTTGTATTATAGACCACCCCGCCTTCTTTTATGTTAGGAATTGTTTGAATATCATTTAAACCGGTAAGAGAAACTCTATTGGGAACGAATCCTTTATTATTAGAGGTTAAAGTAAGGTCAGTGGATGGATAAGGTTTAACGTTAGGTGTTCCAATTGCCACTTGGCAATTAAATGTTTGGGATATAAATATAAAAATATTTAAAAGAAATAATTGTTTTTTGTTTTTGTATAATTTTATAAACATAGTAAAAATTTTATATATAATTTATAATTAATAATTTTATGATTAATAAATTTTAATATGGATCTGATTGAAAATCAATTTTTAATACTGAATTAGCATTATAAACTAAGCTTGCTGAAGGTCTCCATTGAAAAGTGCCAGCTTTTATTTCAGCAGCTGAGTTCCAGCCTTCTTGTCCTAGTACTTTTACTTCATATGAATGTCCCTCAGTAACTCTCATAGTCGAAAATACTATAGCACTTGTTGGATTATTGTTTATACCTGCTACTGATGCTCCAGGAGTTTGACGCATAGAGATTGGGGTACAGCCAGTATAAAATTTTTGAATCTTTCCCTGATCTGGTGAATTAGGAGTTATATCTGTAACCTGTATGGTGAAAAATGTATTTGCAACTTGTGAGACTCCATATGTTTGTACGTACATTTGAACGTAGATTAAAGCATTAATCATAATATTGCCATTTTTGGGCACAGTAAAATTTGAAGTAAACTTTGCAAGTTCAACACCTGGGCTTGTAGTATTAACATAAGGGATGGTAGTTATGTCATCAGCCCCTACATTATCTCCTGATCCAGTTTGTAAATAAACTAAATTTGAATAATCCTGTCTTTTACCAAGTTTTGTTAATAAAATATTCCAACGGCTGTCTTGCCATACGTGCAATCCTGCTGATAAACCAGGAGCATCAGAGATATTATACACAATAGTACCTTCTTGAATACCTGTTAAATCTTGAGCTAAAGGTAAAGGTGAGTCTAGTGAGATTAATGCCACTCTATTGGGCATGAAGCTTTTATCAAGAGAATTTAAAATTAAATCAGCAGAATTAGACTGCGATATTTTTAGGTCATCTTTAGTTGATGAATTAATAATTATTTGACTAAATAAGGTTGGAGAAATTAATCCCCAAAAAACTGAAAATAAAACTAAACTAAATTTTTTCCTACACATAATTATAATTTTAATTGAGTGCGGTAAAATTATAAATTTTAAATTATATATTAATTATATTGAATATATAAATTATATATTTTTTTTTAATATAAAATAAAAAAAAATTATAATGAATGTTTGTATTATAATTTATTATTTTATTAATAATTAATTAGTATTAAATCAAGGAAAATTAAATTAAAATATTCTATAATTTGATTAAAAAATCATTTATTAACACATACAATATGTTTATAAAACATTTAAATAATTTTTAAAGTTTAATTTTTTGTTTAAATGATGAGGTGTAATTATTAAAAAAAATGTTAATGGAATGATTTTATATTGATTTGCAGAATGCGAAATTCGATGTCTTTGAATTTAATTTGTAAGAATAAATTCTATTTAATAGATATATTACTTAACTTTTTAAGTATAGAATGGTGAGAAATAAATTTGCTCAATTTTAAAAATAAAAACACAATGCCGAATAAGCATTGTGTTTTTATTTGTTGTAATTTTATATAAATTACTGAATGAAGGAATCTGATAGGAAATCAACCTTTAAGTTTGAAAAAAGCATATATTTGTTATTATTCATTGGATTTGTCCAAATATAGGTTCCTGTGTAATTATTTATATAATTTATATTATTGATATCATCTGGCGATCGTGTAGCTATAACTCTAATTTTGTATTGATGTCCACCTTTTGCTGTCGCAATGAAATCTGAAGAAACACTGCCAGGATTACTTCCAGCACTACCATATCCATTAATGGACCCAGGGATTGAAGCAATAATATTAGTGCACACGGAATTAAAATTTACTGGAGGAATTGTAGAATCGGTTAAGTCTGTTAGTTCAATTCTATAAAAAGTTTTTGCGGTCATTAAATCATATGCAACTCCAGTTGTATTTTTAGAATAAAAAACGGTTGAAATATAAAATTTTCCATCTCTTGGAGCTGTTAATGTGTCACTTAAAGATTTGATTTCTATGCCATCTGTAGTTGTAAGAATGTATAATTCTTCACTAGGATCAGTACCAGTTTGTTTGTTTACTAAATTTATAAATTCTTCTCTTGTTCCATCATTAAACAAGATAGTATTCCATTGAGTACCGTCCCAAACATATATTCCTTTATTTAAGGTTGCATTAGTATTATAAATAGTTGTACCCTCCTTAATATCTGTACTTGATAAGGGCGCAGAATTGTCTATTGAAACTAAATTTACTTGGTTAGGTAAGAAACCCTTATTGTTAGACCCTAACGTTAAATCCGTGCTAGAATCTGGATTTAAAGTGTTAATACCTACTTGTGCTGAATTAATGATCGGCAGTGTAGAAAATAACAACAAAAATGACTTTTTTTTGAGAAAGATATTTTTTTTTAAGAACATAACTATAATTATTAAAAGTGAATAATATTTTCTTATTTAAATTGGATGTTTATTAAGGTTTAATGAGGGTCAGAAATAAAATCAATTTTAAGGGTAGAAGAATTATTTTTATTGTAAGTACCTGCATTTATTATCATATCAGCATTCCAACCTTCAATTCCAGTTATTTTAACACTATAATTATAATCTTTAACCACCCGCATAGTTGAAATTGAGGACGCAGTTGAAGGGAAACTTCCTTTAAAAACTTTTGCTTCGACATCATACATAATTACAGGGGAACATCCTGAATAAAAGGTTGTGACTTTACCCGTTTCTACCTCTGTTGTGGTTATTGTGAAGAAAGTATTTGCTACTGTTGAATATTTATAGGTGGGTGTATCAATAAAATTAGCATAGGCATAGATCAAGGTTGAAATATATATGATACCATCCCATGGAGCTACAAAAGACGTTTGTAAAGCTTTTATTTCCGTAGGATTTGGAGTCATCTTTCTAAAAGCAACCACATCACTTGGTCCCGTTTCCTTATATACTAAAGTTTGGTAATTTTGTTTTTTTCCATATTCCATAAGCAAACGATCCCATTGAGTTCCATTCCAGACATATAATCCTTTGCCAAGATCAGCAGTCTCTTGAATATTATAAACTACAGCTCCCTCTTTAACATTAGGTACTGTCTGTGAATCTGTTAAACTCTTAAGAGAAACTCTATTAGGAAGAAATCCTTTATTGGGTGAAGTTAAAGTTAGATCAGTAGAAGAATTTGGTTTTATGTCTTTATCACCAATAGTTATTTGAGATTGCAGTAATTGAGACATGAAGAATAAAAGGTTAAAAATAGTTATATGTTTGATAGATAGATTGAAATTTAATAACATAGTAAATTTTTTTTTTTTTTTAATTTTAAAACAATTAATTAATAAGCATCAGATTGGAAGTCTATTTTAAGAGCAGAATTTGCTTCATATATATTCCATTCAAAATTACCCGCATATACAGTTGCTGCTTGATTCCATCCCTCTTCACCTAAAACTTTAACTTCATAACTGTGATTTGCAATTACCCTCATAGAAGTAAATGCAGTAGCACTTGTTGGGTTATTGTTTATACCAATAGAAGAACTTCCTGGAATGGGTCTCATAGATAGTGGAGTACATCCAGCATAAAATTTTGTAACAGTTCCTTCTTCGGCTGTTCCTGGAGTTATATCAGTAATTTGTATTGTAAAGAAGGTATTGCCAATTTGAGCAAATGTGCTAGCATCTGCAGACATTTGTGTATAAATTAATGTAGAAATTAGTATTGTACCATCCTTAGGTACAACAAATTTCTCAGTAAAAGTTGGTATTTCAATTCCTGCACCATTACTACTTACATAGGGTAATTTATATAGTTCTCCTTTCTTTGTTTGTTTGTAAACTAAATTTGAAAAATCTTGTTTTTTACCATGACTAGTTAGCAATACATTCCATTTATTATCTTGCCATAAATATAATCCAGAGGAAAAGCCAAGGTTGGTTGTGGTATTATATACAATTGTTCCGTTTTGAATTTCAGTTAAATCTTCTGCCAAGGGTAAAGGAGAATTCAAGGAGGATAAAGCCACTCTATTAGGTAAGAAACTTTTATCTGGCGAATTTAATATTAAATCGGCAGATTTAGAAGTTGTTTTACTATCAGCATTGACATTTGAAGAAGTTATAATAACTTGACTTAATAAGGATTGAGAAAATGTTCCTCCCCATAAAAGTGTTAATAATATAAGTTTAATTTTCTTTTTATACATAATAAGTGATTTATTGAGCGGCTGTAAAATTACAATTTTTTAATTATGTGTCAATTTATTTTTATTTATTTTTAAGTATGCAAAATTTAAATTATTGTTTAAAATAGTTGCAATATTGTGGAATTGAATATCAATCTATGTTATACAAAAAAAAATAAATTAAATCATCAATATAAAATTTTATATACATAATAGTTCTCTATTTCTTGTTTGTCTTAAATAGATCAACAATAAATAATAACTATTAGTTAGTATTATAAATTTAGAATAATCTAAGTTGAATTTTTTTTAATGATTTAAAATGTTATCTTATAAAATAAACATTTAGATAATATTATCAAATTATTTAATGTAAATCGTAATCTTATAATCATTGATGGCTGAAAATTTATAAAAATATATAAATTTGATTTTCTTGAAGAATTATAGCCTAATTCACAAGAATAAACTACATAATTATATCTAACTAATGAAGATTTCCTGACGATTATTAGTAATTTAAATATTTTACTTAAATCTTTTTAAGTTCGCTTTTTATTTGACAAATTTCTGATTTTAATTATTATATTAAGTTTTTATAGGAATTGAATTATTGTAATCATCTGTCTCCTTTAAAATAATAAATTTATTGTTTTTTTTGCAACAATTTTAAAGTTATTGATATTATAAGCTATATTTTTTTTGAATTAGCTGTGTCTATTTTTATATTTATTACTTTTTAAATATTCTCGATTTGTAATTTCACCTAATAAATATGATTTGAAATTAGACTAACCTTGATTTAAAATGAAACAAAATTGTATGATAACTTAAGCTTAGTTGTGTTTAATAATATTTCCAATTTAAGATGCTATAATTTTGAATTTTATCGGTATAAACCTGTAAATGTTTTAAATAAACGAGATTAACTTTGTTAAGTTAGAGACTTATAAAATATGTAGTAATAAAATTAGTTTTATTAATAAGTTATTTTTAGAGAAGATGTAAAGTGAAAATATAAGGTTGTAGTTCTTATTTGTTTAAACTTCAGTCAAAGTTAAAGTGATATTTTTAGAGTAATGGTTGTATAAGTAGGTGCTTAGTTTATCTTAAGCTGGAATATATGTATATTTAAATTTATTTATTGAATATAATATATAAACTATCTATTCTTTATTAATTAAATCATTAAATTCTGTTTGATTTTTAGATATAATGTTGATATTCTGAATTTGTATATGTTTTTTAATATTTAGAAACTGAATGTAAATTTCATCAACCAATTTTCAAATAGTCTATAGGTAGAATTTTCTTAAATCTAATTTTAGGTAAAATTGGTGAATAATGACTTCATATTTAATTGATTATTGTTTAATTCTATTATAATGATTAAAAAAAAACAATCCCAATATAATCCATCATTTAGTTTAAATCTAAAATTATTATTTAATAATATATTTTCAAGGAAAATCAATTTATTAGATTAGATTTATTTAATCTTGATAAATTTTCTTAAACAAGGCTCTTATAAGTCTATATGAAATAACATTTTAGATTGTATTTTTTGGATAAAGGAATACTTGTTTCAATAATATTTTTATGAAGGCTGTATAATTTTTAGGAGAAAAATTTAATCTAAAGTTGTTTTGATTTTATTAATAGTTATATCAGTGAATTTGGTCATAAAAAATAAGCTTCCTAATTATAAATGAAAATAAATATGATTTTAATTTATGTAATTAGCAACAATCAGTGAAGTTATAATGATTCGTTAAAACATTGTTACTAAAAAAAAGCTTACTCAAGTAATTTTTTTTAATGTATAACTAATTTTTTTTTTAAAGAAAAATGCTAATATATCAATTAATTATAAAAAAAGTTAGTTTTTAATCCTTTTAAATATGATAAATCTTATGTTAATTAGCTATTTCTATGAATTACATAATTTAATAATAATTCAAGGGAATCTCTACTGGAATTTTTTGGGAATGAATATAAAATATTTAAAGCTTTTTCTTTGTATTCATTCATTTGTGAAGTGGCGTACTTCAAACCGCCAGACTCGATAACATAAGCTATAATTTCCGATATTCTTTTTTTGTCTTTATTGTGATTTTTAATTGAATTTAAAAGCCACTTTTTTTTGGTAGTATCTGCATTATTAATGGCATAGATTAATGGTAAAGTCATCTTTCTTTCCTTAATATCTATACCTACCGGTTTTCCGATAAAACTTTTACTATTATAGTCAAATAAATCATCTTTAATTTGAAATGCTATTCCTGTGTATTCACCAAACAATCGAAGTTTATGAATAGTTTCATCATCCGCATTGGTGGAACAAGCTCCAGACTCGCAACAAGCAGAAATAAGAACTGCAGTTTTCTGTTTAATAATGTTAAAATATACCTCTTCAGTGATATCTAATTTTCTGCTTTTTTCTAGCTGTAACAACTCACCTTCAGCCATATCTCTAATTACTCTAGATATAATCGATAATAAATCAAAATCCTTATTATCAGTCGCAAGCAAAACACTTTTAGATAGTAAATAATCTCCTACAAGAACTGCAATCTTATTTTTCCAAAGGGCATTGATTGAAAAGAATCCTCTTCTCATATAACTTTCATCCACTACATCGTCATGCACTAAAGTAGCCGTGTGTATGAGTTCAATTAAAGAAGCAGCTCTGTAAGTTTTGTCAGAAATTTCTCCTGTCAACTTAGCGGTTAAAAAAACAAACATTGGACGCATTTGTTTACCTTTTCGTCGAACAATAAATTGGGTAATTCTATCCAAAAGGGGAACCTTACTTTTCATAGATTGATAAAATCTTTTTTCAAAAAGCAACATTTCTTCTGCAATAGGAATTTTAATTTGTTCAGCGATTTTTGACATTTATGGAATTAGATAAGAATTTTTAGATTGATTTCTAGATTTATTTTTATCAAATATAAAAATAATTTATTTACCTAATTTTAGCTATGTTTAAATATAAGAACGAATAAAAGCAAATAAAAATAATTAATTCAGAATTAAAAAATAGATTAGTACAAAAAAATGGCTTCTATTTATGATTTTACCTATTAAGTAAATGTTAAAATAATTATATATAATGTAGGCTAAATACTTTACCAAAAAGAATTTATTATATTTGTCTTCAAAAAAATTAAACCTAATAAGGCAACAAATTTTGCTTGTTTACGTTTTCAAGTGAGATGAAGATAAATTTAAGTGATAAACATGGCTTTATTCATTTAGGGAATAATTAAAATATGAAAAATAAATTCTTATTAGTGCTATTAATATTTATGTCTTTGAATGCATGGACAAATGCTCAACGCCACGAAATAGGAATTTCTTTAGGTCAACCCAATCTTATTGCAGATATAGGTAAAACTAATTTTATACAGTTTAAGGCTGATGGTGCAAATACTCCAATATCCATTGGTATGCTATATAGATATAATTTAAACAATAGACAAAGTTTACGTTTTAATTTATCATATAACAAAGTCTTTTTTGATGATAATGAAGCTTCTGAAGGTTATAGGATTGATAGAAAGCTTTCAGGGACGAATGATATAATTGAAGCTTCTTTATTATTTGAATATTATTTTTTTGATATAAATAATATTCAGAAATTTGCTAGCTCTCCTTATATATTTGCGGGTTTAGGGGTTTTTACTCATAAAAACCCAAAATATGCTATCAATTATCAATTAATAAAAAATGCAGATGGCACTTATAAACCACCAATGAATTCCAGCGATTTTGAATCTTCTATTGAAAAGAGCACTTCCACAAAATTAGATGTAAGTATTCCTTTTGGAATTGGTTATAAATTTAAATTTAATTATAATTGGTTGTTAGGATTTGAAATAGGAGCTAGATATACAACACAAAATAATTTGGATTACAGTAATTTGGCAGACAAAAATTTTACTAGTAATATAGATCCTAGGTTATTACAACAAGGCAATTTATCTTCGTCCATTCAAGAAGAAATTAATAAAAGAAATTCAGATATTAAAGAAAGCTATCAAACAGGAAATACTTTTAAAAGTAATGATTGGTATTTAGTTTGGGGTGTAAATTTAACCTATACTTTTGGCAGACCTCCGTGTCTATGCAATTAAAAATTAATTAATGTTTAAGAAGAAAGAAAAAGAAATCGACATTACTAAAACTGAAATGCCACGACATGTAGCTATTATTATGGATGGCAATGGCAGGTGGGCAAAAAAGAAAGGGATGATTCGGTCGTTTGGGCATCAAAGCGCAATTAAATCCGTTAGAGATTCCATTGAGTTTTGTCAAGATATGAAAATTCCTTATTTAACCTTATATGCATTTTCATCCGAAAATTGGAATAGACCAACTTTTGAAGTGAATGCACTAATGTCGTTATTAGTAAACACTATAAAAAAAGAAACAAAAACTCTTATTGAAAAAGGGGTAAGAATCAAAGTTATAGGTAATATAACCAAGTTGCCTAAAGATGTTTATAATGAATTGGAATCATTAATAAGAATTACAGAAAATTTGCAAAATGGGACCTTAATTTTAGCTTTAAGTTATGGAGCTAAAGAAGAAATTATAGAAGCAACAAAAAAAATAGCGTTGGATTTTGCAAGTAATAAAATCACAGAAGATCAAATTAATGAAGATCTTTTTAGCAGTTATTTATATACCAAAGATATTCCTGATGTAGATCTTTTAATTAGAACCAGTGGGGAATGTAGGATTAGTAATTTTTTACTATGGCAAATTGCTTATTCAGAATTATATTTCACAGATGTATTATGGCCAGACTTTAATAAAGGAGATTTTTTAGAAGCCATTAAATATTATGCTACCAGAGAGAGAAGATTTGGAAAAACCAGTGAACAATTAAAAGTTAAGTAAAAAAAGAATCGCAGATTAAATTATGAAGAAATTATTGGCCTCAGTATTAGGCATATTACATATATTCATATTTGGACAAATTAAAGATAGTATTCAGACTCCGCCGTCCATTTCAGATACCGTTACTATAGATAATGATACACTTAAAGAAGAAACTTCATACCTTGAGCCACAGGAGAATTCTTATTTGATAAAAGAAGTTAATGTTACGGGTACTACCCAGTACACAAAAAATCAAATAATGAGATATACAGGATTGTATGAAGGAGAATATGTTGAAATTCCTGGCATGCAAATCAATATGGCAGTAAAAAAATTATGGGATTCTAAATTGTTTTCTGATGTAGAAATTTATCTCTCAAAAATAGAAGGTAAATCGGTTTATTTAAGAATTAATTTGCGAGCTCTGCCAGACTTAGGGAATGTGAAATTTTATGGAATCAGCAAATCAAAAGGAGAAAAATTAATTAAACAAAATAATTTAAAAACAAAAACGAAGATAACCGATGATTTACGCAGTAAGCTTCAAAATTCTTTAAAAGAAGAATATACTGAAAAAGGCTATCCGTTCCCAATTATTCAAATAAAAGAACAGCCAAATAAATCTGATGCGTCTTTAATCAATTGGAATGTAATGGTTAACAAAGGGCCTAGGGTAAAAGTAGGTAAAATTATTATAGAAGGCAATGAAGTTTTAAAGCCTTCTAAAATAAAGTCAAAAGCATTTAAAAATACTAAAGAAAAGAAATTCTTTAGATTTTGGAAAAAATCCAAATATGTACCAAAAAAATATGAGGATGATTTAAAAAAAGTCATAGAGACTTTCCAATCCTTTGGCTATAGAGATGCTAAGATAGTATCAGATACAGTTTATAGAAAAGATGACAAAGATTTTGAAATAAAGGTAGATATTGAAGAAGGTAAGAGATATTATTTGGGAGATGTAACTTTCTCAGGGAATTCAAAATATTCCAGTGAATTGTTATCTAAAATTTTAGGGTACAAAAAAGGAGATCCTTATGATGCCGTTGGGATTAATAAAAAAGTTACAGGTTCTGAAAAAAATGATGATATAGCTACTTTATACTATAACAATGGATATGTATTTTCAAACGTTGTACCTATTGAAAAGGCTGTAAGAAATGACACTATTGATGTAGAAGTAAAGATAAGAGAAGGTGAACAAGCGTATTGGGACAAGGTAACCTTTACGGGAAATACTAAAACCCATGATCATGTAGTACAAAGATCCTTAAGAACGGTTCCAGGTAATTTATTTTCAAAAGAAGAAGTGCAAAGAACTATGATGGAATTGGCACAAATGCAATATTTTGAAGCTCAAACATTAGTGCCTGAAATAACTCCTAATCCTGAGACCAAAACGGTTGATGTCAATTATAAATTAGAAGAAAAAGGAACGAATAGTCAGATTGAATTGCAAGGGGGCTATGGAGGAAATAGATTTATAGGTACTTTAGGACTTACTTTTGGTAATTTTTCTTTTAATGATTTCTTTAAGAAAAAAGCATGGAAACCCATTCCAACCGGAGATGGACAAAGTGTTTCTTTAAGAGCTCAAGCAGGTAGCAATTATCAAAATTATAGTATATCGTTTACTGAACCATGGATTACTGGTAAACGTCCAACCTCTCTTTCTGTATCCTTTTATACCACATTTTTAAATTATAGAGATTATTATCAGGAAGGTAAAAACAGATTAGATATATATGGAGCTCAGGTGGGCTTAACTACACGTCTGAACTGGCCGGATGATTATTTTAGACTTTCTTATGGTATAAATTATCAATTGTACTCCTTTCACAATTATCCGTTCAATGTATCAAATACCACTTGGTCGAATGGTCAAAGTAATAATTTTAGTTTTTATGCTTCTATAGGAAGATATTCGGCAGGATTAGACCCTATTTTTCCAACCATGGGGTCTGAATTTGAATTATCATTAAAAGCTACACCGCCTTATTCATTGTTTAATAATGAAGATTATAGGAATAAAACAGATAATGAAAAATACAAATGGCTGGAGTACTTTAAAGTAAAATTAAAAGCCTATTGGTATCAAGAATTAGTCGGTAAAGCAGTTTTAAAAGCTGGAGGGGAACTTGGGTTTTTAAGTGATTACAATTCTAAAGTAGGAATTCCTCCATTTGAAAGATTTTACTTAGGAGGAACAGGAATGTACGGGAATAGATATGACGGTAGAGAAATAATTCCTTTGAGAGGGTATAGAGATCCTACCGCTTTTGGAGGTCAGCCCAATGAAGATATTACTCCGTTAGGAGGAGGAACGTCTTACGCTAGATTTTTAATGGAATTGAGGTATCCATTATTGTTGGGAGGAGCAACAAAAATTTACGCTTTAGCATTTGTGGAGGCAGGAAATGTATGGTCCAATAATAACTCATTTAATCCATTTGAATTAAAAAGATCTGCCGGAGTTGGATTTAGAATATTTATGCCACAGTTTGGAATTCTAGGTTTTGACTTTGCTAAAGGTTTTGATCCAGCAATCAATTCAACAGGAGCAAGTGGATGGCAAACACACTTTGTATTTGGTCAACAGCTATAATAGTAATAAATTTTAGTAATGAAAATAGAATAAAAATTGGTACGATTTTAGAAATACTTTAAGATATTTATAATGAAAAAACTACTTACTTATATTTTTTTATTTTTGCTCTTCTATTCTGGCACTGCTCAAAAGATGGCTTATGTAGATACTAAATATATTTTAAATCAAATGCCTCAGTATCAACAAGCGCAGCAAAGGTTAGATAATGAAATTAAAAAATGGCAAACGGAAATTCAGAAAGAACAATCTAAATTAGATCAGCTAAGAGTTGAATATGAAAATGAGAAAATATTATTAACGGATGATCAGCAGAAAAATAGATTGTCTATCATTGATAGTTCAGAGATTAAAATTCGGAACTTTATTGATAAAAAATTTGGATCCGAGGGAGATTCTTTTCGATTAAGAATGAATTTTGTTAAACCACTACAAGATCAGATTTGGAATGCTATAAATACTGTCGCATCCAGAGATAAATATGGACTTATCTTCGACAAATCATCTGATTTAATTATGGTTTTTACTGATCCTAAGTACGACATTACGGATAAGGTTTTAAAACAAATGGGTTTAGATGCTAAACAAAGTAAGAAAAAGGAATCTCAAACCAATTCTAACTCACCATCGAAAATTTCTAAAACCGAGGATATAATTCAGGAATCAAATGAGGATAACAATGAAATTAATGTAAAAGAAAAGTCAAACAAAAAAGATCAAACGAAATCTGGATACGGAAGTAAATATGTACCTAAAAAGAAAAAACAGGCAGTTGAGATCCAAGAAAATGGAGATAAAGAGATTGATAAAACTAATAATAAATCCAAAGAAAATAAACTTAATAATAATAAAGAGGTAACTGATACTGCTGAAGCCGAGGTGGAGAAACCCAAAGAAAATCCGGAGGTTAAAAAAGCGACTACCGCACAACCCAATAAAGGCTATGGAAGTAAATATGTTCCAAAGAAAAAGACTGCAAACAGTAATAAGTAATAAAATTTAAACATAATTAATACATATAAAATGAAAAAAATCACACTAGTAGTAATGTTATCCGCATTCGTAGGTATTTTTCAGTTAGCAAAGGCACAAACTGGAGATGCAAGTAAAATTGCTTATATAAATTCCATGGAATTATTAAACTCCATGCCTGAAAAAAAAGCAGCGGATGAGCAATTAAAAAAATTGGCAGACCAAAAGAAAGAAGGTATTAAAAAACAAGAAGAGGCTCTAGCAGCTAAGTATAATAAAATTCAAGAAGATTTGAGTAAAAAGTCTCAGACTGAATTGGATTCTATGAAAGATCAACTTCAGAAATACGAACAAGAATTACAATCAGATCAGCAAAATTTAGCTACACTTAGAGAAGATGCAGCGAATGCATTGGATAAAAAACAAGCGGAGCTGTACGATCCAATAATGAAAAAAGCTCAAGAAGCGGTAGATGCAGTAGCAAAAGAAAAAGGTTATCTATATGTTTTTGATACTTCTCAACCTTCATTGATTTATGCCGCTGGTCCAAATATTTTGGCAAGTGTAAAAGCTAAATTAGGGCTTTAAATACTAGTCTAACAATCAATACAAAATAAAAAAAAAGGAGTTTTAATGAAACTCCTTTTTTTTTATTATCCATCTTAATTTGTCAGGAAACCAATTAACATTTATAAATTTAATTGGTTTATAATATCATTCTTTAATTACATTTAATAATTTTTCAAGAGCCATTCCTCTAGATCCTTTTAATAAAAGATTTTTAGTAACAATTGAATGTTCCTTGAAATAATTTTTAGCTTCCTCCGTGGATTTGAATTTTTTAATTTTAAAGTCATCTATAGTAGTTGAATAAAAATTCTCCCCCACTAAGAATATATTATCAAAGTTTGTATTTAAAGCTAGAGAAACAATTTTACTATGTTCATATGCAGACTCCTTGCCCAGCTCAAACATATCTCCTAGAATGATAGTTTTTGAGCCTTCAAACACAGAAAAATTTTTTAAAGAAGCTTCCATGCTACTTGGATTTGCATTGTAAGTATCTAAAACCAAAGTTTTATTACCCAGTTTAACGATTTGTGAACGTTGATTTTGTGGAAGATAATTTTCAATTCCAACTTTAATTTTTCCAATCTCTATTCCAAAATATAAACCTAGAGTAGCTGCAGCACAAAGATTGGTATAATTATACTTTCCAGTTAATTGAGAATTAATCAAGCAATTTTGATATATAAGACTAATCGTATGATTGCTATTTTCTTGATAAGAATAAGTATAATCTCCTTCTGTGCCAAAGGAGATAGAATCAATCCCATTAGATAATTCCATCTGTTTAGTGTCATCAGTATTAACAATAACTTTTCTATGGTTTTCTCTAAGAAAAGAATATAATTCCGATTTTCCTCTATAAACCCCTTCCATACCTCCAAAACCTTCCAAATGAGCTTTTCCAAAGTTAGTGATATAACCGATGGTGGGTTGACATATCCCTGAAAGTAGTTCAATTTCCTTTAAATGATTGGCTCCCATCTCAACAATAGCAATCTCATGATTTTGATTAATGCTAAGAAGAGTTAATGGAACACCTATATGGTTATTTAAATTTCCTTGAGTATACCATACGTTGAATTTCTCTTTTAAAATACTAGCCATCAATTCTTTGGTGGTTGTTTTACCATTACTACCGGTTAAGCCAATAATAGGAATATTTAATTGTTCTCTATGATAGCGGGCTAGATTTTGTAAACAAAGCAAGCTATTTTCAAAATAAAAAATTCCTTTACTAGGATTTGATAAACTTCTATCATCAACAACAGCTACTAACGCCCCATGTTCAATGGCCTCATTGGCGAATAAATTACCATTAAAATTTTCACCTTTTAAAGCAAAATAGATGCTTTTAGAGGTTATTTTTCGCGTATCTGTGGTTACTCCACTAGATTGTAGATATATAGAATATAGTTCTTCAATAGTCATTTTAAAATTTGCTATAATTTAATCTAAACAAATATAAAACTTTTATAAGTGGAATGAATTTATATCCTCTGTAATGAACGAACAATTAAAACCTATATAGTACGAGGATAATATATATTATTAAATACATTTATAAAATTAATTTTGAATTTTTGGTTTTAACCAATGGCTTAAAGAACTTTTATATTTCTGATAAAATTTCTTAGCACCAATATTGGGGTCATTATTCTCAGATACTGTACTCATTAATTCGTTAAGCATATCTTCGTTCAACTTAAAATTTTTAAAAAATTCAGTAAGTTCAGGTTCATCTTTATCAAACTCTTTTCTAGAAATTATAGAAATTTTATCAGTAGGGAAAATGTTTTTGGAATCCTTTAAAAGTTTTAAATGGAATTGAGACCACATAAAATGAGGTTTCCATCCAGTAATCACTATCCATTCTTTCTCGTTTATAGCCTTTTTTAAAGCGGCTACCATTGAAGTTTCGGAAGATGGCAATTGGGAATATTCTAAACGATATTCTTTGATAGCTTTATTTGTATTTGCAAAAATTCCAGCACCGGAAGATATTCCGTAAATTTTACCGTTAAATTTATCTTTATATTTATTAAGTTCTTCAATATTTTGGATAGTAACATATTCAGGAACTACAAGCCCGGTAGAACCATCGTCAAAGACAGAACCTAAAAGGTCAACACGATCGCCAAATCTGTCCCAGTAATTTTTATGGGTATATGGCAGCCAAGCATCCATATATATATCTTCATCACCCCGTGCAATAGATGCAAATATAGGCCCTGGTTCTAATCTTTTCATACTTACTTTATATCCTTTATCTTCAATGATGTTTTTGGCAAGATAAGTAATTGCGATTCCGTCGGCCCAATTGGGGTAAAGAAGAGAAACATCATATTTTTTTACTCTTTTACATGAAGTAAAGCCCAGAGCTAACACTATCGTGAGTAGAATGTATTTATATTTAAACATGTTTATTACTTTTTATTTCCAAGTGATTGTGTCATTCGATCTAAAATTATTGCTAGAATTACAATACATAACCCCGCTTCAAAGCCTAAAGCAACATCGGCTTGTTGTATGGCAGCATAAACGCTTTCTCCAAGACCTCCGGCTCCAACCATGGATGCGATTACTACCATTGATAATGCTAGCATAATTACTTGATTAACTCCTGCTAAAATGGTTGGTTTTGCCAAGGGAAGCTGAACTTTAAATAAAGTTTGAGTTTTCGTACATCCAAAGGCAATGGAAGCTTCAACCGTTTCTTTAGGTACATCTCTAATTCCTAAGGCCGTCATTCGTACCGCAGGGGGGAGTGAAAAGATAACAGTAGCTATAACTCCGGGAACATTTCCAACTGAAAAGAATAATATGGCAGGGATAAGATATACAAAAGCTGGCATGGTTTGCATAAAATCTAGTAAAGGTCGTACAAGTAAGTTCACTTTTTTGTTCCTTGCGCAAATAATACCTAGAGGAATACCTATAATAAGAATTATAAAGGTGGAAACTATGACTAAAACAAGAGTATCCATAGCTTCTTTCCAAAATCCCATCCAATAAATGAGAACTAAACCTAATAAGGAGAACAATGGTAATTCTAAAAGGTTTCTAGCATTACTAGATGTTAATTTTATATTTTTAAATCCCTTATTTTTTAGTGCAAAAGATAGTAAAACTACCAATAATATAATTATATAAAAAGGCAAACTAAGCAAAATGCTTTGTAAAACGTTTATGCAATTTTCAATAATAATTGTAATTTGTTTAAAAATGGGTGCTCCTTTTATAGAAACAACATCAACAAATTTTTCAATATATTTTCCTAAATCAAGTTTTTCCATAATTTTTAATTTGCATTATCAATAATTGTTTTTACTTCCTCTTCATCGTAGCCAGTGACTAAGGATACAACATCAGAATAACTAATATATCCTAAAGGATAATTATTTTCATTCACCACCGTTAATGGATAATTTTGATTGATAAATAGAGGTAAAGTATCAGAGACTGACATATCTTCTCTTATTCTAGGAATTTCAATAAGAATAGAATTTAAATCCGTGGATTTTGATAGAATCAGATTCGAAATATCTTTTTTTCTAATATATCCTAAAAACTCTTTATCTTTACTTATTACAGGTAAAAGACGAGTATTTAGTCGTTCCATTAATCTATAAATTAATGCCGGTCCTTCTTTTCCAATGGTGATTTTAACTCTAAAAGGTTCTGCAATGGAAGAAGCAGTAATAACCTTAGACATGTCTACATTGCCAATAAAGTCTTTCACATAATCATTCGCAGGATTTAACAAAATATCTTCTGGCGCACCTTGTTGCACAATTACTCCATCTTTCATGATCACGATGGTATTGCCTAGTTTTAAAGCCTCATCCAAGTCATGGGTAATGAAAATAATCGTTTTTTTTAATTTCTGTTGAATTTCCAGCAGATCGTCCTGCATTTGAGTCCTTATCAGAGGATCCAGCGCACTAAATGCTTCATCCATTAATAAAACTTCAGAATCAGCCGCTATTGCACGTGCAATTCCTACTCTTTGTTGCATACCACCACTTAGCTGATTAGGATAGGAATTTTCATAACCATTTAAACCCACTAGGTTTAAAACTTCTTTTGCTTTCGCGTATCTATCTTGAAGTGGAGTGTTTTGTATTTCTAAACCAAAAGCTACATTATCTAGAATGGTTTTGTGAGGCAATAAGCCAAAATGTTGAAAAACCATACCTATTTTTTTTCTTCTTAGATTCAAAAGTTGCTTACGATCCATTTTTGTTATATCTTCACCGTCAACAAGAATAGAACCGGAAGTAGGAGTGTTTAACATGTTGAAGCACCTTAATAATGAAGATTTGCCACTACCTGAAAGTCCCATAATTACAAATATTTCACCTTCTTGTATTTCCAAGTTAGCATTATTAACGGCTACAGTACATTTGGTTTTTGAATGGATTTCTTTTTTGCTTTTACCTTTCTTAAGCATTTTCATTGCCTGATTTTTAGCAAATCCAAAAATCAGGTACAAATCTTTTACCTTGATCTTGCTCATAAATAATTTTATTTATACGATTTATATTATAAGATAATTTTTATAATGAAAGCTAGGCTTTGTAGGGTGAGAATTCACCCAATGTTCGATTAGAAAAAATAAAAATTATCTGCACTTCACTAAAGATAATCTGTTTAAGATGTAAAATTGAAAACAGTAAAATATAATTTCACCTAAAACTTTAGTGCCCGCACTATACGGAGTTAAAAATGACTTTGTTAATTAATGTATGGCAAATCTACGAAAAAAAAATAAAATAAACCAATATTGGGGTGTATTTTATGAAAATGGAATAAAATATATGTAAAAGAACCTTCTTTTTTAAAATTAATAAATTGTAAAAAAGAAGGTAAAGACAATTATGAAAAATTTAAGGAAGTTCTAATTTTCTGTAGGTTTTGTGAAGCTATTTTTCTAGTTTTATTAGCTCCTTCGTATAAGATTTCATCTAGAATGTTTAAATGATTCATGTAATAATCATATTTTTCTCTTATTTCAGAAAATTCTCTTAGAATAACATTTAACAATTCTTTCTTAGCATTTCCATATCCATATCCACCGGCTAAATATTGTTCGCGCATATTATCAATTTCATGATCTTTTGCAACTAATTTATAAATAGCAAAAGCGTTGCAAGTTTCGGGATTTTTGGGTTCTTCAAGTGGAGTAGAATCGGTTACAATGGACATAATTTGCTTTTTCAAAGTTTTTTCAGGAGCAAAAATTTGGATGGTGTTGTTTCTAGATTTGCTCATTTTATATCCATCTAGTCCAGGAATATACATAGTGTTTTCTTGAATTTTTGCTTCTGGAATAACCAAAAGATCAGGATGAATTTGATTAAATTTCTGAGCAACATCTCTGGTCATTTCTAAATGTTGCAATTGATCTTTACCTACCGGTACAATTTGAGCTTCGTATAGTAGAATATCGGCGGCCATTAGCATAGGGTAGGTGAATAAACCTGAATTTACATCTTCCAATCGATCTGCTTTGTCTTTAAACCCATGAGCAAGAGCTAGTCTACTATAAGGAAAATAACAAAGTAAATACCACATAAGTTCAGTTACTTCAGGGATGTCAGATTGTTTATAAAAATAAGTTCTTTCAGGATCTAAACCACAGGCCAACCAAGAAGCAGCAATTTCGTAGGTGTTTTGTTTGAGAATATCTGCATCTTTTATTTGCGTCATAGAATGCAAATTAGCAATAAAAAAGAAAGATTCATTCTTAGGATCTTTACTTAATTCAATCGCTGGCATAATGGCTCCTAAAAGATTTCCTAAATGAGGGGTTCCTGTGCTTTGTATCCCCGTTAAAACTCTCATATGTATATTTTTATATATATTCAATAGCAAAATTACATAAATTAACTAAGAAAATTCTTAGTTTTATTCCAATTAGAAGCGTAATTTTAAATCCGTGGAAACCATAAATAAGAAACTTTTATTGCAGATTGATAATTCTCCGTTAATAATTTTCCGAATCTTTTTTGGATTTTTACTTTCAGCAGAAACTTTTGGAGCAATTCTTACCGGTTGGGTGAAGGAAAATTTAATGATTCCTAAAGTTTTTTTTCCATTCATAGGTTTTGAATGGTTACACCCATTGCCGGGCTTTGGAATGTATATTTATTTTTTTACGATGGGAATTCTCGGTATTTTAGTCATGATTGGTTACCGATATAGACTTAGTTTATTATTGTTTACTTTTTTGTGGACGGCACAATATTTAATGCAAAAAACCTCTTATAATAATCATTACTATTTTCTACTATTGGTCTGCATTATAATGTTATTATTACCGGCCAATGCCTATGCTTCTTACGATGTAAAACAAAAAAGAACTCTAAAATCGTATACTATGCCCCAATGGTGTTCGTATGTAATGATTTTCCAAGTTTCCATTTTATATTTTTTTGCAACTGTAGCAAAGCTATATCCGGATTGGTTAAATGGTACTTTTACACAGATTCTCTATGCCAATAAATCACATTTACCCATAATAGGGGAATGGTTTAAAGAAAAGTGGTTCTATATACCTATAGCCTATTTGGGGTTAATGTTTGACGGATTGGTAGTTCCTTTTTTACTATGGAAAAAAACAAGAACTTTTGCTTTGATTGCGAGTTTGATTTTTCACCTTTCTAACTCTTTAATACTTCAAGTGGGTATATTTCCATATTTTGCCTTAAGTTTTATCGTGTTTTTTTATTCACCAGAAACTATAAGGAAAATATTTTTTAAAAAACACCTAAAAATTGAGCCCCAAGAGTATGTGAAATCAATACCGTATTTTACAAAGTATTTCTTTGCGCTATTTTTCACCTTACAAATTTTACTCCCTCTTAGACATTATTTAATTAAAGGAAACGTTTTTTGGACCGAAGAAGGCCATCGTTTGAGTTGGAGAATGATGCTACGGCAAAGGAGCGGTAGCACTTATTTTAAAATTGTTGATAAAAAAACGAAAGAAATAATTTCTTATAATTTAAATGATTTATTTACCCCTAAGCAAATCAGTAGAATCAATGCATATCCTGATTTTATTTGGCAGGCGGCTAGATATATAAAAGATGATTTAGCTAAAAAGGGGCATGAAGTAGAAATTTTTGCCAATTCGTACGTATCCGTTAACAATCATAGCCCTAAAATGTTTATAAATAAACAAGTAGATTTATCCCAGGCGCATTGGTATTATTTTAGTCATTCTCCTTGGATTCTCCTAGTAGAGGATTATAGAGATTAATAAACTATAATTGTGAATAATAATTATAAATTAGTTGAGAGATCTTTGCAATTATAGATGCATTTACCTCATCAGTTTCTTTAGAATTCATAATAAAAATAGCTAAAGTATACTTTTTTCCATTAGGAAGTAAGACAAATCCAGCGTCATTATCTGCCACCTTAATACCATTGTCTCTATAAGAATTCCCTGTTTTATGTCCCACAATTAAATCCTTAGGGAGCAATCCTTTAATTTTATTTTCACCCGTATTGGTTTTTATAAGAGTTTCTATGAGGAAATCTTGGTATTCCTCTTTAAAAATCTTTTCATTTAAGATTTTATTAAACAAAATTGCTGTAGCCAAAGGTCTAGTCCAATTTAAATACTGATTGTCGTGGTTTTGGCTCATCTCTTTTTCTGTACGTTTAATGCTGATCTCATCCGTGCCCAGACTTTTAATATAATCTTCGGTTTGTGCAGGGTTGACAAGATATCTAAATAAGTAGTTACTTACATTATTATCACTTAAACAGATGCTGTAATATAATAAATCTTTTATAGAAATATTAAAATTACCCTCTGGTCTTTCTTTAAACAAAGGACTGTAAGTATTAGGGTCAAGATCTTCTTTTTTTATAAAATATGTGGTGTTTAATGAAAGTTTATTTTTTTCTAAATAATTCAATATTGCCAAGGCTTGATGAAATTTATATACACTCATTGTTGGATAGAGATACTGATTGTTAATACTAAGCGTATCATTGTTATGGTATATAACTCCAACCCCTACCGTTGCTTGCTTATCTTTAATTACATTTTGTATGGAATCAATTAAGATTTTTTGAGAAAAAAACAAATTGATGGATAGTAAAAGTAGCAGAGTGATAAATTTCTTCATTTCCTAAAATTTTATATTAAATCTGAATCACCTAGTCATTTAAGTAATCAGACAATTGATCAGTAGCTATAGTTTCTTGTTTGCCAGTGATTATATTTTTGATTGTGATGGTTTGATTTTTTATTTCTTCCTCCCCATAAAACACAACATATTCAAAATTATTTTTTTCAGCAAAGGAAAATTGTTTTTGTAATTTTGTCTTTTCAGGATAAAGGTCACAAGCAAAACCCATCAATCTTATTTTTTGTATAAGCATTAAGGCATGAATGCTTTCACGATCTCCGAAGTTAAAGAAAAGTATTTGTTTATTTTTTTGCGTAGATTTAGGAAATAGATTAAGTTCTTCCATAACTAAATATATACGATCTAAACCAAAAGAGATACCTACACCAGACATATTTTTAACTCCAAAAATTTCAGTAAGGTTGTCGTATCTACCTCCTCCGCCAATGGAACCCATGGCTACATTTTTAGATTTTATTTCATAAATGGTTCCGGTATAATAGTCTAAGCCTCTAGCAAGTGTTAAATTAAATTGAAGATCAGCGGTTTGCAAACCTATTTGCATAGTAGAATTATAGATAAATTCTAATTCTTTAATACCTTCTAAACCAATTTCAACATCTTGAAATATTTCCTTGAGTTGAATTAATTTTTCTTCAAAAGAACCGGAAAGGTTAATTATGGGAACAAGTCTATCTAATGATTTTTGTGATATTCCTTTAGAAACCATTTCCTCTAATATTTTATCCAAGCCTATTTTATCTAATTTATCCAGGGCAACGGTAAATTCAATCAATTGGTCTTCAATCTCAGCATATTCTGCAATGGCAGCTAGTAGTTTTCGGTTATTTAAATGAATTTCAACAGGCAATTGAAGTTCCGTAAATACGGAATCGTACAGCAGAATAAAATTAACTTCGTACCATAAACTTTCAGAACCAACAACATCGGCATCGCATTGAAAAAATTCTCTAAATCTACCTTTCTGAGGTCTATCTGCCCGCCAAACGGGTTGAATTTGATACCTTTTAAAAGGGAAAGTTAATTTTCCATGATTCATCGCAACATATCGAGCAAAAGGTACGGTCAAATCATATCTTAAAGCTTTTTCAGAAATTAGAGGTATGATATTTTTTGAGTTCCAAGTAGAAACTTCAGAATCCTTCTCCTTTACATTTTCTAGGAAGTCACCACTATTTAGAATTTTAAAGATTAAACGATCTCCTTCTTCTCCATATTTACCAGTTAAGGTTTGCAATTTTTCAAAGGAGGGGGTTTCTAAAGGGTTAAATCCAAATTTTTCAAAATTAGATTGTAAAACAGAAATTATATGTCTTCTTTTATAAATTTCTTCGGAGGAAAAATCTCTAGTACCTTTAGCTATACTTGGTGTCATATCTCTTTATTTTGAAAAGTCTAATGTGAATAACAAATATAGAAAAATGTTTAATGACAAAAAAGTAATTTAGTTGATAAATAAAAAAGACCTTTAGATTTATATTCTAAAGATCTTTTTTATATCTGAGCTAGATAAATATTTCTATCTAAAAGGAGAAGTTAAAGGAATTTCAACATCTGGTTCTTTAGTTATTCTATTCCTTAAATCCCTACGGAAGATTTCTATTACCCAAGTCCAGAGGATATGACCAAATAATTCTGAAAAATGTTCTTCTAGGGGTTGATTCCATGGTGCAGGAATGGTTCCTAAAGCAGGCATAAGAATGATATGAAATAGGAAATTTAGAAATATACCGTAAAGAGTTCCTTGCCATAATTTTATTTTAGGGTAATATTCTGCGACCACACAATACACAACAGCAAAAAAAATAGCGAATAGAAAATGAACAATAAAGCTCATTATAGGTCTAGGGTTTTCATTGAAATAATATACAGCATGAGATAAATCGTAAGGCATCCCCAGTTGTTCAAGCAATTGTTGAGGTGGATTGGTCAAATCTCTTTGTGGAGTTCTAGGGGGGAAAGGAACTTCCCAACCAAACTTAATAATTGCACCAACAATTCCGCTAATTATCCCCACCCATATAGCAACTTTTAATCTAATTCTTGAAGGATCAATCTTACAGTTCATATTACGTTTTTAGGCAAAATTAATATTAAAATCGATTTTATAAAATTTAAAATCTTATTATTTATATGAATAATAACGTTAATCTTACTTAATAGATAAGGAAATGTTAGGTAATTAAAACTTATAGAACATTTTAAATCATCGATCAATCACAGCATTCAATTATTTAAATATTATTAAATTCGCATGATATAATAAATATTCAATGCATATTCCAGATATACCCAGTTATTACGCTCTAAAATCAATACATATTATCTTTATGGTTAGTTATTTTGCGGGGATATTTTATTTAATAAGGCTTTTTGTCTATTATATAGAGACGAAAGAAAAGCCGGAATTGGAAAAACAAATTCTACAAAAACAGTACATATATATGATTTCCCGTTTGTGGGACATTATAATTATACCGGCAGGAATCATCATGACGCTAACAGGCTTATTTATGGTAGCCAATACAAGAGGAGACATCCCTTTTTATATTTTGACCCAAAAATGGTTTCATATAAAAATAGTGTTTCTTATTGGATTAGCTTTTTACCATTATTGGAGCTGGAAAAGTATTAAAAAAATAAAAAATGATCAGTTCACTACAACGTCCATAAAATTAAGGATGATGAATGAAGTAGCTACCATTATATTGTTTGCTGTAGTTTTTATTGTAATGTTCAAACAATTTTTTATGGGTATGTGGGTTAGTTTACTAATCAGCTTCATTATATTGGTTCTAACAATTATGTTAGTGGTTAAATTTGTTAATAGAAATAAGAAAAAATAATTCAATGTTTTCAATTTTAAAAAAAGAACTTTGGGCATATTTTGGAACCTTAGGTGCTTATATAGTTGCAGTTGCTTATATACTAATAAGCTCTTTGTTCTTATGGTTTTTCGATAGTAAATTTGATACTTTTAATATATTTAATGTAGGGCTGGCTTCCTTAAATAATTTTTTTGTATTATCTCCTTGGCTATTCATTTTCTTGATTCCTGCTTTGTCTATGAAATCCATCGCAGAAGAGGAACAGACGGGTACATTGGTTTGGCTATTTTCTAAACCTTTATCTATTGAATCTATTATAGCAGGTAAATTCTTAGCGATTAGCATATTAGTCATTTTTACACTTTTCCCAACACTTATCTATGTTTTTACCATATATAATATCAGTATGCCTGAAGGGAATATTGATTTAGGGGCTATTTACAGTGGCTATGTTGGATTAATATTTCTAAGTACCGCTTTTATTTCTATAGGAATATTTGCTTCCTCTTTGGTTAAAAATCAAGTTCTGTCTTATATAGTTGGGGTCTTCCTTTGTTTTTTTTGCTTCTACGGGTTCGAAAACCTAGCTTCCTATAACTTATTAGGAAATTATGATTATTGGTTACAAAGAATAGGATTCTACCAACATTATACGAGTTTTACCAAAGGAATTATTGACACTAGAGATATAGGTTATTTTCTATTTATAACTACTTTATTCATATTTGCATCAATTCAATTAGTCAAATTAAAAAAATAATAAAATGAGGTTTATAAAAAATAACATCATAGTTTTGATATTGATGTTCATAGGCATTCTTTTAGCCTCCGGAGTTTATTATAAAAGATATGATTTAACCTCTGACCAAAGATATACATTGTCTGAAGCTACTAAAAATGTACTTGAAAAAATAGATAAACCTATGGAAATAGACGTTTATCTAGAAGGAGATTTTCCTGCAGATTTCAAGCAATTACAATCAGAAACGCTGACTCTTTTAGATGAATTTAAACGAATAAATCCTAATATATCTTATCAATTAATTGATCCGGTAAAACAAAAAATATCCCAGGATACTCTGGAATCCATGGGGATGTCTCCTTCTGCTTTACAAGTTGAAAAAGAAGGAATATCCACTCAAATCATATTATTTCCATATGCGACAATTAAATACAAAGGATATGGACAAACGGTTCCCTTAATTACTCAACAAACTGGAATAAATGCTGAGGAACAAATGACTAAATCAATGGAAGGTTTAGAGTTCGGATTCATTAATTCAATAGACAAATTATCCAATGAACATTTTAAAAATGTCGGTATTTTGGTTAATCAAGCAGAGTTAAACAAATTAGAAATGTTTAGCTTGGCTGACAGAATTCATCAAAATTATAATTTTTTCCCTATTTTTCCTAAAGATGAACAATCTCTTAAAATTCAAGATTTACCCACTTTAAAAAAGTTTGATGCGATAATAGTTGCTAAACCAAGAAAGGCTTTTACTGATGAAGAAAAAGTAGTAATTGATCAATACATCATGAATGGTGGCAAAACACTTTGGGCTATTGATCAAGTAAATGCTGAAATGGATACTTTATTAAAATCTAGTAAGATTTTAGCTTATCCTTACGATCTTAACTTAACCGATTTATTGTTTTCCTATGGTATAAGGGTTAACTCTTCAGTGGTTAAAGACTTACAAAGACCTGATTATATTAATTTGCAAGTAGGATCGGTACAGGGAAATCCTCAAAATAGGAGAGTTCCTTGGGTATATTTCCCATTAGCCTTTCCACAAAAATTGAGTCATCCCATAACTAAAAATTTAAATCCTGTACGTTTTGAATTTCCTTCTTCTATAGATACCTTATCAACCCCAGGTATTAAAAAAACTGTTTTATATCAAAGCTCACCTTATAGTGGAGTACAAGGAATACCATCATACATATCTTTGGAAGAAGCAAAAATTTCTAATATAGACAGTGTAAATGTAAATTTGTATAATAAAGGACCCCAAATATTAGCGGTTTTATTAGAAGGAGAGTTTACATCTGCCTACAAGGACAGAATTGAGTCATCTCAAGTAGAAGATTTTAAAAATCAATCCAAAAAAAATAAAATGATAGTAATTTCTGACGGAGATGTAGCTAGAAATCCTATCATCAAAGGTCAGCCTTTGCCACTTGGTTTTAATATATCTACAGGTAATATGGATTATGGAAACGAAGAATTTTTAATAAATTCATTAAATTACTTATTAGACGATAATGGTTTAATGTCGTTAAGAAATAGAAGTGTTGAATTGAGAATGCTAGATAAGCAAACCATAGTGATGGATAAATCGTATTGGCAGTGGTTGAATTTGCTACTTCCTCTAGTAGGAATATTTATGATTGGTGGAGTATTAATATTCTTAAGAAGAAAAAAATTCAGATAATTTTATAAATAAATATATGGCTGTTTTATATTTGCTACCTGCTTATTTAGGGGGAAATTCATCATCAGAAATATTCTCACAACAATTAAAAAATGTTTTAAAAGAAATTAAATTTTTTGCTTCTGAAAATGAAAAAACAGCGAGGAAATTTATAAAATTTATTAGTCCGGATATTGATCAAAAGAGTTTGTCTTTTTCTATACTAAATAAGAGAACTTCCGATGAGGAAATTTTGCAGTTGGCTGAGCCATTGGAAAAAGGTATTGATATGGGACTTATTTCGGAAGCAGGTTTGCCTTGTATTGCAGATCCTGGCAATAAGTTGGTCATGTGGTGTCATCAAAACAAGATTAAAGTAGTTCCAATCAATGGTCCATCGTCTATCCTTTTAGCTTTAATATCAAGTGGGCTAAACGGACAGAATTTTTCGTTTCATGGATATTTGCCTATCGAAAACAATGAGAAGAAGAAAGAAATTATAAAGCTAGAAACATTAAGTAGAAAAGATGGATCTGCTCATATATTTATGGAAACCCCATACCGGAATCAAAAAATGTTTGAAGATTTATTAAAATATTTATCACCATTAACAATGCTTTGTATAGCTACCAACCTTACATTACCAGATGAAGCAATTCAAACTTTATCATGCAAGCAATGGAAAACTGTAAAGCCTGATATACATAAAAAGCCAACCATATTTATAATTCAAAGCTAAAAAAAAACATAAAATAAAAACTTACATAAAAAAGAAAATTTAATAAAAATTTCTATTGTAGGTATAAATTTATTTTATAATATAAGTGAAGATTATGCAAATTTTGAAGTTAGATTTGCATCAGAAAGTAAGAGATATTTTTTGTATAAAAATCTCTTTCTCATTTTTTTGTGGTTTTAGTTTGAGGTCGCATTCATGCGACCTTTTTTATTCATCTTTATTGGTGGAAATAGCATAACCAATAAATTTCTTCATTAGTAGCTCTGTTTGATGGGTTGAAAAAGAATTTTTTCTACTTTTTAAGATAGATATTGCACCAGTTTTATCACCCAGTATGAAAACTTCAGCGGAAGATTGAACACTGAAAGGAGACATAGGCTCCTCTTTGTAAATAAAGCTTGTTTTTTCTCTTAAAAATTGAATAAAATTTTTTCTTATTGAAGATATCATTGCTCCCTCAGAAATAGGTGGAGAGTAAATAATATTCTCTCTTATTAAAAAAACATTTCCCTTCATACTTCTTGCAATTCTCTTTTCATTATTTAGAAGAATTACGTCAACCATTTCATTTTCTTTAGCATATTGACTTGCAACTTCATTTATAGGATGGAAAATTTCTATAGCTGATAATAAGTTTGGGTATATAAGAATTTCTTTGAAAAAATCTATTTCACTTGATTTTGAAATAGATAAGAATTTTTCATCAATTAATTCAATGATAAAGGATATTTTTTCTTGTCTTGAATCATCTCTAAAAGCAGAAATTTTAGCTAGCCCGTTCGATAATGATAATTTTTCTGATAATAAGAGTATTTGGCTCTTAAACATCTCAGGAGTAAAAGAAATAGGAATTTCCATTCGCATCTTTCTTAAAGATGCCATTAATTGAAAATATGTATCCTCCCAAAATATCAAATCTCCTTGAAAAAGCCAGCAGAAAGAGTTAACGTAATAACCCGAAAAAATTGATTTTTTAGTATTATTAAAGAAAACTGAGCCTTCTTCTAAATATTCTTGATTAAATATAATCGCCATATATCGATTGGTATACCTAGATATTTGTATTTTTATTATAAAATATCAAAATGATTTTACAATATGTAAGAGATAAAAATTATGAACCAATAATTTTTTTTAGGTCATCAATAAGATTTTCCCAATAAAGTTTTGAATGATCTAAATCACTTTCATCAGCAAAATCAGTAACTACAAGCGCTACATCATTAGTAACCTCATCTACATGAATTGCTAATTCCCAATAATACTTAGTACCTTCATCTTCTTCCCAACGAAAACGCACAAAAGACTCTTCTTTATATTTAATTAAGTTTGCAATTTCGCTCTGGTCTCCCCATATAAAAGTAAATTCATCACCTCTTTCAATAACATCATCTGCAAGCCATTCACTCATACCTGACGATGTGCCTATATATTCAAAAAGAAGTGTAGTAGAACACTTCATGTCAAATTCTAATTGATATTTATTTTTATTCATATTTTTTTAGTTCTTACAATAGTTTCTTTTAATGGTGCAATATATAAATTTGTTGCATATTTAAAAAATATTAAGTTTAAAGATAACCTTTTATCCAAACAAAATATTTAAATTTTTATTACCATTTATAAATAAAGTAATTATAGCAACAAAAATTTAAGATTAATAGATCATAGGAATATTCAGAATAATTAATTTAGATAAGAGAATTAAACAATTAAATAAAATTACAAAGTTTTTTAAATTAGTTTTAATTTCATTTTAAATGATGTATTTAAATAAAAAAGGCGTATTTTTGCACAAATAAAAAAACAATACTATTGATATATAATTTTACTCTATTTAAATAAAAATTTAAATTTTTAGAGTATGGTTAAGAAAACTGATTGCCAACTTGTTAATGCCTATATGAATGGGCATGAAAAAGCTCTTGAAACATTGCTTTATAGACATAAGTTAAAGATATATAATTATATAAACAAAAAGGTTAATAATTCTGAATTGGCCGAAGATTTATTTCAAGATGTCTTTATAAAGGTTATACTTACGCTTAAAGAGAAAAAATACAACGAAGAAGGTAAATTCCTTCCTTGGGTATTAAGAATCTCTCACAATTTAATTGTTGACCATTTTAGAGTCTCAGGAAAAACTAAACTTGTCAATGAATCTGTAGGTAATGATGATTATAATATTTTTGATTTTGTGAAAATTTCAGAGTTATCTATAGAGGATTTAATGATTAGTGAACAGACTAAGATTGATCTTAAAAGACTAATTGAGCTGTTACCAGACGATCAAAAAGAAGTTTTAAAACTAAGATTTTATAAGGAACTGAGTTTTAAAGAGATTGCTGAGGAAACTAAAGTTGGTATTAATACAGCTTTAGGAAGAATGAGGTATGCTATTATTAATTTAAGAAGATTAATTGAAAATAAAAATTTAACATTTTCTTGATAAAATAACTAAGATTGAATTACGTTATACATATAAAGAATTTTTTTATATGTATTTCAAATCTATAAATTTAAAAGAAGGTTCTACAGGTCCTTCAGACTATACAATAAAATTTTTATTGGATTTTTCTAAGAGTTTAAAAATTATTGATTTAAAAAGTATAAAAAAAATAAGGATAAACTGCAATTAGTAGTTTATCCTTGTTTTTTGTTTAATCCAATTTCTAAAATAGAATAGATTTAATGTATTAGCAATTTAATCATTTAAATTCATTTCACCTTTCTTTGTCTCTTTTTTAAAGAATATTTTATATAAAACTGGTGCTGTGGTAACCAATACCATTATTAAAACGATCATCTCAATATGTTGTTTTAAATCGAAATTAAATTCTTTTAAGAAAAAATGATTTAGATAGTGTCCAGCAAAAATTAAAGAAAAAGACCAAGCTACAGATCCAATTACGTTATAGAGAAAATACTTTCCTTTGCTCATTTGTACTATACCTGCAATTATAGGAGCAAAAGTTCTTAAGATAGGTAAAAATCTAGCTAGTATTATAGCCATTCCTCCGTGTTTATCGTAAAATTCTTTAGCCTGAAATAAATATTTTTTCTTAAATAAGAATGTATCTTTTTTTTGGAATAGGTAAGGACCGCTTTTTTTTCCAAACCAATATCCAATTTCATTTCCTATAATCCCTGCGGTTGCTACAAGACTACTTAACAAAAACACATTAAGGAAATCGGAATCAATCGATACAAATTCCTGAATTAGTTCTTTACTATAAATGCCAGAAAGAAATAATAGACTGTCACCAGGTAGAAAAAAACCAGCAAAAAGACCAGTTTCTGCAAAAATTATAAAAAGAACTAAATACAATCCACCCAATTTTATGTAAAATTCCGGATTAACTAACTGCCCCCAAGTAAATTGGCTCCAATCAAAATTATTCATTAGATTTATTAAAAATATTAATACAAATATATTAATATTTTAATAAATCATAAGATTTTTTAATATTAACCACAACCAATTAGAAGAAATAATAAGTTATTAAAATAGAAGTTATAATTCCTAATAAGTCTGTAAGAAGCCCCGCCGAAAGAGCATAACGAATTTTTTTAATTCCAACACTACCAAAGTATAATGCAATAATGTAAAAAGTGGTATCTGCACTACCCTGAAATATACAAGCTAATCTACCAACAAAAGAATCAGCACCATAATTCTGCATGGCTTCAATCATTAATGCTCGGCTTCCACTTCCACTTAAAGGTTTCATAAAAGCTGTGGGTAAAGCGGGTATGAACTCTGTATTTAATTTTAAAGTGTAAAATAAATAGGCAACGCCATCAAGTAAATAATCCATGATTCCACTAGTTCTTAAAAGACTGATAGAAGCAAGCATTGCTATCAGATAAGGAATAATTTTAACTGCTACATTAAACCCATCCTTAGCTCCGTCTATAAAGCTTTCAAATACATTTACTTTTTTAACAAATGCACCTGTAATAAAAGTTACAGGAATCAATAACAATAAAATATTGCTCAAGACACGTGAAGCTGTAGCAGATTCAAAATTTATATATTCTCGATTGCTCTTTGCTATTAATTCAGGTGTTAGACTTTCTTTCTTATGATTTTTTTCAAATTCTTTTTGAAAAGAGGAAGGATAAAGATTTTTTAAATCCTCTGTATTGCTTATTTTATAATTTATTAAATCTGGGGTTATTTTATTTACATACTCACTAGCTTTTGCTTCATAAGTTGCCGAAGTTTTTTTTATATAAAATGACATTGAAATTATAAAAAGTAGACTTAGACCCAAACCTAATATAATATTTCGGGAAAATAAGTTTATCTTCTGTTTTAAACTGACAATAATAATTCCAAAAAGAGTGGTACAAAAAGTTGCGACAATACATGGAATAAAAATATCCGTAGGGTTTTGAGCTCCATTCAAATACCTGTAAAGCATAATGGAAGTAGGTATTAATGTAAGTCCAGAAGTATGGAGAACTAAAAACATGATTTGTGCATCTGTGGCTGTATCTTTTTTAGGATTTAATGTTTGTAAGCTATCCATAGCCTTTAGTCCTAAAGGAGTTGCAGCGTTATCCAATCCAAGTAGATTAGCACTAAAATTCATCATCATATTTCCAATAGCAGGATGATTCTTAGGAATAGAGGGAAATAATTTACTGAGAAAGGGACCTACTAGTTTGGATAGAAAACGTATGGCTCCTGCGTTTTCCCCAATTTTCATTATACCTAGCCAAAATGTCATCATTCCAGCCAATGGTAAAGCTATTTCCATTACAGATTGTTTGGTCGTGCTAAAAAGCCCATCGACCATTTCTTTGAAAATTAAAGTGTCTCCTAAAAATATAAGTTTGATTAACCCAACTATAAAAGATAATACAAAAAAAGCAATCCAAATGTAATTAAGAGCCATAGTTAACCAATATTGTAATAAGTATTATTTTGTATTAGTAAGCATGTCTACACATTTGTATATGGTATCTTTTAAATCTCTACGATGAGAAATGATATCTACAAACCCTTTTTCCAAGAGAAATTCTGCAGATTGAAATCCTTGTGGTAAGTCTTTTCCTATGGTTTCTTTTATTACTCTTGGACCTGCAAATCCAATTAAAGCACCGGGTTCAGCAATAATTAAATCACCGGTTGATCCGAAGGAGGCCATTACACCACCGTACGAAGGATCTGTTAATACAGAAATATACGGAAGTTTTGCTTTGCTTAATTGGGCTAATTTAGCTTCTACTTTTGCCATTTGCATAAGGGATATTCCCGCTTCTTGCATTCGTGCTCCTCCAGATTGGCAAATAATAACGTAAGCGAGTTTATTTTCTAAACAATAATCAATCGCTCGTCTAATTTTTTCCCCCATAACCGAGCCCAGAGATCCAGCAATAAAACTGAAATCCATGCAAGAAATGCAAATTTCCAGACCATTAATCTTACCAACGGCGTTACGTATAGCATCTTGGAGCTTCGTTTTACTATTAGCTTCTTTAAGTCTGTCTTTATAAGATTTTGTATCTGTGAAATTTAAGGGATCTTTACTAGTAACTTTTTCATCTAATTCTTTAAATTTTCCTTTATCAAAAAGGATTTCGAAGTATTGTTTACTACCAATTCTTACATGAAAATCATCTTCGGGGCTAACGTAGAAATTGGCTTTTAATTGATCTGTTTCAATAATTTTTCCAGAAGGTGTTTTGTACCACAACCCTTTAGGGACATCCATTTTTTCGCTAGTGTTGATGTTTTTTTTACTTCTAGTAAACCATCCCATAAATTTATTATATTTATATATTTAAGGTCGTAAAGATAGTAAAAAATTAAAAAATCTATTTTTTATGCAATAATATTTAATTGGCTTAAATTTTAACCGCAATTATTTATGATTAAGAGAGTTAATAATAACCGAATCCTTGCATTTAGTGAAAGTTACCTTAATGTTATGATGGTATAAAGTGTAGTAAGGGCAAGGTTTATTTTGTGCATTACTCTCATTAAAATTTATAGATCCTTTAACTAGTACTGTATCTAGAATAAATGACGTTGTTAAATTATTTTCAATTAAATAACTTTCACTTTGCGGAGAAAAACTAATTTTTTTTAATTTAATTTCTGCCAGTACTCTATCATTAGGTAAATAAGACCAGGAAAAAACCTTATCTCCATACATAAATAAAAGGAAGATTAAGCCTAAGAAAACGCCAGATAAATATAACCTTAGCCTTTTAAAAAAATTCATAATTCAGTGATTAAAAGATTAATATCTTGGTAGGGTAAAGCAAACCATTGAGATATTTGCTGATTGGTTATTCTTCCTTTATACATGTAAATTCCTTTACATAAGCCTCTGTTTTTCGTAAATATCGTTTCAAATCCACCTTGATTGGTTAAATCTAAAAAATAACTAAGAAAAAAATTGCTTAATGCCTTTGATGTCGTTCTAGCATATTTAGAAGTAATGTTTGGATTACAATAATGGGTTACGTCATGTTCAGTATATGATTGACCGTTTGTTTTTTTAATTTGAGAAGTTTCAAAAATACCACCGTTATCAATGCAAACATCAATAATTACAGCTCCTGATTTCATTTGTTTGACCATAGATTCTGTAACTATAATGGGAGAGCGGTTCTCTCCTCGTAAACACCCTATTACAACATCACAACGGAGAAGTGCTTTTCTTAATTCTTTAGGATCTAAGGTAGAAGTATATATCTTTGTTCCTAATATCTCTTGGCATCGCCTTAAACGTTTTATAGAATTATCAAAAATTTTTATGGTTGCGCCTAAGCCAAGGGCAGATCGAGCTGCATTTATACCAACATTTCCAGCCCCAATAATTACAACATTGGTAGGTCTAACTCCTGCAATTCCACCCAATAATAAACCATTGCCATTCGCGGTTGACGATAATAATTCTGCGGCAATAAGTATGGATGCCATACCAGCAATTTCACCTAGTATTCTTACTATAGGAAATTCGTTGTGATTATCTTTTATGTATTCAAAACCAAGAGCTGTTATTTTTTTACTAGAAAGCTTTTCAAAAAATTCTTTGGTTTGTGTATTGATCTGAACCGAAGATATTAAGTAGGAGTTGACTTGCAATAAGTCTATTTGTTCTAAGGTAGGAGGAGCTGTTTTTAAAATTATTGGTTGTGAGAAAACTTCTTTGGGATTCTGACTTACTTTAGCTCCGGCATTTGAGTATTGAATATCCGTAAAATGAGCTCCTTCTCCAGCTCCTTGCTCAATAATGACCTCAATGCCGTTACAAGTAAGAGTAGAAACAGCATCTGGGGTAAGAGCAATTCTGTTTTCATAGACTTCGTCATCCTTAGGTATTCCTATGCTAATTTTTCCACCTTTTTTAACCACCTCAATTTTCTCTTCTTGAGGTATAAGTTCATTTGCAGTAAAAGGTGAATAAATGCCCATAAATATTTCCTAGCTAAAGCTTAATTGCCTTGTTTGACCTTCCAAATTTAAAGAAATTTTATGATGCTCTGCCAATTCATTTTCGGATATTTCCGGCCATTCTATAAAACAATAATTTCCAGAATTAATGTATTCGTGAAATCCTATATTTAAAAGTTCTTCAATATGTTCTATTCTATATAGATCAAAATGATAAATTTTTGAAGTAGGACAAGTATATTCATTGACAAGTGAGAATGTAGGACTCGTTATATTATCTTCACAGTTTAAATATTTACATAAAAATTTTACCAATGTAGTTTTTCCTGCACCCAAATTACCCTGTAAAGTGAATATTTTAAATTTTGAATTTGTAATGATAGATTCGGCTACTTGTTCCAATTCATTTAAATTATGAATTAATTTATTCATAGTATATATACATTAAGTTTTAGGTATAAATTAAATCTCGTCTGTAAAATATAAAGTATAAAGAACAAAAATACAATAAATTTATTTTTGTTGTACTTTTGAGAGAAAATAAGATTCACAATGAAATTTAAATGGGATTACAAAACCCTTTCTTTGCTTATAGGTATTTCATATATAGTTATTGGGGGGCTTGTTCTATTATACAAAAAATTTTTTTTACCACTTTCCAATCAAGGAAGTTTAGCTTTAGGATTATTATTAGTGATATATGGTTTATATAGAGCCTATAGAGCATTAAAATATATGAAGAATAATGAAGAATAATTTTTATAAAATATTTATATATAGTTTAGTAATAATAATTTTTAATTCTTGTTCCAAAGAAGAAAGTAAAGAACAATATTATAAAAAAGGAAAAGTTGATTTGTCGGTTGATCCTTCATTTTATGAATTGGCATTATCTTTAAATCAAGTCTTTAATACTGTTTATCCTAAGGCTATTATTGATGTTCAACCACAGGCTGAGGCTCTAGCAATTAATAATTTTATTAATGGCAATGCAACCGTAATTATGGTTGGAAGAAATTTAACCGATGAAGAAGCAAATTTTATATTTAATCGCACAAAGAAAAAATATAAATCAGCTCAAATCGCTTGTGACGGAGTCATCTTTATTACTTCCAAAAAAAATAACATTAGCGAATTATCTATACAGACATTGAAAACAGATATAGTTTCTGAAAACAGTAAGTATGTTTTTGATGGAATTTATACAAGTAATTATAATACGTTGAAAAATATATTAAAATTTAAATTTAAAGAAGGAGAAAAGATCAATTCATTCAAAGATGCCCAAGAGTTAATAAATTATATTGATAATAATCCTTCCTACATTGGTATAACCGGACTTTCAACTTTGAATTATTCTAATGATGAGAATTTTAAAAAGATTTTGAATAATATAAAGATTTTGCCAATTAGATCTAAAGATGGTGAAATAATATCTCCTAATCTAGAAAGCTTCAAATCAAATAAATATCCGTTTACCCGAAGAATCTATCTTCTTAACGCTGAGAATGGTTTTGGTATAGGCAGTAGCTTTCTTCGGTTTAGTACTTCTCAAAGGGGACAATTAATCGTCTCAAAAGAAGGGTATCAACCCTACTATCTCTACGAAAGAAATATTAATATTACTAAATAAGTAAATAAAAGATATGCTATAAATAATGAAATAATTAATTATTTCATTATTTTTTGATATTAATAAATCAAACTTTAAAACTAGTTGGTTAGATATTTATGCAAAAGGTTAGATTTAATTTCTTTTTCGGATGAATTTTTATCTCTAAGTATGCAAATTCAAACATTTAAGTAATGTTTGCTAGAAAAGATTTAATTATTTAGAAAGCAAAATATTAGTTACTAATGCAAGGAATTTGTATTAAATTTATCCAAATGGTTGAAGGGACTAATTTTAAAAATTTAACTACTTTTGTCAATGACCACAGATTATACAATTTTAAATGAAATCATTAAAAAGAATTCTTAAGCAGTTTGCATCTCCATATAAAAAAGATTTTATATTAGGTATTACATTTAATATTCTTTATTCACTATTTTCAATTGTTTCGGTAGTATCAATTATGCCCATATTAGATATGTTATTGGGAGGAAGTGTTAAGCAAAAAGAAACTTTAGATCATGTAAAAGAACAAGCGGAAAATGGTTTTTTTTCTGAACTAAAGTATCAAATTTATTTATTTCTTCAGAACAATATACATAATATGGGAGAAAAAAAATTTCTAAGTATTCTCTGTGTATCAGTAATACTTCTTTTTTTTCTTCGAAATGTGTTTAGGTATTTAGCACAGTACTTTATAGTATTATTAAGAAGTGGAGTATCTAAAGATCTTAGGTCTGCTTTATATAATAAAATATTGACTCTACCAGTTTCTTTTTTCACTGAAAAGAAAAAGGGAGACATTATGGTTCGGTTATCCAATGATGTTACTGAAATAGAAGGGAATACATTAAATGCTATACTAGAGCTATGGAGAACGCCTTTCTCCCTTATATTTACCTTAATAACCTTATTAATCATAAGTCCATCACTCACCTTAATTGCCTTAATTGTTTTGCCCTTTATGGCTTGGATAATATCTTCCATAGGAAAAAGTTTAAAAAAAGATGCTAGAAAAGGATTAACAGAATCTGGAAATGTTTTATCAATAATAGATGAAACATTAAATGGAGCAAAAATTATAAAAATTTTCAATGCCGAAGAATCTATGAAAAATAGATTCCAAAAAAGCGTAAGCAACTTAAGAAAGTTATCGATAAGTATGATGAAAAAATATGAGTTGGCTTCTCCTTCATCAGAATTCTTAGGATCGGTAGCTATGATTTTTATCACTTGGTATGGAGGAGTCTTAATTTTGGATGGAAATAAAGGACTAGATTTAGCCTCTTTCTTAGTTTATATAGCCTTATTTTTTCAATTGTTAGAGCCAGCCAAAACCTTGTCAACCTCAATTTCAAATTTGCATAAAGGTTCAGCCTCTACTGACCGATTAGTGGAAACTTTAGATACGAATATACAAATACATGAACCTGAAAATCCTGTTAAATTAACGGGACTAAAGGATAGCATATCTTTTAATAATATATTTTTTCAGTATCAAGAAGATCATCCTATTTTAACCAACGTTTCCATAGAAATAAAAAAAGGTAAAACAGTAGCTATTGTTGGGCAAAGCGGAAGTGGTAAAACAACATTGGTTAATTTGCTAGCTAGATTCTATGATGTAGATAGCGGTTCAATACTTATTGATGGCCACAATTTAAAATCGTTGGATCTAAAGGAGTATAGAAAATTGTTGGGAATGGTAACCCAAGAAAATATCTTATTTAATGATTCTGTTATCAATAATATAAGGCTTAGTAATCCCAATGCTACAATGGAAGAAGTGGTTAGTGCGGCAAAGGCGGCAAATGCTTTGGAGTTTATTGAGCAATTGCCAGAGGGATTTGAAACTTCTGTAGGAGAGGGGGGGATGAAACTTTCCGGAGGACAAAGGCAAAGAATTACGATAGCCAGAGCCATATTGAAAAATCCTCCCATCATGATTTTAGATGAAGCAACAGCTTCTTTAGATACTAAAAGTGAGCGTGTAGTACAAGAAGCCTTCGAAAATTTAATGTCTAACAGGACATCTATTGTTATCGCACATAGACTATCAACCATTGTTAAGGCTGATATCATAATTGTAATGGAGCATGGGAAAATTATGGAGCAAGGGACTCATCAAGAACTTTTAGCCATTGATGGTATTTATAAGAAATTAATTGATATGCAAAACTTCTCCTAATTAAATATTTGGTTTTAGCTTTTGATTTAAGGCTCTATTATACAATTCCTTATACTTGGGTATAATTGTACTATTATCAAAAAGTAAAGCTTCATTCTTAGCTTGTTTTTTGAATTTAAGCAATAAATCTTCATCTTTTAGAAGTCTTATGGCATTTTTAGCCATTGATTCCACATCTCCTATAGGAGAGACAAAACCTGAATACCCGTCTTTGTTTACTTCTGTGATTCCCCCCGCATTGCTGGATATTACAGGTACTCCGCAAGCCATAGCTTCCAATGCAGCTAAACCAAAACTCTCTTGTTCCGAGGGTAGTAAAAAAAGATCTGTAATGCGAAGAACATTTTGAACATCTTGAATTTTTCCGAAATTTTTGACTTTCTCGCCTAATTTGAATTTATAAGTATATCTGTCGATAGTCTCAGCTTCCGGACCTTCGCCCACGATTAATAATTTTGATTTAACTTCTTTTTGTACCAAATTGAAAATTTTCATTACATCATCTATTCTCTTTACTTTTCTAAGATTTGACACGTGTACCAATAATTTTTCATCATTGCTAACAAAATTTTTCTTTAAACAATGGGCATTTTCCTTTATTTCAGCGTTATTTATAAAGTTAGGTATTACTTCAATTTCTTTATGAATATTAAATTGATGGTAAGTTTCCTTTCTTAAACTGTCTGATACAGAAGTTATATAATCGGATTGATTGATTGAAAATTCTACAGCAGATTTATAAATTGGGTGTTGACCAACCAAGGTTATATCTGTACCGTGCAACGTAGTAATTACAGGTAGTTCAATGCCTTTTTCTTTTAATATTTGTTTAGCAAAATAGGCAGCATACGCATGTGGAATGGCATAATGAACATGCAATAAATCTAACTTATACGTTTCTACAATGTTTACAATGGTTGTTGAAAGTGCTAGTGAAAAAGGTTGGTATTCAAAAAGGGGATATGGTTTAACATTTACTTGATGAAAATAAATATTAGGAAGAGTAATATCTAATTTAGCAGGTAAACTATAACTTATGAAGTGTGCTTCATCCCCTTGGGAAGCCATTTCCATACCTAATTGTGTAGCAACTATTCCGCTTCCACCGTACGTAGGATAGCAAACTATGCCTATTTTCATTTTATTGAATGAAATTTAATAAATCGTAATAATTCTCAGAATTAATACCGTGCCCCTGATGATATTCATGGTATTCAAAATGTAGATCAAGCTCTTCAGCGATGGATTTAAATTGTCTAGCCCATTGTACGGGGATGATAGGGTCTTCAATTCCATGAGAAAAATAAAATTCTAAATCAGAAAAGTCTGAACCCATATCAACATCTGCAAGAAGATCAGGATCTGGATAACCACTTAAACAAAGAATTTTTTTAAATTTATGGGGATTATGAAGTGCTAAAGAAAATGATAGAATAGCACCTTGGCTAAAACCAATTAATGATATGTTATTTTTATCGAAAGGATATTTATCATGTATCTGATCTATAAACTTTAAGATTTTATCTTGAGATTCTTGAGTTTGCTCAATATCTAAGATACGTACATTTTTATTTAAATCTAGATCATACCAACAATATCCGCCCATGGGAAGTTTTTTTATAGCTCTAAGACTTATTACATAAGCATCGTCTGGTAGTTCATCAGCAAAACTAAATAAATCTTTTTCGTTACTTCCATATCCATGCAATAAAAGAATTAAAGATGGATTTTCAATGGCAGATTTAGGTTCACGTACTAAATAATCGATCATTTATAATTTTTTTCTAAACAAAGGTAATTAAAAATATAGATTTCATTCAATCAGATAAAAATAAAGATGAAACAAGAACCGTAAATATATTCAGAAATATATTTTCAAGTAAATAACATTACTACAATTAAAAGTTTAACCTTGTTTACCCTCATGATTGATGAATATAAAATTCAAATCACAATAATTTATTCTTATAATTTTATTTAAGTGTATTTTTGTTAAAAAGTAAATGCATGGATGAATCAAATAAAAATTTTATATCTACCAATTTTAATCAAAAAAATTGGAATGAAATAAAAACAAAAGATAGTTGGATGTTGTTTAAAATTATGGCTGAGTTTACCAATGGTTTTGAGACCATGACTAAAATAGGACCCTGCGTTTCTATATTTGGATCAGCCAGAACACCAGCGGATAATAATTATTATAAGTTAACAGAAGAAATTGCTTATAAACTAACGGAAATTGGCTTTGGTATTATTACAGGAGGTGGTCCAGGGATTATGGAAGCTGGAAATAAGGGGGCGAAAGCTGCTGGTGGAAAGTCCATTGGATTAAATATTGAACTGCCTTTTGAAACCGGAAGTAACCCGTATGTAGACCATAAACTAAGTATGGATTTTAATTATTTTTTTGTTAGAAAAGTTATGTTTTTAAAGTATTCGCAAGGATTTGTTGTTATGCCTGGAGGTTTTGGTACATTGGACGAGCTTTTTGAGGCTTTAACACTGATACAGACAAAAAAAACGAGTAAATTCCCTATAGTATTGGTAGGTGCAAAATATTGGAAAGGTTTGTTTAATTGGTTGAAAGATACAATGTTGGTGGAAAAAAATATTAATGAACAGGATTTTTCACTGTTTAAAGTTGCAGATACTGCTGATGAGGTTGTAAATTATATTCGAGATTTTTATGATAAGTATAGCATTAAACAGAATTTTTGATTCCATATTGGCATTAAATTTGTTTCAAAGCATAAACATAAATAATTTTATGAAAAAGAAATACTTAAGTAAAGCTATTTTAATATTATTACCTTTAATATTTTTATCGTTTTATAAATTAAACTCAGATCAATTTCATACCTCTATTACAAAGGTTGAATATATTCAAGGGAATAAAACTTTAAAATTGTCAACAAAAATTAATACCGTAGATATTGAAAAAATTTTAGGTGTAAAAGCAAGTACTAACACGTTTAGTTCAAGTTTAAGTAAATATTTGCAACAGAATGTTAAAATCTCTGTAAATGATGTACCTGTATCCTTCAATTTCTCTTCGTATAATCCTGATGGGAACGTAATTTGGGTTTATTATGAAGCAACTAATTTAGAAGGTCTTATTAACTCAATAACCATTAAAAATTCTATACTTATTAATAACTTTCCAGACCAACAGAATTTTATAAGTTTTTTAGTTAATGGTAAGAGAAAATCATTAGTTTGTAAAAAAGGTTCAGAAACAGGGAGAGTAAATTTTTAATTTAATAACCTATAGATATAAGAATTTAAATTATGAAAAAGTTTATTTTATTAGGAGTATTGAGTATGTTATTTTTTTATTCTTGCTCTACTAGTAACAACGATGCTGTAAATCGATCCTCTCAAAGAATTGTTAGAGGAACTTGGAACTTAGATAAAGTTACATATTCTGAGAATATGGTTAAAGTAAAGGCATTTGATGAATTTGATGCACAATGTTTAACCAATAGTACATGGTATTTTGTTTCTAACAATTATACAGGTAATTTTACACTTCAAGGGGGAAATAATTGTCCAAGTGGAGTTCAAAGTTTTTCTTGGTATATCAATAACCAAGATGCTTTGGTTTTAAAATTATTAAATGATGGAGATAAAGCAAGAAAAGTAACTACAGGAACTATTTATCAGTTTCAAAGTTCTTCAGAAAATGAGTTTACATTAAACCAAGTGATTAACGGAGTAAAAATAAGTTATCATTTTACAAGATTATCTACTGGGAAATTATAAAATTAAAATTAAATTATTTAAATTATGAAAACACTTTATTCTAAAATAACTTTATTTATTTTATCTATAAGTATCTTATTAGTATCTTGTAATGCAAACAATACTCAAAAAGGTGCAGGATTAGGTGCAGTTGCAGGAGGAGTATTAGGGGCGGTTATAGGTAACAATATTGGAAATAAAAATAATGCAGCTTTAGGTGCCGTTATTGGCGCAGCTGTTGGTGGTACAACTGGGGGTGTGATAGGTCATAAAATGGATCAACAAGCTCGTCAAATACAGCAAAGCATACCAGGGGCTTCTGTGGAGAGAGTAGGAGAAGGGATTAAAGTTGTATTAAATGAAAATGCTATTCGATTTGATTTTGATAAATCTACACTTACTTCTTCGGCTCAGCAAAATTTAGATAAAATTATAACTGTGTTTAAACAATATCCAGATACTAACATAGGTATTTATGGGTATACGGATTCTAAAGGGGCAGACCAATATAATTTAAATTTATCTGAAAGAAGAGCAAAGAGCGTTGCAGATTATTTAATAGCTCATGGAATTGCAAGTAACCGTCTATCAACAAAAGGTTTTGGGAAAGAAGATCCTATTGGAGATAACAATACTGATGCTGGAAGAGCTTTAAACCGTAGGGTTGAATTTTCAATTACAGCAAATGATAAAATGATAAGAGATGCACAGACCAATCAATAAAGAATATTGAAAATTTATTATAGATGGAAGGTATTATTACCTTCCATTTTTTATATATAACAATGATATTTCTTTTTTAATATATTTATGATTCAGACTTATTAGATGGTTCAATAAATTTTTTTGAATAATTGTTTGTTAAATGCTTTCTTCACAGATTCTATTGATAATAAAATGATTATATTGGAAAAATAATTTATATATAGGAATTACATATAGAATAACCTAGTTAAATATTGTAGCTACATATAATATTTTTATAAAAGAATATTATATTAAAAAATTTACGTAACTAACTATTTATTTTAAGTTTTATAAAAGAAATGAAGGGGAAATATGTTAGAATTTATGATACTGAATTTGGTATTCGTATTGATTAAAAATTATTTTAAACCATTCAGTATAATTGTTAGGGTTTAGTTTTAAATCGATTTTTAGATCCACCAAGCTCATCCATTTTACTAAAGCTACTTCATTTTTATTAAAAATTATATTGCCGGAGTATTCACCGAAAAAAACTCTATCAAATTCATGTTCAATAAGTCCGTCTCCAACATCCGCTTTATAAATAAAATTAAATTTTTCATACAAATCACAATCAAAATTTAATTCTTCTTGTAATCTTCGATGGGCTGCTTTAAGATAACTTTCTCCTTTTCTAGGGTGACTGCAACAGGTATTTGTCCATTTTAATGGAGAATGATATTTGGTAGAGGCTCTTTGTTGTAATAATAATTCTTGATCGTTATTAAAGATAAATACGGAAAAAGCGCGATGTAAAACTCCTTGGATATGAGCTTCTAATTTTTCCATTTCACCAATCACTTCATCTCTGTTATTAACTAAAATTACATGCTCCATATTTGCTATACTTTTTTTATCAAAATAAAATTTCTAAGACTATAAAATTTATCAGAATCTTCCCACTGTACTTCGTTTTTGACACTATCTTTTAAATCATTCCAATCCTCATTATTCTTTAAGGCCTCTATCATAATCTCACCCGTATTTAAATGAGCATAGTAGAAACGAAACCAATAAATATCTTCAGTCAAACATTCATTTTTTATAACCTCTTCAATAGTTTTAAATAAATTTGAAGGAATATTAAAATCTCCTTTACAAGTAAAATTACCGATATATATGTTCCAATTGTTATTATTTATTTCCCAATTCTCAATACCAACTTGGTCATCTTCCCTTATTTCCCAAAAAGATGCTAAAAAAATATAAAAGGAGTTTGATATAAAATTTTGAAAAGCATTTTGTATAGCAGCTTTTTTATCTTTACCTATCCCTGGATAACTTTCATTAATAACCTTCTTATCCGCTAGAAGTACACTAATATCTAAACGAATACTAACCCCTTGGTCGAACTCTTTATATCCTTGGGTATTTGCTCTAATAGCTGGAAGCTGTTCGTTAACAAGAATCCAATCATTATATTCAAGAATGGCTAGATCGTAAGCTTTCAGTAAATTTGATAAAATTTCTTTTTCCATAGTTGGGAATATAATTTAAGGATTATTTAAATGGTAAGGTTTTTACATCATCTAAGGTTAGTAGAACAAGTAAAGGAACATTTGCACCTATTTTATTTTCATCTCCAAAAAAACCATAGGCTGTGAAAGAAGGTAGAACTAATTCAACAGTTTCTCCTTTTCCCATGAGATATAAAGAGCTTTCAATCCCTCTTATATCTTTGAATTTGCCCATTACACCCTCTTTAAAACCAAATTCCTGAGAGTTATAAATAGTTTCGCCTGTCAGGGTTTTAATTTCAGCAGAATATTTAACGAAATTATTTTTTAATGCTCTTGGGTTATTGTTTTTAGTTATAAATCGAATCCAGAAACCAGAGGCGGTAGGCATATAAGCGATACCCAATGAATCTTTTTGGTTATTTATCCAATCTTGCAAAAAATTTCTTTCTTTTTCCTCTCTTTGTTTAGAATACTCTTTAGATATATTTATGAATTCTGAGGCGGATTTGCTTTTAATTGGTTGAAAAGCCTCTTTTTTATGACAGGAAAAACAAAGAAGAATCAAAAGAAAAGTTAATAAATTAAGAGATTTCATCAATTTCTGTGTTGATTATATTTTTAAACTTTTGTAAAGTGTCTTTCATGTCTAAATCGCTTCTACCCCCAGCCGCATTCATATGCCCTCCACCGCTAAAATATTTTCTTGAGAACTGATTAACATCAAAATCACCTTTGGATCGAAAAGAAATTTTAATAAAATTATTATGAATATCTTCCATGAAAAAAGCGACAAATTTAATACCAATTATGGAAAGTCCATAATTAACAAAACCTTCAGTGTCACCTTTTTGATAGCCAAATAATTTCAATTGATTGCGTGTTAGTGATAAAATTGCTGTATTTTTTTCTGGAATTATTTGTAAAGAATCCAAAACCGTACCCAAAAGTTTAATTTTTTCAGGCGTATTATTATCCAATACATTAGAAGCTATTTCATCAGGATAAATACCTTTCTCTATTAAATTAGCAATAATCATGTGAGTTTCTGCGGTAGTATTTCTAAATCTAAAACTACCTGTATCAGTTAAAATTCCTGTATATATACAAGTCGCTATATTTTTATCAATTAAACTATTTTCTCCTAAGGCATCAATGAATTTAAATATCATTTGACAAGTAGCTGGTTGGGAAGTATCCGAATATATGTAATTGAAATCATCTGGCTGCTGATGATGATCAATTAAAATTTTAATAGCTTTAGATTGACTTAATTTATCCTTTAATTGATTAATTCTAGAAGCGCTATTAAAATCTAAACAAAATATTAAATCAGCATTTTCAAATGCTATTTCTGTAAATTTAAGACGCTGTTCAGCAATAACAATATTTTTAGCTCCTGGTAACCATTTAAGAAATTTTGGAAACTCATTAGGTACTATAATAGTTGAATGAACACCTAAGTTTGAAAGTAATAGATTTAAAGCCAAAGAGGATCCAATAGCATCTCCATCAGGATTATGATGTGATAAAATTAATATATTTTTACTTGTGTTTATGAGTTTATTTATTTTAGATAATTCCTCTTGTGAAAACATATACTAAATTTTTTAAAAGAATATTATAATAAAAGATCACTTTTAATTATAAAAAGTGATCTTTTAATTAAGTTATAAAAGATTAGAATTAATAGTTTTCGGTAGCGTTTGAACTTTCTCCACCAAAATCCCAAGTCAATCCAAACCTTAAAGTATTATCTAAGGCATTATTAATGCTTGCAGTAGTTATTAAATAAGAAAAGTCAATTCCAAAAGATTGATATTTTAGACCAGCTCCTAGAGTTATGTATTGTCTAGCACCTTTTTCAGGGCTTTCATGAAAATAACCCGTTCTAAAAGCAAATGCATTTTTAAAGGTATATTCGGCACCTATGCTATAAGTAATCTCTTTACCCACATCTTTATTACCAAAAGAACTGAACATTCCCGATAGGAAACTTTTATCAGGGATTTGGTAATAGACAGCACCATCAGGATCAGTCATTTTCTCAGGAGCAGGGACCAATAATTTACTAGCTTCAACGGTTAAACCTAATTTATTATCTTCATCAAAATATAAATCGTATCCACCTCCTAAACGAAGTTGAGTAGGTAAATAACTAGAATTTTGGCTACTGTTGGAATAATCTAATTTAGGACCCATATTAAAAATTCCCCAACCGGCTCTCCATCTGCCCTCATACCCACTAAAGGAAGATCCTTTTTCTGATTGAAAGTAACCAGTAACATCAACAGCAAAAGTATTTGCTGCTTTCGTTTGAGCGTATGAATTATCCACATTGTTAAATAAATCTGAGCGTATATATCTTGCAGTAACAGCCATTGAATAAACATCTGCTAGTTTTAAGCCATAAGCAACATCAATTGAAAATTCGTTGGGTTTAGAAATCCCTTTTTCAACAATATTATTACCCATAAGCTCATTTAATTGGATTTCACCCATATTAAAGTAATAAACACTGGCGGATAATGTACTTCTTTCTTCCTCACCTAAGAAAGTGTAAAAAGTACCATTTAGTAAAAAAACATCATTGGTTAGCTTATTCATGTACGGAGTATAAGACACTCCCAATCCGGAATAACTAGTATTAAAAGAATATTTAGACGGGTTCCAATACTGGGAAAAAGCATCCGGAGAAGTGGCTACCCCTTGGTCACCCATACCACCAGATCGAGCATCCGGAGATATCCTTAAAAAAGGAGCACCCGTTACAATTGCGTAATTCCTATTTTGAGCTTGAAATAAAGACGAGACACTAAGTAGAGATAGAAATAATAATTTTTTTTTCATGAATTTTAATTAAATTAAAACAATTTAGGAGTTAATTTTTAACTCAAATTAAGGCTATTTTTTATTATAGTTAAATTTTTTATAAAAATAATATTTTTTAGAATACAGATAGATACAATTTATTACTTTACTTAAAAAGTAACGTAAGATAAATATAAAAATTGTTTAACTGTAATATTTAATTGAATTATAAATTAATTTTAAATGCAAGCATACAATAATTAGTTTTACATTAACGTTTAATGATGGTAATAGTGGAAAGTGAAAAAAATCAAATTCTAATAGAAAATATATATTACTTTTGCTTACTTAAAAGATGAAAATAAATACAATGAAAATAGGAAAATTCATTTTGTTATTAGCTGCTGTATCTCCTTTATTATTGACTCTAGCAAGTTGTGGTGGAGGAAGTGGAAGGTCAAAACCTGGTGGAGGTACAAGGAATACTCAAAGTTTATCCGGATGGAAACCCAATGATAAAAATGGTTGGTTTTTTAGTAATAAAAAGAAAACCGAGAAAGGATGGACCGGTATGGTATTCGTGGAAGGTGGTACTTTTACAATGGGTTTAGTTAAAGACGATGTTATGCATGATTGGAACAATACTCCCACAAGAATGCAGGTAAGATCTTTTTTCATTGGAGAAACCGAAGTAACCAATTATGAATACAGAGAATACGTAACTTGGCTTAAGTATGTTTATTCACCTACAGATCAAAATTATAAAGACATATATTTTGGAGCATTGCCAGATACCTTAGTATGGCAAAATAAATTATCAAGAAACGATATTTATTCAGAAGATTACTTCAGAGCCCCTCAATTTAACAATTACCCAGTGGTAGGTGTAAGTTGGTTGCAAGCACAAAGATATTGCGATTGGTTGACGGATAGAGCAAATGAAAGAGAATTGATGAATCAAGGAATAATTCCTAAAGATTATTATTCTAATCCAGAAAATAATGTAGGATCTAATTCTTTTAACGTTGAAAAATATAAGTATAACGATCCATCTTTGGAAGGAATTGTAAATCAAGAAAAAGTAGCTAAACGAAGTGGTATAACCAATAAAAATGAAAGAATAATATCGGTAAATAAAAGTGCCCAAGGAAATTTAGTACAAAAATTCAGATTACCTACCGAAGCTGAATGGGAATATGCTGCATTGGCAGAAGCGGACAATAGGCAATATAATTTAGTAGAAGGTAAAGATGTAATGATTAATCGTCTGAGAGGTAAGAAAGGAAGAAATAGAGGACAATTCTTAGAAAATTTCAAATCAGGAGGAAGAGGAGATTACTCAGGTATTGGTGGATTTGGAAATGATGGTAATGCGATAACCTCCGACGTAAGAGCTTATCCATCTAATTCCTTTGGTCTTTACGGAATGTACGGGAATGTTGCAGAATGGACACAAGATGTTTACCGACCACTTATAGATACTGATTATAACGATTTTAATTACTTTAGAGGTAATGTTTATCAACAGTTTATAAATGACGAAAGTGGAGAAGCGGGTAGATTTAAAAAAGTAGATGACGGTTCTATACAATACGATACATTAGCAGATGGACGTTTAGTTTACAAAAATTTACCAGGTAAATTTGAAACGGAAGTTGTGGAAGATGCAAGAAATTTTAGAGATGGAGATTTACAATCATCTTTAGAAGCTGGAGCAGGAATATCTAATGAAGGAGGTAGTTATAACTTTTACAATTCACCAATTAGAAATTGGGTGGTAGATGAAAAAGGAAGAGTAGTACTTCAAAAAGATACTAAGTCTAGAACTTCACAAATTAGCAATGATTTAAGAGTGATAAAAGGTGGATCATGGAACGATACGGCTTATTGGTTAGATCCGGGACAAAGAAGATACATGAGTGAAAATGAATCAGCAGTTTGGGTTGGTTTCCGTGTAGCTCAAGACCATAAAGGAAAAGAGTCCTCTTCAACTAGAACACAAAGAGGATCTAAAAATAAAATTCCTAAATAAATATACAATTAAAAATAAATCAAAGGCTATCCTTAAAAGATAGCCTTTTCTTGTATTTTTCACCATGAAATTAAGTGTAGGAAATAAGGTTTCAATCGTAGATGAACAAGAACATTATACGGTTAAAAAAATAAATTCTGATAAGGTGATTGTTGTGGATACCTATGGATTTGAGCATGTATACCCCAAACATAAATTATTGGTTGTTGAAAATAACAAAAACCTATATTATGAAACATTAATTAATGATTCAATTACATGCAAAGATAGTAGTGAATCCAAAGAGAAATATAAAAATATTCTCAAGAAAGAAGTACAAGTAAGAGAGATTGATTTACATATTGGACATTTAATCGATAATATAAAAGATATTCCTCCTCATAAAATCCTACAAAGACAAATTAATCAAGCTGTAATTGAAATTGAAAAGGCTAGAAAGGATAATTTAAACAAACTTATATTAATTCATGGCAAAGGGAAAGGAATACTAAAAAAAGAAATTTATGAATTATTAAAAACAATTCCTAAAATTGAATTTTTAGAGGCTGATATAGTTAAGTATAGGTTTGGAGCGGTTGAAATTAGATTTAAAAAATAGTTATTAAGATTTATGAACCCGAGCATTGGATTTATCTTGCTCATAAATATTTTTTAAAGCCATAACCAAATGTTCAATATCTTCTTTAGTATTAAAATGACTAAATGAGATCCTAAGAATACTACAAGAACTTAGTTCTTCAACTGTAAGTAATTCTTGAATCGTGCTGCTAGGACTAACTGCACCTGAAGAACAAGCACTTCCTTGTGAGACTGCAATACCTTTCATATCTAGTTGAAAGCCAATCATAGAATTTGAAACTGGAAGTAGAATACTTATTAATGTATAAATACTTTGATTGAGATCATCGCTATTTCCATTAAATTTAATGTTGGGAATATATTTTTTTAATTGGGTGATTGCGTATAATTTTAATTCTTCAATAATTTTTTTCCTTTCTTCTAACTCTATCATGGCTAATTGAAAAGCTTTACCTAAACCCACAATTCCAGCAATATTTTCAGTTCCTGAACGCATACCTCTTTCTTGTCCACCCCCAGTTTGAATTGCTTTAATTCCTGTTGATTTTCGTATGTAAGCAAATCCAATTCCTTGAGGACCATGAAATTTATGAGCGCTACAGGATGCGAAATCAATGGGTACATCTGAGAAATTCATAGAATAATGTCCCATGGATTGTACTGTATCTGAATGAAACCAAGCGTTGTATTTTTTGCAAAGATTCGCCACTGATTTAAGATCTATTAAATTTCCAATTTCATTATTGGCATGCATAAGTGTAACTAAAGTTGGGGTGCCGTCTTGTAAAAGATTTTCTAAATCTGAGAGTTGCCATTCACCCTTATTGTTAACGGGTAAATAAACAATATCCAAATCATGTTTATTTTTTAAATATTTAATCGTTTCACCCACACTCTTGTGTTCAATTTTGGTGGTTATGATCCTTTGTATATCAAGATTTTCTATGCAAGATCTTAAAATAAGATTATTTGCTTCTGTACCACAAGAAGTAAAAATTATTTCAGAAGGTAGTGTATTTAACTCTTTTGCAATAATTTTTCTAGCTATTTCAATTTTAGATTTACTGGTTTGTCCAAAACTATGACTGGCGGATGGATTTCCAAAATTCTCTTTCATGGATTCCCATACAGTCTCAATAACTCTAGGATCCATAGGTGTGGAAGCAGCATTGTCTAAATATATTTTTTTTGTAGCCATAAAATTACTTAAAATTAATCATTAGTTAGTAGTACATTTATATCATTAGCTTGAGATTTACCTATTTTTAACACAATAAATGGATGAGAAATAGCCATAGTACTTATTGTAGGTATATCATCATTTTTAACAACATCTAAGTAAATATTTATAGAATCATTATTTTGTGTAACATTAGTAACTTTATAATTTAAACCTCCAGAGGCTTGTTCTTTAAAGAATATAAAAATATAGCTACATTCTATGGAATAATCAAAAGGTACTTTTATATCTGTACCATAGATTTTAGAAAAAAGCAAATCAAATTCTTTTTGATCATTGACTAATTTAATACTTTTATCAGCAACATTGCTATAAGAACCAGAATCTAAAACTTGAAAAGAAATATTTTTAATTTTTTTTGATTGGCTTACCATATATCCTTGAAAAATAAAAAATGTTATAAATAAAACTAAAAATTTTCTCATAGTGAATGTAAACTCATTAACTTACAACAAAATTAGTTAATATATTTTTAAATACTTTTAAAAGATTTTAAATTATAAGTAAAAATATTGATTAAATATTTTATGCGATATATCATGTTATTTCATGATTTATAGACTTATTTCGTTGAGTAATTTATAATATTTTTACACGAAAAAGATGAAAACAAAACTACTTTCATGTTTTAGCCTTATTATATTTTTATTGCTTTTTACTTTACCTAGTAAAACTTATTCTTTAACACCTCAAACTATTGTATCCATACAAAATGTATCTTCTATAAATACAGATACAAATAAGAAGGAAACTATAAAAACAGCTTCAAATTCCAAGGAAGAAACATCTAAAAATTCTATAAATCACGAAATTCCCAAAAATGCTCCCATAAAATTTGTAGTACAAGTTATATTTTTATTAGTAATTATCTATTTTGGGATTAAAAAAGGAGGAGTATCTTTAGGATTATTAGGAGGATTCGGAGTAGCTATTCTAGTGTTTGTTTTCCGAGATATACCCGGTATGCCCCCCATTGATGTAATGCTAATAATTTTAGCGGTTGTTACTACCTCTTCAACCCTTGAAGCCACAGGTGCTTTAGGTATGTTAGTTAAATTCGCCGAAAAAATTTTAAGGAAAAACCCTAAGTACATTGTTTATTTGGCTCCAATGTCTACATTTTTATTAACCATGTTAGTAGGAACTGGACATGCAGTTTATCCTTTACTTCCTGTGATTTATGACATAGCATACAAACAAAAAATAAGACCGGAGCGTCCTATGGCAGTTGCTTCAATTGCTAGCCAGATGGGAATCACCGCTAGCCCTATAGCTGCAGCATCTGCTGCAATGATAAGTGTAGCGCTTGCTTCGGGGGTAACTATAAGTTTGCTAAGTATATTAATTGTAACTATACCTTCTTGTTTTATAGGGATGATCTTAGCAGCCACATGGAGTTTAAATAGAGGTAAAGATTTAGACAAAGATCCTGTATATTTAGAAAAAATGAAAGATCCAGAACAGAGAGCTTACATAGTAGGAAATCTAGAACAAACGTCTAATGAAACTCCATCTAAAGATGCAAAAGTATCTTTGTCGTTATTTTTCTTAGGTATACTATTTATTATTATAATTGCGTTGTTTCCAGATTCCATTTTACCTAAAAATAATGGAAAGCCTTTGGCTATGACCAGTGTTTTGCAATTTGTAATGCTGGGAGTAGGAGCTGTAATAGTATTTTGTACCAAGGTTAAAGCAAAAGCAATTTCCGATACAAAGGTTTTTAACGCAGGGATGATTGCTGTAATTATGATTTTTGGAATTGCATGGATGAGTGAAACAGTTATAAAAAATAATGAGAGTTACTTACTATCTCTAATAAGCGATGCTGTAAGGGCACGTCCTTGGACTTTTGCGATAGCTATGTTTTGCGTCTCTATGTTTCTTAAAAGCCAGGCAGCAACTATTTTAGTAATGATGCCCTTAGGTTTTATGCTAAACATTCCAATAGCGACTTTAATTGGTTGTATACCGGCATCCTATGCTTATTTCTTCTTTGCCTTTTATCCTTCAGATTTAGCAACCATTAATTTTGATCGTACTGGAACTACCCACATTGGTAAATATATATTAAATCACAGTTTTATGGTTCCAGGGCTTATAGGGGTTATTTCAGCAACAATTATTGCCTTATCTTTATCCAATATATATAATTAAAAAATTGTTATCCATCCTTTATTTTTTAGGATGGTGCCTATTTTTATAGCTAAAATTTTTAACTACTCAAAAGTTAAATAATTGTAATGTCTTGATTTTAATTTAGTATTTAATTGTTTTTTATTAAAAATATAGGAATGAATAGGTGATTTATAAAATTTTAGTTTATACATCATTTTAAATGAACTTGATTATTTAAAAGTATAAAAAAAGAACCTATGAATTCATTCATAGGTTCTTTTTTAAGAATTAACTGAAAATTATAGTTAATGAATAATATCCTTTATTTTTTCCAGTTGAAGGTATTTATCAAATTCTATTTTATAATGTTCATGGTGTTCTTGATTTGGATAATAAATGGTTGAAATTTCCATGCCCATTTTTTGTTGTGCCTCCTCAATATTTTTATAAATTCCTGCTACTACAGATGCGCACATGGCAACACCTAAAGCACAAGCTTCACGAGTAGCAATAACTTTTATTGGCATACCAATGACATCTGCCATAACTTGCATAACATACGGTGATTTTTGTGAAATTCCACCTACTGCAATAATTTCATTCAGTTCAACACCATTATTTATAAAACGATCAATAATATTTTTAGCTCCATAAGCAGTAGCTTCAACTAAAGATTTGTAAACCAAAGGAGCAATGCTTGATAGTGCTAGTCCAGTAATGGTGCCTTTTAGTTCATAGTCAACATTGGGTGATCTTCTTCCATTAATCCAATCGGTAGCAATTATATGGCTATCTTTAGGAGGTATAGTTTTAGCAACCTTAGCCAGTGCTGGAATCATTTCTGCATAAACTTCATCTCTCAATTCTTTACGGGTTTCAGCGTCGCTAATGTTAGAATTAAGCATAATATTGTCTAATGGCCACATTAGCAATTTTTTAAACCAAGCGTAAAGATCTCCAAAGGCAGATTGACCAGCTTCATAACCTACCAATCCTGGAAGGATAATATCGTCCGCCTGTTGTGGAATTCCAGGGACTAATTTATTACCTAAACTTTTGGGTCCTACCGTTATAGCACATGTAGATGTACCTACAATTTCTACCATAGATTTATCTTTAACACCTGCACCAATCGCTCCTGCGTGACAATCCAGATTCCCTACAGCTATTTTAACATTTTTGGGTAAACCTAAACGATCTGCCCATTCAGCAGTTATGGTGCCAGCTTCTTGGTCGCAAGTGTAAGCTTGCTTATTAAAAGTGTCAACCAATCCATCTAAAACAGGATCTAAAGTTTTAAAAAATTCGTTAGGTGGGTAACCGCCCCAATCTTTATTCCACATTACTCGCGAACCTGCGATGCCCATCCCTCTTTTTATTTCTTCAGGTTTAGTAATTCCACAAAGAACAGCTGGTAACCAGTCACTAGACTCTACGAAAGAATGTGCTACGGATTTTATTTCAGGAATTTTGAAAATATGTAAGGCTTTAGTCCAAAAATGTTCCGTTGAATAATCTCCACAACCTGTTGATTTGGTATAATCTATATGCCATTTTTTACTAAAATCGTTAATATACTCATTTTCCTTTTGCCCAGTGTGATCTTTCCATAAGATGAACATGGCATCCGGATTTTCTTCAAATCCTTCCAATAAGGATAATGGAGTACCATTTTTATCAACAGCTACTGGGGTTGATCCGGTCATATCAACACTGATTGCTTTAACTTTTGCCGCGGCACCTGGAACTCTTTCTAATACATCTTTAACTATAAATTCTAGTACTTCTATATAATCTAAAGGATGTTGTCTAAATTGAGATTTAATAGGATCGCAATACATCCCTTTTTTCCATCTAGGATATTCTTTGATTGATAATGCTAATTCCTTACCGGTTTCAGCATCCATTAACATTGCTCTTCCTGAGTCTGTTCCATAGTCTAGTCCAATGACTAAATTATCTGATAGTTTCATTTTTTATATTTTTATTGAGTCAATTCTTTTACAGAATCTAATTTTTTATATTTCTTATATTCGTTGTTGTAATGGGCGTGATTGTCTGGGTTAGGAGTGTAAACGGTAGATATTCCCATGCCCATTTTTTCTTGTGCAATTTCTAATTTTGGATATATTCCGGCAGCTACCGAAGCACACATGGCAACTCCAAGAGCACAAGCTTCTCTAGTCGCTATAACTTTAATAGGCATTCCTAATACATCTGAAAGAACCTGCATAACGTAAGGCGATTTTTGAGAGATTCCTCCTACAGCAATAATTTCTTCAATTTCAATTCCATTGTTTATAAATTGTTCAACAATTGCTCTTGAACCATAAGCGGTAGCTTCAACAATTGCTTTATAGATAAGAGGGGTTGAGCTGGAAAGAGCTAATCCTGTAATTGTACCCTTTTGGGTATAATCTACATTAGGAGTTCTTCTTCCATTAATCCAATCAGTAGCTATAATATGGCTATCTTTTGTAGGTATTAATTTTGCTTGTTCTGCCAAAGCAGGAATCATTTCTGCATACACCTCATCTATAACTTTTTGTTTCGTTTCCTCATCTACCAAAGTAGTTTTAGCAAATATTTCTCTAAGAGGCCACATTAAAACCTTCTTAAACCAAGCGTAATAATCACCATATACGGATTGTCCGGCCTCATAACCAATCATTCCTGGAATAATTGAATCATCTGCTTGTCCTGAAATTCCGGGTATAAGTCTATCTCCGTTACTTTTAGGACCTACAATAATATCGCAAGTGGATGTACCTATAATCTGTACAATGGCTTTATTCTTGACTCCGGCGCCAATTCCCCCGGCATGAGCATCAATATTACCGGCGGCTACTATAACATTTGTAGTTAAGCCCAGTCTATTTGCCCATTCTTCCGTTAAATGCCCAATTGGTTCAACACAGGTATAAACCTCTTTGGAAAAGGTATTTACTAAACCATCCAATACAGGATCCAAAGCTTTAAAATATTCATTGGGTGGATATCCTCCCCATTCTTTATTCCAAAGAACTTTAAAGCCAGCAGTACAAATATTTCTTTTTAATTCTTCAGGTTTATTTATACCCACAATAACATTTGATAGCCAATCACACGCATCAACAAAAGAATGTCCTACTTTACGAACATCAGGATCAGTTTTAAATACATGGAGTGCTTTTGCCCAAAAATGTTCAGCAGAATAATTTCCACCTCCACCGGCATATTTAGTGTAATCGGTATGCCATTTCTGTGAAAATTCATTGATATGATCGCACTCCTCTATACCGGTATGGTCTTTCCATAGGATGAACATCCCATTGGGATTTTCTGCAAAGTCTGGTCTTAGTGATAAGGGAGTACCTTCTTTATCAACAACAATGGGAGTTGAACAGGTAACGTCAATGGCTAGTGCTTTCACCCTGTCTCTTGAACCAGGTACCTTGTTAATTACATCATTTATAATAAATTCTAAAGATTCAATATAATCTAAGGGATGTTGGCGGAATTGATAATTTACAGGATCGCAATACATTCCTTTTTTCCATCTTGTATATTCTTTGACGGATAAGGCTAGCTCTTTCCCAGATTCTGCATCTATTAATATAGCTCTAGCAGAATCGGAACCGTAGTCTACTCCGATAACTAAGTGATTAGAAATACTCATTTTTTATATAGTTTTAAATTGTTTTCAAGTAAAGAAGGCTTTAATTTTGTCCATAATAGGCATTTGTCCCGTGTTTTCTTTCATAATGCTTGTTTATGAGAGCATCTTTTAATCTTGGAGCGTTTGGATTTATTTGTTTAGTTAGGTAAGCCAACTTAGCAACGTTTTCTAATACAGCACTATTATATACTGCTTTTTCAGCTGATTTACCCCAAGTAAATGGAGCATGATTTCCTATTAAAACCATCTCCATTTCTGTGTGAGATAATTTTTTTTCTTTTAGAATGTTTAAGATTTGAAATCCAGTTTCATATTCATAGTTTCCTTTGATCATCTCATCACTCATTGGAGGTGCACAAGGAATATCTGAGGTATTGTGGTCAGCGTGGGTAGTTCCTAGAATAGGAATATCTAATTGTGATTGTGCCCAAGCGGTTGCGTATGTACTATGGGTGTGTACAATGGAATTTACATCGTTCCAATGTTTATATAAAACAGCATGGGTAGGTGTGTCTGAAGAAGGTCTAAGTTTACCTTCAACAACATTTCCTTCAAAGTCTACAATTACCATTTCTTCTACTGTAAGATTTTCATAAGGAATACCACTAGGTTTTATAGCGAAAACCTTTTCACTATGGTCTGCAACACTTACATTTCCCCATGTAAATAATACTAAACCTAATTTTGGCAATTGTAAATTTCCATGATAAGCTTCTTCCTTTATACGATTGTATTTTGACATGATGTATTATTTAGAATGAGTAATTTCAATTAAATCTCCTAGTTCTTTAATGCTTGGAAGGATGATGTCTAATTCAGGATTAGCATTTTTAGCATCATCTAAAGTAGCTTCACCAGTAAGAACTAAAACTCCGAATGCACCGGCGTTGTATGCCATCATCATATCTGTATAGATACGGTCTCCAACCATGGCTACTTCCTCAGGTTTTAATTTTTTAGATTCTAAGATACCATCAAGCATTTCTTTTTGTGGTTTTCCTAAAACAAGATCTGGTTTTCTACCAGTCGCTGTTTCAATGCAGGCATATATAGATGCACAATCTACTAAGACTACCGGTTGATCCGTAGGACAAACTCTATCCGGGTTGGTAGCTAAATATAATTTTCCTTGCTTAGCCCACCAAGCAGCTCTACATAATCTTTCATAAGTCAAGCTCATATCAAAGGCTACTACAAGTGCATCTGGTTCATCATCAGCAGAATCTTTCGTTGAAATATAACCCGCGTTTTCAAACTGCTCTATCATACTTGGGGTTCCTAATAGAAATAACTTTTTAACTTCAGGGTGATTATTTTTTAGATAGTCTATAGTAGCTACCGCAGAAGAATACATTTCTTCTTCGGTTGCAGGAATTCCTAAATGTTCTAATTTTTTTAAATAATCTGAAATACTTTTGGATGGATTATTCGTTAGGAATGAATAAGTTACTCCTAGTTGTTTCAATTGGTTAAGAAAACTAATCGTATATGGAAAAAGGGTAGAACCGTTGTATATAGTACCATCCATATCTAGAGCTACATGCTTTATTTTTTTTATTTTTTCAAGAATTTCTTGAGGTACTGTCTTAATATCGGTAATATGATTTTTCATGTTTATAAATCTAATTATTATTATTTATAGTTAAAGTAGAGTTTTTTTGTATTTTCTTTAATTGATGCATAATTTCGGGCTGTTTCTCACCAAACAAAGTATATAATGCAGTGTATTGTTCATACAATAAATCATAAGCAGCAGCTTTTTCTTCATTGGGCTTAAAAACATTAGGAACTTTATTTCCCATGGCATCGGAAGCAGTTGTGATATTTGGATAGCAGCCAGCGGCAACAGCGCCATATATTGCAGAGCCAAGAGCTCCTATGGCATTAGATTTTGTTATGGATATTGGCAGCCTGGTGATATCACTTAACATTTGCATAAAAAATTTATTTTTCAGCATACCTCCAGCAACAACAATTTCATTAATTTCAAGTTCATATTGATTCATGGTTTCAATAATTTTTCTTGCACCAAATGCACAGGCTTCCATTAAAGCACGATAGATATCTTCCGGTTTGGTTGTTAAAGTGTGACCAATAAGTAAACCTGATAAGGAAGCATCGCATAAAATAGATCTATTACCATTATTCCAATCCAAAGCTATAATCCCATGTTGTCCTATTTTTTGAGTTGAACATTTACGAGTTAAATATTCATGAAGATTTAAATTCAGCTTTTTGGCTTCTTCTTGATATTCTGAGGGAACAAAATTTTTCGTAAACCAAGCAAAAGTATCGCCGAAAGAGGTTTGTCCAGCTTCAAAACACCACAAATTCTCTACTACACCTTCATAAACAATCCCTAACATTCCTGGAACTTCTTTAAACTTTTCTGAATTTATAAAGTAACAACCAGAGGTTCCTAGAATAGCCGAAAGTATACCCGGCCTTACCGCTTTTACAGCAGCAGGGGTCACATGTCCGTCATTTAGACCAACGGCAACAGAAATTTCAGGATATAAACCTAGCTTTTCTGCCATTACCTTACTTAGTTTTCCAGCTTCTGTGCCTATGGCTTGTATAGGAGCATTCATCTTTTCTTTATACATATTTCCAAACCCCTTTGATACGGATTCTAAATAATCATAACTTGGATATTTACCGTTTTGATAATTTTTTTTAAAACCTGTGTCTGCAGATGAAAATATTAGTTGGTCTGTGAGTTGCCATACAATCCAATCAACAGCATTTACAAAATTGGTTGCTTGATCATATATTTCTCTATCTTTTTCATAAGTTTCCATTATTTTACAAACAGTATTTTCCGCAGATAATCCTCCTCCATAAAAACTTAACCAATCTTCTTTTCTATCTTGTGCTTCTTTTAATAAACGTTTAGCTTGGTCATCTGCTGCATGATGTTTCCATAGCTTAGCATAAGCGTGGGGCCGATTTTTGAATTCGAGAAAATTACATAGAGGTACTCCCATGGAATTTGTTGCCAATACAGTAGGGGAGGTGAAGTCAACTCCAATACCAATAATATGTTTAACTACAACACCAGAGTCTTTGACTGCTTGATTTACAGATTCAATTAATGATTCAATATAATCAGTGGGATTTTGAAGTGCAAAATCAGGGGGAAGTGGCTCATTTTCACTGGCCGTGAGATTTTGATCCATCACCTGATGTTTATATTCAGAAACTGCTGTACCACGTTCAAATCCGTCTCTAACTCTTATAACACTACTTCTAACCGATAAGGTTCCAAAGTCTATACCTACAATGTATTGGTCTTTTTCCATGTGAGCATTGTTAAATTATTTAAAAATTCCTTTGGTGAATAAATGTTCTACCCAGTCTTCAAAATACCCCGCTCTATAAGCAAAATCAAGAATTGTATATCGTGCTCTTAATTTATGCGCTTTATAGAAACATAACTTTAGGTCTTCTTTCGTTAGTCCGATTTCTTCAGGTTTAGTAGGTGCACCTACTTGCTTAAATCTTTGAACAGTTTCCTCAAAAGAGATTAGTTGATTTTGTAATCTTTCTTTTATTTTAGGCCAGTTATTTTTAATCTTAGTTAGTTGTTCTCTTAAAATCTCTTTACTAACATACTTACTTTTAGTTTGTTTAAGTGCGGTAGGTAAGATATCTGAACCTTTAAATAATTTTTCAATTTCTAGATTTTGTTGTTCTAAATTTGGCCAATTTTCTACAGCCTTTTCTATGTCCAGATTTTCAACAGGTGTTTGAAATAATAATTCGTAAAAGGCAAGAGTTGCTAATATACCTATGCCAACTTTAAAACCGTGAGAGGGAGATTGCTTGTCTTTATGCGGATAAATTCCAAATTTTTTAGCCATTTCTCCTTGAAATGTATGATGTTCCATTTCCCAAATATGGCTGAATAAATGTTCAGCCCCTGAGGCTGGTCGGCTAACTCCTAATCCCCATTCTTTCATTTCTTGCATTGCAAATCCACCTAGCATAAGCCCCTCTACTAATAATTGTATAGCTTTATGTTCTCCTCTTTTAGCTCCTTCTGGATCAGCCAAGGCTTCGGCTAAACCGTCTTGTACGGTATGCCATGCCTCAGTTATAGGCTCTATTCCTTCTAAAGGGTTATTCTTATCATACAATTCGGAGGCGAGAATCCAATCTGCACCTGCAGGTACTTTAGCATATAGATCTACGTATCCAGATGCAGTCATTAAACTCGGTGCTTTAGATATTATGTTTAAATCTGCAACAATTACTTGTGGAGCTTCACATGGATGAGTGGTTTTAGAACCCTTATTTGTTAAAGCTGCGCCTGAAGAAGAATATCCATCCATAGAAGCAGCAGTAGCTACTACCATGTATGGGGTCTCTAATTCAGAAGCTGCTCTCTTGCATATATCGTTGATAACGCCAGATCCAACCGCAACTATTATTAAACCTTTACCTTTCAAATGCTCTCTTAGCTCTTCAACATATATATAATCACCATAAAGATTAGGATCTTTCAATATATAGGTATTTTCCCCTAATAAATTTTCTTTTTCTAAATCTTTGGTAATTTTTTCACCTGCAATAGCATAAGTTGTAGGATCAGCTATTATAATAGCTTTTTTATCAGGAAATTGTATTTTAAATATTTCTGCAACTTTATTTATTGCTCCTGCTTCAATAAGTAAAAATTTAGTTTCGGTAGCTTTGGATAAAGCTTTGTCAATTCTATTTTGAGAGTTCATATTTTTGTGGTTTTTAAGTAAATTTCAGTACATAATCTTTTTAATATGTACTGAAATTTTAGATTAATTATCCTTTTAAAACGCCAGAATTAAAGAGCTCATCCACCCATTGATCAAGATATCCAGCCCTATAAGCAAAGTCTAGAATGGTATATCTACTTCTAATTTTATGTGCTCTGTAAAAACTTTTTTTCAATCTATCCCTGGTAATACCAATTTCTTCAGGTTCTACGGGAGCTCCAACTGCAGACAAACGTCTTTTTGTTTCGTTAAAAGGAATAATTTGTTTTTGAATTTTCTCTTTTAATGAAGGCCAGTTATTCTTAATTTTAGTTAATTGTTCTCTAAGCTCTTCTTTCGTAACATATTTATCGGTAGTTTGGTTGATTGCAAAAGGTAAAATTTCTGTTCCTCCAAACATTTCATTAATTTCACTTAGCTGATCTTCTAATGTAGGCCATTTTTCAACAGCAGCTTCAATGTCCAAATTTTCAATTGGAGTTTTTAATAAAACTTCATATAGAGCTGTAATAGCTAAAGTACCAATGCCAACTTTAAATCCATGAGAAGGTGCCTGTTCATCTTGATTAGGATATAAACCGAATCTTTTAGCCATCTCTCCTTGGAAAGTATGATGTTCCATATCCCAAAGATGACTGAATTGGTGTTCTGCACCTGAAGCTGGTCGACTAACTCCTGCACCCCAAGATTCCATGGATTGCATTGCGAATCCCCCCAACATTAAACCTTCTGTTAATAATTCAATGGCTTTGGCATTTCCATTTTTTGCACCTTCTGGATCGGATAATGATTCTGCCAATCCATCTTGAACGGTATGCCAAGCGCTAGTTAAGGGTTCAATACCTTTTTTAGGATTTTTTTTATCGTACAATTCTGCAGCAATTAACCAATCTGCGCCTGATACAACTTTTGCATATAAATCAGCGTAACCAGATGCAGTCATTAATGGTGGGGCTGCTGCAATAATATCTATATCTGCTACTAAAACTTGTGGAGCTTCACATGCGTGTGTAATTTTAGCTCCTTTATTTGTTATTGAAGCACCAGCTGATGAATATCCATCCATTGAAGCAGCGGTAGCAACACACATATATTTTCTTTTTAATTCAGAACTTGCTCTTTTTACAAGATCATTGATAACTCCTGAACCAACAGCAATAGGGGTTACATCCTTATCTTTTAAATAATCTCTTATTTTTTCTACAAAAATATAATCTGCATATAAATTAGGATCATCTAAGATATAAGGGCTTTCACCTTCTAATCCTGCTTTTTTTAGTTCTTCATGTATTTCTTCTCCAGCAACCCGGTAGGTGTTAGGATCAGCAATAATAATTCCTTTTTTACCAGGGAATTGTTCTGAAAAAATTTTAGGAACTTGATTTAGTATTCCAGATTCTATTTCTAAGAATTTGGTTTCGGTAGCTTGTTTAAGAGCAGAAGCTATACTTTCTTTAGACATGTTTTTTCAATTTATAATTAATCAAAATGAATTTAAAACCGAAAATTGCCCTATGTAATTTTAGAGCAATTTTCAGTTATTACAATTTATAATTTTTTAGCATCCTCAATAAATTGAGCTAAACCACTATCAGTTAGAGGATGTTTTAATAAATTAATAATAGAGGCTAAAGGAGAAGTAATTACATCTGCTCCAATTTTAGCACAATTAATAATATGCATAGGAGATCTTATAGAGGCAGCTAAAATTTCAGTAGTATATCCATAGTTGTCATAGATGGTTCGGATATCTTCAATTAAATTTAATCCCTCTGTAGAAATGTCATCCAGTCTACCAAGAAATGGAGATACATATTTTGCTCCTGCTTTAGCTGCAAGAAGTGCTTGACCAGGAGAAAAAACTAATGTACAGTTGGTTTTGATTCCTTTGCTAGATAAGTATTTAATTGCTTTTACTCCATCATAAATCATAGGGACTTTTACCGTAATCTGATTATCTATTTTTGCAAGTTCTTCTCCTTCTTTAATAATTCCGTCATAATCAATAGAGAGTACTTCTGCACTAACATCTCCATCAACTATATCACAAATTGCTTTATAATGTGCATGAATCTTATCCTTGCCAGTAATGCCAACTTTTGCCATTATAGAAGGATTGGTAGTTACTCCATCAAGAACTCCTAAATCTTGTGCTTTTTTAATCTGATCTAGATCAGCGGTGTCGATAAAAAATTTCATTTTATTATTTTTAAAGGTTGTATTTATTTTAACCAAAATATGGTTTTATAATTAAATATATTCCTGCAGCTAATAAACAGCCAATCATAGGTGCTATAGATGCATATACAATTCCATATCCCCAATCACTATCTCCTTTACCTTTTAAAGGTAGAATTTGATGAACTAAACGCGGCATTAAATCTCTTGCAGGATTTAAAGACCATCCGGTTATACCACCGAAAGCCATTCCTATAGCAAAAATCATAAATCCGGCAGGGATTGCTCCTAACGAACCAAACCCAACTACAGAATGTGTGAATTGAGGGATTCCAGTGGAATTTTCGATAATTACTCCTGCATGATTTGCTCCCATACATAAACCTATTAATATAAGGAAAAAAGTAGCTAAAAGTTCGGATGAAAAATTTTGGATTTTATTTTCTCTAATAGATGCATTAGTTGCGTAAACACCTAATAATTTTGCTGGCTCACTAGCAGTTTGATCTAGGTGTCCTTTATAAATAAAGGATACAGCCAATGCTCCCAGAAAACATCCAATAAATTGAGCGGTGAGGTAGGTTAATATCCATTCTTTAGGGAAAACGCCCGCAGCCCATTGACCAATAGTTACAGCGGGATTGAAATGTCCACCGGTATCAAAAGGAGAGGATACAATTACAGCCATCGCAACTGCAAAACCCCAAGCTAGAGGTCCTGTTACTGAGGATGTGTTTCCTTCACCATAAGATTTCTTTAATGTCAAATTCATATTTATACCACATCCTAATGCGATTAGTGTGAAAGAACCTAATAGTTCTCCTATAAATTTAGTTGTTAGTACTGAGTCCATAATTTTGTATTGGTTTTAGTTAATAATTTTGAGTTTTAGTTGATGTTATTTTTAATAATCTAAGTATAGCAAATATATTTACTAAATCGAAACAAAACAATAATAAAACGCAATTTTTTTTATGCATGCAGTAAATTTTGTTTGTAGTTAGTTAGGATTCTTATTTTTAATCATTTATTAGCATTTAACTACATATAGTAAAATAGATTTGAGCGTTTAAGATTTCAATAACGAAAATTATTTCACCTAAATTTGCTCAAATATTAGCACTAAACTTTCATTTTATATAAAAATTACTATTTTTGCATAGTAATAATTTAGATTTTATTTCTTATTAATTGAAAAATAAAAAAATTATTAGAAAATTAATTATACTTGATGAATATATGAGAAGCCCTAATAATATTAATAATATCAGACAGCAAGAAATATTAGATGAGTTAAAATACAACAATTATGTTTCTGTAGCAGATTTATGTAGAAAATTAAATGTTTCTGCTGTAACCATACGAAAAGATTTAACTCATCTTGAAAAAATAGGTAAGCTTTATAGAACACATGGAGGCGCTACTAGAGAGTCGTTTATTGTACAAGAAAGAAACATAAACAAAAAAGAGACTCTTCAAGTGGAAGAAAAAACGAAGATTGCAAAGGCTGCATTAAGTTTAATTGAAGAAAATGATTTTATCACTATATCCTCGGGAACAACTACTCAAATGATTGCTCAAGTGATAGGTAGTCAGTATGAAAAACTTACGATTCTTACGTCGTCTTTAAAGCCGGCTCTATCATTGTACGGAAATCCTAATTTTAATGTCATTCAACTGGGGGGGGATGTGAGAACCAAATCCGGCTCAGTAATGGGCCCATATGCAGAACTTATGATTAGTAATTATTCTTGTAATAAGCTATTTTTAGGAGCAGATGGAGTGGATTTTGATTTTGGTCTATCTACGTCAAGTACGATGGAAGCTAAATTAAATCAAATGATGATTGAAAACTCTGAAAAAGTAATAGTTTTAGCTGATTCTACGAAAATTAGCAAACGTGGATTTGGGAAAATTGTAGAACTTGAGAAAATTCATGTATTAATTACAGACGATGGTATTTCAACTACTGATTTACAAAGACTTGAAGATATAGGGATTGAAGTAATTATAGCTAAGTAAATTTATGAGAAATAATCTTCTTTTACTAAAATTAAATTATTAGCATTTTCAACATCAAAATCCCCAATTTTCTCACGATGAAGTTCTGTAAGATATCCTCCACAACCTAATAAGTTTCCAAAATCGTGAGCTAGCGATCGAATATAAGTTCCTTTGCTACAATGAACTTTAAATTTTATAAAAGGTAATTGTATCTCTGTGATGGTAAAATCGTATATATTAATCTTCCGTGCAGATATATCAATAGATTCTCCCTTTCTAGCTATTTCGTAATATCTTTTACCCTCTTTTTTTAAAGCAGAATATAAGGGTGGGGTTTGGTTAATTTGTAAACCAATGAAACTTTTGGTAGCATCATTAATAGATAATTTATTTAAATAAGAATAATCTTTAGGATTTATTTCATTAGTTTCAGAATCATAAGAAGGAGTTTGAACTCCCAATTTAATAGTACCAGTGTAAACTTTAGTAGCATTTTGTATTTCCTGTATTTTTTTAGTGTATTTTCCAACACAAACAATTAACAACCCAGTAGCTTTAGGGTCTAAAGTTCCGGCATGTCCGACTTTTATTTTTTTTACATTAAAATGTCTTTTAATTCTCCATTTAATTTTATTTACTACATCAAAGGAAGTCCAATCTAGAGGTTTATCAATTAAATATATAATGCCTTCTTGAAGCTGCTCTAATGTGTACATGTAAATTTTAAAATTTAAACAAAAGTAATTATTTTGATTAAATATTAGATTCAGAAATTCTAATAATGTATTTTTGCAAAAAAGCAAATCAACCTTGTTGCTTTTACTCATTAGTAAAAGAGGAAAGTCCGGACACCGTAGGATATTATAGCGGGTAACGCCCGTCCACTGTAAAGTGAGGACAAGTGCAACAGAAAGAATGTACAGTTAGGCTGTAGTGAAATCAGGTAAACTCTATAAGGTGCAATGCTATGTATATCAGCTTTTAAGGGTGATCCGCCCGTTGTTGAGGGGTAGGCAGTTCGAAATAAAGAGTAATCTTTATTCTAGATAAATAACAAGGCTTTTTTAGAAATAAAAAATGACAGAATCCGGCTTATTGATTTGCTTTTTATATTTCAACTAATTCAAAATTTATTTAAATAACTTAACTTTATAATTATATTTGTTAAATAAAATTTAACTTATAAATTATGAAATTTAATAATATATTGATTTATAGTATTTCATTTTTATTATTATCATGCAATTCTAATAATAAAGATTCTAGTCCTGCTGATTTATCTTCAAAAGAAATAACTTCATCAAACAGTTTAAGCGATGAGGTTGATTGGGAGAATGATTTCAAACCCTTTGAAAATAATAATAACTTAAGTGCTGAAAAGAAATCGCAAATTGCAATTCTTAAAAAAGAATTGGGATTCAAAATGAAAGCAATAGGTATGGATCCTAAACTTTCAGGTTATCAAAAAGGGGTGGAGAAGAGGAAATTGAAATCTCAATATTTAAGTGAAATAAATAAATTAATAAATGGAGAACAATCAAATTTGAATTCTGCATCTTATGATAATCCTGAATTGGCTCAGCAATATCAAAAATTTAATGAGCTTGAGTTACAATTAGAAAAGTTAGAAAATGAATATGATCTACAAAAAGATCAGTTAGAGAGACAAGAAAATAGTTTATCTAAAAATGAATATAAAAAAAGAAAGGAAGAATTGAAATCTAATTACAAAAGAAAAAAAGATTATCTAAAAATGAAAATGGATAGTATTATACTCATAAGTACAAACAAATAATTGACTTTAAAAATAATCTATACTTAATTTAACAATTATTTTTTCACATTTGAATAAAAAAATAGATTTAAGCAGTATTATTAAAAATTAATATTATATTTGCACCCTTGAAAAGTTTTAGAAACGAATAACGATATAAGATAATATACAATGAAACGTACATTTCAACCTTCAGAAAGAAAGAGACGAAACAAACACGGGTTTCGTGAAAGAATGTCTACACCTAATGGAAGAAAAGTTTTAGCAAGACGAAGAGCTAAAGGCAGAAAACAATTGTCAGTTAGTGACTATAGAGCTAAAAGATAATTAATATAAAATATATCAATTTTTTATTGTTAAAGTTAGTGCATTGTACTAACTTTTTTTGTTAAAAATTCCTATACAATTAATGTATTTGTACTGAATATTTTGTTTTATGGTAAATTTTTATGTATTATTTATAATGTTAGAAATTTTAAATAGTATATGTATTTGCCGGATTATTAATTAATGAAAATTTCAGGGTTCATATTTAATATTTATTGTTATCAAATATTATCTATCTTTATTAGATTTTATTAATATTAAAGTACAAATACAGAAATATTTTTCATATTAAACACAATTTAAATTAAAATAGTACCTTTGTAAGGTATGGATAATTTTGTTGTTTCTGCAAGAAAATATAGACCTTTAGAATTCGATTCTGTAGTAGGACAAAGTCATATTACAGATACTTTAGAACACGCTATTGAAAATAATCAATTGGCTCAAGCTTTACTCTTTTGCGGACCTAGAGGTGTAGGAAAAACTACTTGTGCACGTATTTTAGCAAGAAAAATTAACGAAAAATTTGGAGAGACTGATGAAAATGACTTTGCTTTTAATATATTTGAGTTAGATGCAGCTTCGAATAATTCTGTGGATGATATACGTAACTTAATTGAACAAGTTAGATATGCACCCCAAGTTGGTAAATATAAAGTTTATATAATTGACGAGGTTCATATGTTATCCAATGCAGCTTTTAATGCATTTTTAAAAACATTGGAAGAACCTCCGGCACATGCCATATTTATTTTAGCTACGACAGAAAAACAAAAAATAATACCAACAATTCTATCTCGTTGCCAAATTTATGATTTTAAAAGGATTGAAGTAATCGATATCAAGGAGCATTTACAAAAAATCGCTATAAAAGAAAAAATTAATTACGAAGAAGATGCTCTTCATATCATAGCTCAAAAAGCAGATGGAGGCTTAAGGGATGCATTATCAATTTTTGATCGATTAGTTACATTTACACAAAAAAAATTAACCCTGTCAGCAGTAACTGAAAATTTAAGCATATTAGATTATGATTATTTTTTTAGAATTACAGATATGGCTTTAAATAATGATATACCAAATTTACTACTTGTTTTTAATGAAATTGAAAAAAAAGGGTTTGATCCTCAATCATTTATAGCATCTTTAGGTAGTCACTTTAGAGATTTGATGGTTGCCCAAAACCCTCAAACCATATCATTATTAGAAGTTGGGGAGTCTACAAAGAAAAAGTATATCGAACAAGCGCAAGTATGTAAACCTAAATTTTTAATAAATGCTATTGAAATATGTCATCAAGCGGATGTAAATTATAGAAGTTCAAAAAATCCAAGGTTGTCTATAGAAATTGCTTTAATGCAACTTGCATCCATAACTACTGACGAATCTACTTTGAGTAAAAAAAAAAGTTTAGAATAATTTTACCACAAAGATTAAGAAATTTTAATTCGGTAAAATCCGTTCCAACAGAAAATCAATTAAATGCTTTAAAAACTTCACAGGTTATAAACCATACCATTGAAGAAAAACGCAAGGATATTGAACTACCCCAGCAAATAAAATTACCTAAAAGTAAATTGTCAAATACTAACTCTTTACTTTCAATTAAGAACATACTAGAAACTACAGAAGAAAAAATTGATAAAAATTTAAGTTTAGATACCTCGCAAAAACCAAAAGATGAGTTCAATGAAGAGCAAGTTATATTATTTTGGAATGACTATTTAGAAAAATTAAAATTAGAAGAGCCAATTCTCTTTAATGCTTTAAATTCAGCTAAATGCAATTTAAAGGACAAATATTTAATTAGTTTTGAATTTCCTTCAAATTCTTCTTACGAAGAATTTGAGACTTTACGAGAAGATTTTTTTCAAAAGTTGAAATATAAATTAAATAATTTTTCCATTGAATTTACCTACCATATTAAACAATCAACTATAAATATATCATTGTCAGAAAAAGACAAATACAAGAAAATGCTGAAAGAAAATCCCTGGCTAGAAAAATTAAAAATTGATTTCAGGCTTGATTTCTAAACAAAAATTAAAATATAATAAATGAAACTAACTATTTATTTGCTTTATTATCAACAACTTTTGTCTTATCCCAAAGGTTATTATTATTAAACACCAATGATGAAAAAGCATCTTATATTATAGGTTCAAATATGGCTCTAAACCTTAAAGATCAAGGTTTTGATAAAACTATCAATTGGGATGTCTTTATGCAAGGAATCAAAGACAAATTAGAAGGAAAAAAATCCTTGTTTCCAGAAGATTCAATACAATCTTTCATGACAACGTATAATCCAGATCATGCAGAAAAAGTTAAGAAATTAAATGCAGAAGAAGGGAAGAAATTTTTAGAAGAAAATAAAAAAAAAGTCAGGTGTTAAGACCACACCATCCGGTTTACAATACAAGGTAGAAAAAGAAGGTACAGGAGCAAACCCAAAGAGCGAAGACATAGTATATGTCAACTATGTATTTAAAACTATTGATGGATATTTAGTGGATGATTCAAAAATCAATGGTAAACCTGTAGACATTCCACTATACCAATTAATTCCAGGATGGCAGGAAGGCGTTAAATTAATGAACAAAGGTAGTAAGTATATCTTATATGTGCCTGCTGAATTAGCTTATTGGTGAAAATAGTTTTGTAGGACCCAATCAAACACTTATATTTGAAGTTGAATTGGTTGATTTTATATCCATGCCTAAACCAGAGGAGCAAACAGTTCCAACAAAAAATGCGGAGTTAATTCAACAATATGAAGAGCAGATAGAACTATATAGAAAACAAATTGAAGAATTGGAGGATTTAATAGAACAAAGTAAATGATATAATTATAAATTAATTTAATATATAATTTTAACAAATCAATAAGGTTTTGTATTAAACGCTTGGCATATTATTTGACACTTAAAAAATACGTAAAATTTAAATTCTTAACTTATCATTTAAACGTAATTTAGGAATTTATAAATATTAATAAAAAATAAATGAAGAAAAACATCATTGCGGTAGCATTATGTGTATATGCACTACCGACATTTGCTCAAAAAACAACAAAAATAACTACAGATAAAGAAAAGCTTTCTTATTCTATAGGTGTTAACATAGCTGAAAATTTAAAAGCACAAGACTTATCTGAAGATGTTGATGTTACAGTTTTAGGTCAGGGGATGAATGACGTTTTTGCTGAAAAACCATTGCTATTTACCCAAGACTCTATAAATGTTTTCATGCAGAAATTTGGTCAGAAAAAAATGGCAGAATTACAGCAGAAAAGAGAAGTTTTAGGAAAAAAAAATAAAGAAGAAGGATTAGCATTTTTAGCTACGAATAAAAAGAAAAAAGGAGTTATAACTACAGCTTCAGGATTACAATATGAGGTTCTATCCAAAGGTACGGGTAAAGAAACTCCAAATGCTACCGATAAAGTAAAAGTTAAATACACCGGGAAATTGTTGGATGGAAAAGTATTTGATTCTACCGATAAAAGTAACAACGGACAACCTGTAGAATTTATTTTAGATAAAGTTATACCAGGATGGACTGAAGGAGTTAAACTTATGAACAAAGGTTCTAAATATAGATTTTATATTCCTTCGGAATTGGGGTATGGAGAAAATGGAGCAGGTTCAGAAATTGGTCCTAATTCTGTATTAATCTTTGATGTTGATTTAGTGGATTTTCAAGCTCAACCACAAGATTCACAGGAAGTGCAAGGCATACAGAATAACAAATAAATAATAAAATCATTTAAATATTTTCAACAATGATTAAAAAAATATTCTTACTAGCAGTCGTAGGTATGGCTGTTGTTTCTTGTGATAAGAAGTCAGGAAATTCTTCTTCCGTTAGTACTTTAAAAACCAATGATGAAAAAGCGTCTTATATTATAGGATCAAATATGGCTCAAAATCTTAAAGCTCAAGGTTTTGACAAAACTATCAATTGGGATGTCTTTATGCAAGGAATCAAAGACAAACTAGAAGGAAAAAAATCCTTATTTCCGGAAGATTCAGTACAATCTTTCATGACAACCTATATTCCAGATCATGCAGAAAAAGTTAAGAAATTAAATGCTGAAGAAGGGAAGAAATTTTTAGAAGAAAATAAAAAGAAATCAGGTGTTAAGACCACACCATCCGGTTTACAATACAAGGTAGAAAAAGAAGGTACAGGAGCAAACCCAACTAGCGAAGACATTGTATCTGTAAACTATGTACTTAAAACTATTGATGGATATATAGCGGATGATTCAAAAAAACTTAATGGTAAGCCTGTAGATATACCGTTAAACCAAGTAGTGCCAGGATGGCAGGAAGGCGTTAAGCTAATGAATAAAGGTAGTAAGTATATCTTATATGTGCCTTCTGAGTTGGCTTATGGAGAAAATGGTCCTGTAGGTCCTAATCAAACGCTTATATTTGAAGTTGAATTGGTAGATTTTAAACCAGATTCTAAGAAAGATCAACAAGCGATTCCTCAAGGAGGTATAAAGCAAATGGATGAGGAACAAAATAAAGATTTAAACGTTCAATCTCAGCAACCAAAAAAATAAATTAAAATTATTACTAAAATAAAAAACTCTTATAAATATTTATAAGAGTTTTTTATTTTAAACTAAAGCAGTTGACAATCATTTAGTAAATTTGTATTAATAAATGCAATCTGAAGATGAAAAAAATACAAATGGTTGATTTAATTAGCCAATACAAACATATAGAAGAAGAAATACAAATAGGATTTGACCAAGTATTAAATACAGCATCATTCATAAATGGACAACAAGTCACACAATTTGCAAATAATTTGGAAAATTATTTACAGGTTAAAAACGTTATTCCTTGTGCCAATGGTACAGATGCGTTACAGATTGCTTTAATGGCTTTAGATTTAAAACCCGGAGATGAAGTAATTACAGCAGATTTTACTTTTGCAGCTACTGTAGAAGTGATCAACCTTTTGAACCTTAAATCCGTTTTGGTTGATGTGGATTACAATACATTTACAATTCATCCAGAAGCAATAAAAAAAGCTATTACCTCCAAAACAAAAGCTATTATTCCAGTTCACTTATTTGGACAATGCGCCAATATGGAAGAAATATTGAAAATTGCCCAAGAACATAATCTATATATTATTGAAGATAATGCACAAGCCATAGGAGCAGATTATATATTTAGAGATGGAACAACTAAAAAATCTGGAACTATAGGTACGATTGGAACCACTTCATTTTTTCCATCTAAAAATTTAGGTTGTTATGGAGACGGAGGAGCTATTTATACTAATGATGAAAATTTGTCACATAAAATTAGGGGAATAGTAAATCATGGAATGTATAAAAGATATTATCATGACGAGGTAGGAGTTAACTCAAGATTAGATACCTTACAAGCCGTAGTATTAAATGCAAAGCTACCACACTTAGATGAGTATAATAAAAAACGAAAGAATGCTGCGGACTATTACGACAAAGCATTTGCTAACCATCCAAATTTGCAAGTACCAACGAGAGCGGAATATTCAACTCATGTATTTCACCAATATACTCTTAAGATTGTAAATTCAAATAGAGATGAATTACAAAAATATCTACTTGAAAAAGAGATTCCAGCCATGATATATTATCCAGTACCATTGAGAAAGCAGAAAGCCTATTTTAGTGAGGATTATAAAGATCAAGATTTCATAATTACAGATCAATTGATTAATCAAGTGATCTCATTACCTATGCATTCCGAGTTAGAGGAAGAACAATTAAAATATATATCAGACAATATATTAATGTATTTCAATACTAAAAATTAGATTAAATCTACATTAAACTTTTAATTATAAAAACAGAAAAAATTTTTAAGTTTTAAATAATATTATAAAATAATGAATCCCAAATCTCTATTAAAAAAAATATGCACTAAAGCTATAGAAAGAATATTCGGATTAGAAATAGATACAATAGAAATACAAAAAACCAAAGAGGAATTTGAAGGAGATTATACCTTAGTTGTTTTTCCCCTAGTAAAATATTTGCAACAAAAGCCAGAACAAATTGCAAGTACTATTGGAAATTCTTTACTTGAAGAAAACGAGATAATACACACATATAATGTTGTTAAAGGATTTTTAAATATTACCCTACAAGATAAATTATTCATAAATTTTTTGAATAACAACTATTCCAACCCAGAATTTGGTATAAAGAAAGAGCTTGGAAATAAAATAATGGTAGAATATTCATCACCAAATACAAATAAACCAATTCACTTAGGGCATATTAGAAATAATCTATTAGGGTATTCCATTAGTAAAATATTAAAGGCAGCAGGTAATGAAGTCATCACTTCGCAAATAATAAATGATCGAGGAATACACATCTGTAAATCTATGCTAGCTTGGCAAAAATATGGAGAAGGAGAGACGCCAGAGTCGTCTAAACTTAAAGGAGATCATCTGGTAGGAAAATATTATGTAATCTTTGATAAGGAATATCAAAAACAAGTGAATGAACTTGTTACCAAAGGGTATGAAAAAGAAGAAGCTAAGAAAAAAGCACCAATTTTATTGGAAGCTCAAGAGATGTTAAGGAAATGGGAGGAAGGAGATACTGAAATTAGAGAATTGTGGCATACAATGAATCATTGGGTTTATCAAGGATTTGAAATGACTTACAAACAGTTAGGGGTATCCTTTGATATAATTCAATACGAAAGTAATACCTATCTATTGGGTAAAGATATAGTTGAAAAAGGATTAGAAAAAGGGATTCTTTTGCAGAAAGAAGATGGATCCATTTGGGCTGATCTGACTGAAGAAGGATTAGATCAAAAACTATTACTAAGAGCAGATGGGACCTCAGTTTATATGACTCAAGATTTAGGAACTGCAGTAGAACGTTTTGCTAAATATAAATTAGATCAGCTAATTTATACGGTGGGCAATGAACAAGATTATCATTTTCAAGTTTTATTTTTAGTGCTAAAAAAATTAGGATACACATGGGCGGATCATATGTATCATCTTTCATATGGAATGGTAGATTTACCGAGTGGAAAGATGAAATCTAGAGAAGGAACAGTCGTTGACGCAGACGAATTAATGCAGGAAATGATTGAAACAGCAGAACAAATTTCAATTGAAAGAGGAAAATTAGAAGAATTTACACAAGAAGAAAAATCTAAGATAAATGAATCAGTAGGATTAGGAGCCTTAAAATACTATATATTAAAAGTAGATCCCAAAAAGAGAATTTTATTTAATCCCGAAGAAAGTGTAGAATTTAATGGTAATACAGGTCCATTTATTCAATATACGTATGCAAGAATACAATCTATATTAAGAAAAGAACAGCCTCAAGATACTGTTAATAATGATAATAAATTGAATGAAGTAGAAAAAAAATTAATAATTCAATTATCATATTTTCCAGAAGCAATTGAAAAATCAGCTCATGATCTAAATCCATCTATCATTGCCAACTATGTATATGAAGTAGTTAAAGAATTTAATCATTTATATCAAAACTATCCCATATTAAATTCAGAATCAATTGAACAAAAACATTTAAGATTAGAACTAGCACAGTTCACAGGACAAGTAATAGTATTAAGTTTATATTTATTAGGAATTGAAAGTCCAAATCGAATGTAATTAAAAAAATAAAAAAAAAAGCAGGCTGTCTTATCAGCCTGTTTTTTTTGGGGAGGGATTAGCAATTAAAAAGCGCATATAAAATATATAGAGAAAAAGGATTAGAACAGATGAGAATAAAAATCAAAAGAAAGAGCATAACAGGAACAATAAAATAAATAAAATCAAAAGGAAATGAAAGATACGAGATTAGCTCAAAAGAGAGTAAATAAATTAAAAAGAAATCAGAGAAAGAGAGAAAAAAGCTAAAAGAAAAAAAACAGGCCAATAACAATTAAGAAAAAACAAACA